>DTSE01000355.1 GCA_012965515.1 Candidatus Melainabacteria bacterium | reverse complement strand
CCGACGAAAAGTCTTCGTGTCCATCATTCTTATGATAATGCTCCATGAAGTTGGGAGCCCCCTTGAGCACTCCATCTTCACGATGGTAGCCCAGCCCGGAATCGTTCCACGTAAGTGAGTCGCGATTGCCCAGCACCGAAGACTTCAACTCTTCAACATACGCATTCCACTCGTCCTGCTCCGCAGCATAACGAATCCTATAGCCACCGCCGATATCGATACCACGAGGATTTAGCCCTAATTCCATACACCGGAAAGTCAACTGCAGGCAAGTCTCGATTGCGGGAGGTCGGCGAATGTAATCGCCCGCATTGAAATGGAATGAGAATCCGTGGAAATCAATCGCGTCCTTGTGTTCAACAAGAAAATCAATAATTGCAGGCGCATCTTTAACGGATGTTCCGAACGCACTATCTTGGGCGGTAAATTTCACACGCCCAGGCTCAAAACCGTCGAGACGCACAAGTACACGCGGCTTCTTCCCTCGCGGAGAATACCTGCTCATCTGTGCAATTTGCTTCAACTCGGTGAAATTGTCGACATTGATAAGCACGTTTTGCTGTATCGCAAGCGCAAGATAGTCGATGTTCTTCGGCCCGGTCGCCTCAAGGCGCTCAGGGTGAAAGCCGCTAGCCAAAGCGCTCTTCAGCTCACCTTCAGAGGAAACGTCCAAACCAACTTTTGTTGTCGACGCTTGCTTCTTAAGGGCGAGAGCCTTGTTAGGTTTTGAAGTATAAAAGATCGTTCCTTGCAGTTGGCGCTCTCTATAGACCTGTTCGAAACGCCCAATCGTCTCCTCGATGTGCCGAGGAAAAATCACATTGAGCGGCGAGCCCAGCCCGTCTACCAACGAGAAAACCAGTTTGTCATTTTGGAGAAAACGTCTGATCGCCGGGTGCATGGCCGGTGTGACTTTAGGTCTGGCGCGATCGATTGTCTTTTGTAAATCGTCCGCGAGACACTGATCGGGTCGCGCTTTCAATTCTTGCTCAACGCTCCCACTAGACTCAGCCTCAGCAGAATTGTCTTTTCGCGTTTCGACCCTCGTCATTAGACTGCACCCGCTAACTGAGGAAGGTACTGAAAATCACGGTCAATCTGACTAGCGAGGTCGCCATAGCCTTGCTTGACCCACTGTTTTTCGTTCAGTTTCAAATGCAATGCGTGAAGCATCTCCAAGCGTTGCGCCGGGCTGATAGCAGGCGTTTGCGCCTCGTTCTCGATGATGCGCATGATTTGAGTCAACGTGGGATCAAGGAGCTCCCCACCGACGACTTCGCCGCGTTGACGTGCCTTCTTCAACTTCGGCATAGCTGGCACAGAGACAAGCAGTTTCTTATCGACGGTCTTGCTGATGAATTCGATGTCATCGGCGTCTTCAACTTTGTTGCCGACCAGATGAATGAGCTGGTCCACACCCGACTGACGCGCGAGATCCATGTAGAGCTTGCACACCTCGGTTGATTCAGGAGTCGGCTCTGCGATCAAAACGATCGCGTCGAACTGCAAGTGCATCGAGTAAGCAAAAGCATCGGTACCGGCAACCATGTCGCAAACGATGGTAAAGTCCGGTGACGTGACGGTGTGCGACAGAATATTCTCCGCGACGAAAAGGTGCGAGTGATAGCAAGTTTGCCCGATGCCTTCTTTGTCATATGACCCGACTGTGAGCAAACTCACGACCGGTGATTCTGAAACAGGCACACTGAAGGGCAGCAAGCCCGGCTCCTGTGCGGAGCGCACAAGGTTGGAACCCGATGCCGGCGGGGTGGTCGGCAAAAACTTGGACACGTCACTTACACGCTTGTTTTCGCCCTTGAGGAACGTTCGAATCGACTCAGCCACTTCAGGACGCGCCATCAACGCTTGCTCATCAACCTTGACACCGAGCAAACCAGCCAAGTTCATATTCAAATCGGCATCTATGGCGAGCACATTGCGCTTACGCACCTGTTGCAGATAGCGAATAAACAAGGAAGAAAGCGTGCTTTTGCCCGATCCACCTTTACCAACGAATGCGATCTTCATCTAAGCGACTCCTTGAAGTTCTCTGATTTCTTCCACTGCTTCGATTATCAAATCGGCAGCCCTGCGGATTTCCTGTTGTGTGGTAAAACGACCAAAAGAGATGCGCAGACTCTCACGCGCAGCTTGCTCACTGCCTGTGGTGGCACGCACAACATGCGACAGCTTTGCACCGCCGCTGCTGCAAGCAGCACCTACGCCAAACGCCAGATCAGGCAAAGCCATGATCAATGTTTCTGTCTCAATTCCTTTAAAGCGAATGCTGAGAATTCCCGGCACATTCCACTCGGGATGTGAATGCCCGTATACCGTCGGTTTCAGCCAGCTCAAGCGATTCAAGAAAGTCCAGCGCAGACCTCGCAGGTGCTGGCTATCATCTTCCAAAAGCGTGCAGGCTTTGCCGAATCCAACACAAAGCGCGGTCGGCATGGTGCCCGATCGCAAACCCGATTCTTGCCCGCCGCCTCTATTAACAGGCTCGATAAGATGCTTCTTGTCCGCTCTTACATACAACGCACCAACACCCTGCGGCCCGTAGATTTTGTGCGAAGAAAGGCTGGCAAAGTCGACTCGATTCGAAACATCAAACTTTGTCTTACCGAGCGCCTGCGCTGCATCGCAGTGGAAGAGAATGTCTCGCCCTTTCAGCATTTCGCTGATTTCTTCTATGGGCTGAATGACGCCGACTTCGTTGTTGACGGCTTGAACGCAAACCAAACCGGTCTCCGGTCGCAAGGCGCGTTCAATCATGTCGGCTTCAATCATTCCGCACGGCTTCACACCGAGCACTGTTAGTTGAAAGCCTTGTGATTCGAGCTCGCGCAAAGGCTCTAAAACGCTGGCATGTTCAACAGCAGAGGTGACAATGTGCGTCTTACCAACAGATCTTAAATGCGCCGCAATTCCTTTGATAGCCAGATTATTCGCTTCGGTCGCCCCGGAAGTGAAGACAATCTCGCCGGCTTCAGCACCGATAGCATCGGCAACCTGCCGACGAGCAGCTTCCACGCTGTTGTGAGCGGCGGCGCCAAACACGTGATGGCGGGCATGAGCATTGCCAATGTGCCCTTGAGCCATGACCCCATACATCGCATCGAGCACGCGACGGTCTACTGCAGTGGTCGCTGCGTTGTCCAAATAGATGCAATTTGCGGCAAATGCCGGTCTTATTGGGCTATCCATGATTTCAAGATTAACATGAAAATGAAAACGGTTATCGTTTTATTCCAGACCTTTAAGCGCGCATCCCCCACCGGGGGATAACGGGCACCAGTGAGGTTCACCGTGCTTTGGGATGCACAGTATGCGGCCTAAAAGCCCCACATAGATGGATTAAGAGAGAAGCTTTATCTAATAAGGAGATCAAGTTCGGTCAGAGCATCACTATTTCCCGATTACCGAGCACGAGGAATGATCGGAAGAATTAAGCGAGATGGGTTTTGTCTATCGTGAAAAACACGTTGTCTGGCTTTTCGCACATTGCACTCTGAAGCAAGCACGCCTCCTGTGTTTGGATTGCGGTCATATCGAGGAAAGTTGCTGCTGCTAATTTCCAGCCTTAATCTGTGGTCCTTGAAGAACACCATACTGGTTGGCCAAAGCTCAATCTCTACTCTCTCGACCGAACCACTTCCAATGCTTTTCACTCGCCGGATGCCGTCACAAATATTGTAGGCAACGCCATTGGGATGCACATCGACTAGCTTGGCAGTGAAATCCGTTGAAGGCGCATCAGTGGATATATAAAGCTCTGCCTTTACGGGTCCGGTTACCTCGACATCAGTCTCTAAATTTTTCGAAGTAAAACAAAGAACATCCGATCTCGACTCAATGACATTTTGCTCGAGTATCGCGGGAACGCGCCCAATCATCGCGCCGCCGGCTGTGGGCACAGGATTTTTAGGGTCGTATATAAACTGGCTCGGGGACTGATCTTCGTTCGGCTTTACCAAACTCAACTCCTTCCGATTCAAGAAGAAGCTCGTGTAGCGAGTGCGCGCAAGTGGCCACTCATTTTCAGCACGCCAAACGTTCCTTCCCATCACAAAAATCTGAATTGGGGCGGTCGACAACGGCGGGACGTTTGCTTGTCCTGCAGGAATCTCAGCCAATTGAGGCAAAAGAGAACGCCCCAAAAGAATATGATCAAACCAATCTAGACTGATCGCAAGAGTAGCCGGCCGAAACAATGATGGTTTGAACCCGCCTGGAAAAATCAATTCATCTCCATGAATCCATGGACCAATTACAAGTTTGCTTTTTTGAGCAGCTATGCGGTTCTTTCCTTCGCTGATGTTTCTGAAATCAGATAGTTGTGTCGGCAAAAATGGGTCATACCAACCACACATAAGCAAAGAGGGCGCCATCAGAGTCTGGTTGCGTTGATGTCCGTCTATTTCGTGCCAGTAGGCATCGCGATTAGAGTGATTCACCCAATCATTAAAAAAGTCAATTTCCAATCCTGTGGATTTGAGATCTGCATCTCTCATTGGAAAAATATCAGCAAAATCCGCAATCTGCTGCGGTTTCGGCCACTCGAGTAAATCTTCCTGTCCGTGACAAGTTACCGCCCAAGCTAGAGCACTGTACAAGGAGAAGGCGCCACCTGGATGAAACATGCGATAGATGTCCGTACTGGACTCATAGACATGCATGGCTATGAAGCCCGGGGATGCTTGATCTGCGATGGCCCACTGGCTGTGACCAAACGCGGAACCGCCCCAGCCAACTATGCGCTGGTCGTACCAGCGTTGCTTCGAGATCCATCGCAGAGTTTCTATTCCGTCATCGCGGTCATGAGCCAACGGATAGTAGCTTCCTCCCGATCCTCCTCTTCCGCGTGTGCACTGAATGACAGCTGTGTAGCCGCGCTCGGCCCACAGACGTCCGATGATATTGGCAGTAAGCATGTTGCGAGGAGTCTTAGTATAGGGAATGCGAACAAGAATAGTCGGACATCGGTCTAAGTGCTGCGGATGATAGATGTCCGCCAAGAGTTTCACATTGGTCGCCACCTGAATTGGCACATTACTCTCTATACGCACGGCGTACTGCGCGGGTCTCAGATGAAAATTATGTGCCATCACTTTTGGTGCCAACTCATACCCAACCCAGCATAGTATGCATGCTATCGCGAAGCATCGACACATGACTGCTCTCCAGCTGCTTTTAAGGATCTGCACATTAGAAGCGCGGAGATTGCAATCTGCCCATACCAATACAAAAAGAGCAAGAACACAGTGAAAAGCAATCGGCAACGAACCACCAAACCAGCGCTCGTGCGGATACAAAGCCATGCGAAGAACGAATCGCAAGATCATTGTGAACAGATAGAATTTGCCACCTTCAAGGAGGAACTTGCCCAATACGACGTTGGGTCTGGCAAAGAAACCTACCTTGCGGTGCAGATCTATGCAAATCTTCAGCATCAACGCAATGATGCAAAACTGCAATGATAGTAAAAGAGGATACGAAATTGCGCCAGACATCCAGTCTTCCATAGGTGGCAGAAATCCCACATGAAAAACTGCGACTAACAACTGTCCAAGCACACGCAATATAAAGAGCGTGCCGAGAACAATTAACAGCAATAACCCGTTGTTTTGCATAACCCGTCCCAACTCACTGATTATTAACTTCGGCAGAAAGCTATGGTCAAAGAGGCGAACAGTTTCCCAACTGTCGACCAGCCTCTTGGCGTCCAGAGCGCATGGGCGTTAAAAGGCGCCACTTTCTGCTTTACATACTCCGTTCACACCCCTAAAAGACCTTCCTGCCGGGTAGAACCGAATTACAGCCCCACTTGATGCCCGTAAAGTATTTGAATGGTAGAGTGGAATCATGAAAACAATAAATGTCCAAACAAAACTCCTGCTGGCGCTCACTGCCGCGATGATTGTGCTGCCGCCGGTTTATGCGCAAAGCGACCCGCCGCCTTTCAAGTCACCACTGAAGACAATTGATGGCGACGATGACGATTGGTTTATGGAAGAAACCACTCCCAAGCAACCAAAGCGTCCCCCGAAGATTACGCCGGGGCAAGCAGCCAATGTCGGCGTTCCACTGACAGAAGACGGGCGAATTGTCCCTCTAAAGAGCGACGACACGCCTGTGATGACTCAGGGCTCGCAACTGCAAATTTCCAACGAGTATGTGATTCAACCAGGGGCCTACTATCCTGGTCTCACCTCACCTTACGTGGGTGGAATCAATCCGTATTTTGCACCAGGGATGGTGCCGTACGGTGGCTACAGACCAGGCGGCGTTAACATCAACCTCGGCCGAGCAGGCGGAATTACGCTTGGTGGTGGCGGATTCCCAATGTATCCGACAACATATGGATACAACACCAGTACCTTCACACCTTTGGGCGGAATGCCGAATAGCTCGGTAATCATCAATCCTAGCGTGCCGCTTAATAATGGTTTCATCGGTGCACCTGGCCTGATGCCAGGCTATGGATACGGCATGCCAGGCATGTACAATCCGGGTGTCAATATCGGAGTTCCTGGCATGGGCGGCATAGCACTTCCCGGTGTAGGTCGCCGCTTCTAAAACGCTACGCAACAGCCGTCGAGACACGCACCAAGAAGCGATAATGGTACAAACAAAAGCTCGCGCCCTTGCTTAGAGCGCGAGTTTTGAATTCTGTCGACTTACGAAGTCGTCATCGCCAGCCGGTTCTAGCCGTCAGAAGTGATCTTCTCGATCAGCTCCTTCAGCACCTCGTCTGCCTTCTGATTATCAATCTGGCAGGTTCCTGCTTTTTCATGACCGCCGCCGTTGTACTTCAAACAAAGCTCACCGACATTGGTTTTCGATGTACGATTGACGATTGAATGTCCAATCGCAAAAACGGTATTTTGCTGCTTCAGCCCGTACATCTCGTGAATTGAAATATTGATCTCTGGATACATTGCATAAATCATAAAGCGATTGCCCGCGTGAATCGGGTCTTCATGCTTCAAATGCAGCACGATCAAATTCTTGTGGATTTTCGCGACGCGTTTGACTTGCTCTTTGAACTTCTCGGCCTGGTCGTTGTAGAGTTCAACGCGCTCGACTACATCCGGCATTTTCATGATGTCGTCGATATCGTGGTCCTTGCAGTAATCGATGAGGTCCATCATCAAGTTGTAGTTAGAGATGCGGAACTCACGAAAGCGACCCAGTCCTGTCCGAGGGTCCATCAAATAATTTAACAAGACCCATCCTTTAGGATTGAGGATTTCGTCCGTGGTGAACTGCGCAGCATCAGCCTTGTCGACTTCCATCATCATGTCGTTCCAGCGTGCCGGAAAAGTCTTTGCCCCACCAAAATGGTCATAAACGACACGCGCAGCAGACATCGCGTCCGGGTCAATGATGTGATTATCCTTTTGATCCTTATTACGTATGGTCTCGCTCAAATGGTGATCAAAGGACAAATGTACGCCGTCTACATACGGCAAATTAGTCGTGATGTCGCGTGAAGTAATGTCGATCTTTCCATCCTGCATGTCCTTGGGGTGGACAAATTTGATGTCGTCGATCATGTCCAGATGCTTCAACAGAACTGCACATACCAGTCCATCAAAGTCGCTTCGGGTCACCAACCTGTATTTAGTGCCTTCTTTGACTGTTGTCATTGCGTTCTCCCCTCATAGCAGCATCTGAAACTAAAAACCGCACCAATCGACTCCTAATTCAAATGCCCCCATTTAACGGCGGATAAACGGTGCGCAGAACTACCTGCAATAGTATTAACAGGTCAGCCTAAACCGCTTGAGCAGATACGAAACCCAGCTTGCTGTAATCGATGATTCGTTTGTCACGCGTAAATATCGTCGAACTCTCAATGCGAGCAGTAGCGATTATCATTCGGTCAGCGGGATCCCCATGAACACTGCCGGGAAGTCTGCAACTCTCAACAGAAACGTCTGGCGTCGAAGGGTAGAGAGAAATTCCAGGTAAGTCCAGAGCTTCTGCAATCCAATCTGTTACTGGCTTATTCAGGGTAATTCTTCCTCGCTCTTCTAACATCGCGACTTCCCAGACACAAATAGCAGGAATCAACACCCGGCCGGCTAATGCGGCTTTTGTGACTTCTGCGATAGCCCCTTTTGATAGGTTGGAATTCCCAGTGACAAACCACAACCACACGTGAGTATCGAGCACTAGCGACTGAGCTTTAGGCATCTGCCTCCCACTCAGTTTCAATCGGATCAATCACGCTCGCATTGTATGTAACTGTTCCTTCCAGACAGCCAAAAAGTTTTTCACTTTTTTCAACAGGTACAAGCCGCGCTATTGGGCGTCCACGTTTTGTTATCTCGACTTCAACCCGTTTCGAATCAACAAGATCCATCAGATGCAAACACTTCGCTTTGAACTCTCCAGCAGGAACTACCATGCGTTTGTCCATAACTAATCACCATGGTCATAAATAATGGTCATCTCTACACCATAGCATGCACAAGAGCTCCTCGCAATTTCAGAAATGAGATCAAACACAACACCAGGAAGAGTACAGACACCATATGCAGTGCCTTTACTTCAACGTTCTCAATCGCCTTGCAAAAGTCAATCAAAAAGCTTAGAGATTTTGAACCATCAATAAGGCGAATAACGGTTTCGCAGAGGATCGCAATTCAATAGGTGATGAAAGCTTTAAGAGCGCTGCCGAGGTGAAATCAAAACGCTCTCAGTGTCTGAAGCACGGGACATTTGAGTGCGGAAAATCCCACTGCCGGCGGCGGGATTTTTGCAAGGCAAGACTTAAATTCGAAACTAAAACGCAAGCTCTGTCGGAGCCTCGAGCTTTCCTTTCATTAAACCCGTCATATTGACATTGGATCTTAGAAGACTATACTCGGCATATAAGGGAAACTCCTTCGCAAATCAATTCCCGCGCTCACTGTGAGCAGAGGTGGCAACTCTGCGCGCCGTTTTTGAGTGCCTTTTATCCTCCAGACAACTTGCCGTACAAAGTTGGCCGCCCCCTGGTCAGCTGGAGAAAGACCGCATGAAAGAAGAGAAAGCAGTGATCCCAATTCTTACGGGAATCGTATTAGCGATGATCGCCTCGCATATCATGACGTGGGATCATCCGACCGCAGACGTGGCTGA
>DTSE01000354.1 GCA_012965515.1 Candidatus Melainabacteria bacterium | reverse complement strand
CAGCCAGCAAGAGGAGATGAAGACTCGCCTGGCGCGGGACTTGCACGATACAGTGATTGCAGACTTAATGATGCTCAAGCGCTACCTTTCCGGGGATAAAAAACTTTCCGAAGAGCAGATCATCGAAATGGTCGATCATGTTGTGAGGCAAATTCGTGACATCTGCAGCGACTTCGCTCCTCGTCACTTAAAGGACTGGGGGCTTAAAATGTGTCTGCAAGACCTTCTCGAGCGCATGAGCCAGCGCACTGGTATCAACGTCAATCTGGTTTGTGATGCAAACTTGCCGGATATGCCAGATCCAGTGGAGCTGCATATCTTCCGGATCATACAAGAAGGGTTGAACAACGTCGAAAAGTATTCCGGTGCCTCGCGTGTGATAGTGCATATCGAGCGCGTCGACGAAAAGACGCTGCGTTTTACTTTGATGGATAACGGCAAGGGCTTTGATGCCGATCGCCAGGAAGATCGCCCCAGTAATGTCGGCGGCATGGGGATGGGCGGCATGAAAGAGCGCGCCGATTTGATTCGCTGTTTCTATCCCACAACCTTGTCCGTTGAGTCGCAAGCCGGTGGTGGTTCTCGAGTAACGTTGGAAGTGCGTATCACCTAGGCAATCGGACCTATCCTGGAGCGCCTTGAATAGCCATTCTGGAAGGATCTGTTAAATTTGCCAGTCATTTTTTTTGGCATGTCTATTGGATATATTGGAGCGGTTAACATGGCAAACCGCTTCAAACAATTTGAGAACACTTGAAGAGCTGGGTATTCTAGAAAGTGTGCGGATAGGTCGAGATGTGTACTACATCAATAAGAGATTTCTGGCAATTCTAGTCAACTAATACTTATCGTTCAGGTTGAGAATATGGGCAATAAAAAAGTATTGCTAATACAAACAGCAATACTCACAACAATGCTTCTTAGCCCGTCATTTGCGGCTTTCGCTAAAGAAAGTGCATTGCATGTCGATTACAACTTTCGTGATTGGGGCGATCTTGATGTGGTAATCCTGAAAGACCGTATGCGCATTCACGACAAGCTGCGGTCCTGGACAATTATTTTGAATAAGCCTGACTGGCGGATCACTTGCTTTTCTGTGAAGAGAAAAACGATTGCCACCATGCCCTTCACTGAATTTAGAATGGCTCTGGGCGAGCGACTTGGCATGATGACAGCGGGTGATGTTGACCCAACACATTGGAAGAAAGTCGGCCCTGCATTAGTCAACGGTATAAAGACGATTCGATACGATCAGGCAATTGCACCTGGAGATACTCGCAAGCCCACTGCTCAAATGTATGTGGCTGCCGAAACGCCTGTAAACCCAAAAGTCGCTCAATTTTTGTCCCGCTTTTTCGACATCCCGAACTTTCAGGCATTGCCGGTTCGATGCACGAAGCACAAAGTCGAGAGACTTAAGCTCGATACGAGAACGATAAGACCTTGTTCCTTTAAAGAATCCGACTTCGAAATTCCAAAAGGGTATACGAAGAAGAGATTCGAAGAAGTTCTCTTTTCACAAACGTCCTTCGACTACTGAGTATTGGAGATGAGTCAAATGAGTAGATCTAGATTGTCCGACCTCATTTGTGCAACTACTTTTGTTCTTGCACTACCGGCGTTGTCTTTGATGGGATGCCAAATCCAGAACGTTCAAGCAAGTGCTGGCGCGAAGCCACTTCCCATGCCTGCTGCGGGAAAGGACGAGGTGGTGGTCAAACTTCAGCCGTCATCACTGAAGCGCGAGGGCGTGCTGAGAATTGGTAAGGGATGGTTCGGCATGCCGACCTTCGATCGGAAAGACGAAGTGCTGGTCAGTGGGCGGATAAAGGTTGATGGTGAGAACTTCGAGATCGGAATTCCTAATGTCGGACCTTATCTTCTTACCACTGAAGAGGACGAGTATAGGAATACTTCGATGCGAGTAAGCATCGACGCCGACAATAATGGAGAACTTCCCGATCACGAGTCCTGGTTCTCCTCAAACCCTTTTCGTATCGGAGACCGAATGTTTACGGTCCGTGCTGTAGACCCAGGTGGTACATGGATGACTCTTGCAAAGTCCGATGTGCCATTGGCCGGAGTTATCTTAGGGCGTCGTTGTCCTGACTTCGAGCTGTGGTCCACGTCTGGCAAAAAGCTTACTCTCTCTGACTACAAGGGAAAGTATCTGCTTTTGGACGTTTGGAGCATGACCTGACACAGCTGCATTGAAGAGTTTCCCTCCGTGAAAGGGATTCAGGAAAAACTTGGCAAAGACAAACTGCAAGTCGTCCTCTTGAGTGTCGACTGCGGCTACGGCATGGATCCGAAGCGAGCAATGGAAGCTGACCTCAAGTCAATGACCAAACAAGGTGTTCAGCACTGGACAAATGTTGTGCTGCCGAATGGCATGAAGGACACAGCACGAATGTTCAATCTTGATGGGTATGGACTTACTCTGGTGGACCCCGACGGCATTGTACGAGGCATCGATATCTATGGCGGTGAAGTAGAAGCGTTATTGAGCAAAGGAGCGCGTAAGTAGCAATCGCGAACTTTCCATTTCTTTTGTGATTTAATCTTTCGGTTTTGGTGGTGAAAACCCGCGTCAAATCTGGCAACCCCTAGGTTTATACGCGAATTCGCTAAACCGTAATTGCGAATTTCAATCCTTGACGGACAGGCTTACTATCTAAACGTCGAACCGCGCCGAGGCAGAGCGCACGAGACAGAAAGAGGGTAATAGGATGGAACCGGCAAGACAAATGAACAACCTGCGGTCATTTCAAGCCGGTGCCGCTGCGCAGAACAATACCGCGTCCCTTTCGCAGCACAAACAACTGAAGAGAATGCGCCTCGGTCAACTATTGATCGAATCGCAACTGGTTAGTGGCGAGCACCTGCACGAAGCACTGACAATATCCGCTCACACCGGGCAAAAGATGGGCAAGGTACTTTCTTCGCTGCAATACATCAGCGAGAAGGACATGCAATCAGCTTTGTTGGCTCAGTCTTTGGTTGGCGAAGGCATCCTTGATGAACGCACCGCGATTGCAGCTTTGAAAAAGGCTGTAGAAGCAGGTCTTTCGTTGGCGGAAGTTCTTGATGAGTCCGCCCCCGAGAAGGCTGCCGTAGAAAGAGTTCTCGAGTTGGAACAGCTCGTTATTCGCGCAAATCTCGTCAGTCAGCAGGCGTTCGAACTGGCGCTAGATAAGTCTAGAAGTGAAGGCGTGCCATTTGGTCGCGCTCTCATTCTTACCAATGGTATTGCTTTCTCCCTGTTGAGCAGTGCTCTGGAAGCTGTTTCCCAAGTGCGCAATGGTGCGCTGGATGCAACCGATGCCGTCAAAGCACTGAAAGAAGTCAAAAAGAATCAGTACACGCTTGATGATGCTCTTCACGGTCTCAAGATTTCGCCTAAGAGTTCAATCAATCGAATCAAGCTCGGCGACCTGCTTACCTCCGGCAAAGTTATTAGTGAAAGGGATAACCTCGTAGCCGTTGAGCGCTCTCTTATCGAAAGGCGCATGCTCGGTGAAATTTTGGTCGCATCCGGACTCGTTCCGAGCGGTGTTTTGAATGACACTCTCGCGCTGCAAGATATGGTTTTGAAAGGTGTTATCTCCATCGACTCGGCGGCCAAGGCTGTGCGCATGATGAGAGATGAGCGCATCAGTCTTCAGCAAGCCGCTGCCGTACTCAAGCTTTTCGCCGATGAGGCGCATGCAGACGATGCAATCGCATTGTTGATCAAGGCTAACCTCGTCAATTCAGATCTGTATTCCCGTGCCGTCCGCATGCAAATGCAACACCGCATGGGACCACTCAAGGCTCTGGTTGCCTCTCAATTGCTTTCCCCGATCACTCACAAAGCCGCAATCAGTGCACGCAAAATGGTTGCTGATGGCGATTTGAGCGAAGCTGAAGCAGTTGTTTGCTTACAGACCGTAGACAGAAAGCGCTGCACTCTTATCGAAGCGCTTTCGGAAATTCGCGGCGAATCAAGAAGAAAAGCTCCTGTTCAAGAGCATAGCGATGAAATGAAGGTTCTCTTCGAACAGAAGAAGGCGGAGTGCAAAGCAGAGCGGCGTTCTATGAGCATGCGCGTGATTGTTGCAATCATGGCTGTGGTCGGTGTTCTTTGCTTGATCGTTCAACTGACTGTTCCTCAAGATTGGCACATCCCTGCAATGGCCATGGTCGGTTTGGTTGGTTCGATTGGTGTTTTTGTCGTGGGCAAAGCCGGGACACGCGAGGATGAATTGGCAGAGCAAGCGGTTTTGAAAGAAGCGGAAAACGCAAGAGGAATGATCAATAGATTTAGAACCAAAAGATAGGTCGCAAAACATAGGTTTTCTTACCTGATTCGGGCGGAAACTGGTAAGGGCGTCAGAGGCTGAAGCGCAAGTCAGCCTCTTTACGCTTTTTGGGGCTTAAATCACTAAACGGCGCGGACGGTATAGAATATTGCAAAACTTACCGGTACGTTCTGGCTCACTTGACGCTTTGGGGTGACAGTATGAAGTTGAATTTTGTCTTGGCAATGCCTTTCTCGTTTGCGATTGTTGCAGGCATAGCCGTCCTTCCCGGCAGTGCCGACGAGTACTCAATTGCCGTGACAAAGTACAGCGAAGGCAATTATGCCGAAGCTCTGCAGCACTTCGCTAAGGCAGCCCAGAGCCAGCCCAAGTCCTGGAAAGTGCAGTACCAGCTTGCAAACACGCAACTGCAATTGAAGGAAATAGAAAAGGCTAAGAAGAGCTATCAAAAATGTCTGTCGCTCAACCCACCGGCTGACACAAAAGCCAATTGCCAGCGAGCCATCGATTATTTGAACAACCCGCCACAGCCAGCCGCACCGGCGCCGTATAGACCTTCGTTGTATCAGCGCTCATCGTCGTCCAGCAGCAGTAGCAGCAGCGATGCCGGTGCCCCGTCCGCCGCAGAAAGAGAGAAAGAAGCTGCCCGTGCCCGAATAACTAGAGAGGGTGAAGCAGAAATCCAAAAGATGAAGGCAGAGGAAGAAGAACGCTTGAAGGCAGCACAAGCCAGTACAAATCGCTCCTGGATTCATGCGGATGGCAGCATACAGACCCACCTCAGCGAGTCCGAAGAGGCTGAGTTCAAGAAAGAAGTGGCTAGAAAAGAAGCCGCTATTAGAGACAGAATGCAAAGACAGTTGAATTCAATCAAATAAGTGGCAAGCGACCTCTTTTTTCTGCCTGTGAGAACCCCTCAGGGATTCAAAGGGGGCAAGGAATAGAGAAATCTTTGAAGCCTATACCGGCTGCTGCGCTTGTGCTTGTTGTGCGTAAGCGAGCAGGTTGTTGGCTTGCTCCTCGCGGTGTGTGGAGCTCAGGAGGGCCGCATAACCGTTGATGATCTGAAGCGCCGCTTTGGGGTTTTCGTTCATCGTCTTGATGGACGCAGACATAGCCTTTTCGTAGAAAGGCTCAGCTTGAGCGAATTTTTGTTGAGCATGGAAAATGTAAGCCATGTACGACAAGAGCCGCACAGTTTCGTCGTGTTGCGGTCCGTGGCTCATTTCGTAAATCTTCAAGGATGACTGCGCGAATGGCTCTGCCTTGGCGTACTCGCCTTTCGCATAATACATTTCAGCGAGCAAGACGAGCGTGGTGGCGGTCCTAATATTGTTTCCACCAAATTTCCGCTGTTGTATGTCTGCCAGTCCCAGCATGAGTGGTTCGGCGTCTTCGTACTTGTTCATGTCCATCAGGCATCTGGCGAGCGTTTCTGCAGTTTCTATCATCTGGTCCGACTCGCCGCCAAACACTTCCGCTTCTTTAAGCGCTTCCCAGAGTTGATACTCCGCATTCGGATAATCGTACTTAGCCAGTGCGGCTTGTCCCGCATTTAATCGTTCTTTCCATGCCATCTCTTGATACCCTGAATTAGGAGCAGTTCTCTGTTCCGCGCCCAAGAGCGACAGAACTCCTCTTTTACTTATGTACCACGTACGAGAGAAACCCGAAATTCCCCTTTTAGGTGAAGGTTTCAGGCTTTGAATTGAAATGCTGATCACTTGAGTCTTGTCTATGCCCGGTCAACAGTGCGGTGCGGCGCTGGAAACTCCCGCCGGCTCACCTTCTCAAATTATCGGACCAAGGAACCATGGCGAAATTGCTTCGGTCAATGCGCCTTAAGTTCTTTTGCTGGTGCATAATTGAATTTGAGGAGCAGGCCATGTCCAACGAACCACAGCCGCAACCTTCAAACCAGGGCCAGGATAGCGCTCTGGAAGAAGAGCGCGCCAACATGGCATTTATGAAACAGCAGCTCGAGGGTGCAAAAAAGCAGCTCAGAGAGGCGACAAGGTCACATGGGCAATTCGATTCAATGTCGGAGCTTTTGGCGCTGCAGGAAGGCATGAGCTTGGAAGAGGCGCGTGCACGGGCCCTGGAGACGGAACAGCAGTCGTTTGGCATTGCGTTTGAAGACGGCAGAGTCGAGACAACGAAGAAACGCGCGCCGGTGATGGGCGAAAGCGTTGCGCAAGAGGAAATCAGGCGCGCGCAGACAGTTCAGTCCGAGATAGAATCGGCAACTTCTGCGGTGGATGCAGTTTCCTCGGTGCATGAATCGCGTTTCCCTGAAATGCAATCAGGTTCTGCTGTCGCCCCATCTGACACCGCTACGGTTTCGCTCAACTTGCATCCTGAGGCATTGCCGTGGCTAATGAAAAACGGAGTTTGTCTTTTCCGCGATGCAGAGCAGCCTTTTGAAGGTTTTGAAGACGAATTATTGGCGCTCACAACTAGAGTCGATCAGTTTGCCTGGTTGCGCGTCTTTTCCTTTTTTCCGGAATTGAATGGGCTTTCGGCAGAGTTGATGCGTGCTTTTGTGCGTGGCAACTTGTGCGCATATTCCCGCAACAAGCTGATTGAGGACTATCTCGTATCGACCGGCCAGCACTCGCGTCATGATGTTCCGCTAGGATTCGCGCAAATAACTGCTGCTAAAGTTCTCCAGCTGGAGCAAGATTTTCCTCAGCTTGCTGCATTCTTTGCCGGCGCTGGTTATGTTGGACCCGCGCATGAGAGTTTGGTTTTGCTCGATCCGACATGCGTGCCGATTTTGGTCGCTGCCTATGTTGCTTCGCTGGTTGAAGAATTGAACGAGCAGGGTATCGAGGTTAATGACTGGACGATCGCATATGCATTTCATCCTGATGTTTACGCACACTCCGATGGCGGGGACGGGACTGTTTACGCTGTTCTCGAAGGCATCGACGTGAGTTTGTCAAAAGTGAAACATTGGGATCAGCATTTGGAATTCTATGCGGAGAACGACGCCATCATCTCCCATTCTCAGCAAGTAAAACGCATTGTCGCGCAGCTTGTACATCTTGCCAGTGCATAGTTTCTGCAGCCTTAGATGGGCTGCTCACGTTTGATTAGAGGCGGTGGCTGAGGGGCAAGGCTCCTAGCAGATGTGGCCGGTTGATTGGCCATGTAGTGTACATGCGAAACACCCGCCATCTGTTGTTTGTCCTTAAGTCTTAAAGCGTGTGGAGAAACAGAAAGAGTCTTTGCTAGGAACAAAGTGTTTTTCAAATGCACTTTCTGAAATCAAAATCTCAATCACAAGCCGACAACTGGCAAATCCTCCTGCGTTATTTCTAATTTTTTTCTGCACCATTGGTGGTGGCGACCTTGAAGTGTTTGTCTTGCTGCGTTTGTTTTCTTGAGATGATTCAATCCAAACCAACTTCGTGAGGATACTTCGATGACTCAGTCACAGCCTCAAGATGCCGGCGTACCGTTCGATCTCGTTCAATTGCTTGCCCGAGGAACACAAAGCATCACGGTTTACTGAGGTCCTACGATTTTGTGATTTTTATACTATGGAAACTAGTACAAGCTGAGCAAAGCTCAAGGGAGCCAAAAGCGCTCCCTTGAGAAAGTTGTAAAACTCTGCGTTGATGCGGTTACTAGCGCGTGGCGAATTCCCGCATGTAGTCGTTGGCGGTGGTGAATGCGCGGTTCATTTCGGCGAGAGCGCCGAAGAAATCCATGCGCTTTACGCAGCGCGCCGAGTCGGCGATGTATTCGTCTGCAACGCGCCAGGCGGAAACCCCGATGTGCGCATCGCCGCGAAGAGTTCCTTCCGCTGCTGCTTTCTGGTAGCGCGCACGCAACTCGCGAACCCGATCGCGCACGCGACCGAGTTCGGCTGCGGCCGCTTCCATGTGGTCGTGCTGCGCATTCCGGCTGCAAATGTCGTCCCAGGCATGCCCGGCGCGCTTCAGGTTCCAGAACACCGCAACGATAATCAGTGCCAATACCAATGCAATACCAATAGCCATGTGAATCTCCTTTGTGGCGGAAACCGCCGTTGAATAGGTGCATGAAAAAATGCATGAAAAAATGCATGGACAAACCAAGAGGCACCAGAAGCGGTGCCCCTTGTGTTTGCTTCCTCCTCGTTCGGCGTTGCTGGTCGCAACGCCGAACGAGCTAGTGGACCGGTTTCTCTTTGCTCTTCTCGGAGAGCTCTTGCGCCAGCTTCCAGATGTGCTCGCCGGCGTTCACCGAGCGTCCCATCAACTCTGCCAGGTCGTCTGCGGCTTCCTCATCGTCGCCGAAGTCGAACACCTGGCTGAGGTCTGTGACCAGCGCTTCCGGGTGCCCAAGGGCGACCAGAATGCGGTTGACCTCTGTTTCGTAGACATCGACCTTTTCCTGGTCGGCAATGACAATTTTCATACGGTTTTCTCCATTTGTTGACTGAACGACCAGCCTTTTGGTTGAGCGCGCAGCGAAGCGCGTTGCTCCGGCGACTTTTTTCGCTTCGTTTTTGCGAGGCAATTCGAAGCAGGGGCTTTCACCTTTTCAGATGCTGTCGTGCGCAATGCGTGCTGTTACGTGACGTACACGCGTCTTCTTTTTGAGGCGATTATGCTGAAATCAATTGCGATCGGGGGGCAAAAACTCGGAGAGAGAAAAACGAAGAGATACAGTTAGAACTTATGTTCCGCCTCCTGCGAAAACAAGTAAATAAAGGCTTCGCACTGTTTCTGTTTCTAAAGAGCAGAAAAATCTTGGATTCAACAGATGATTTAGGTATATCTGGATAACCAAATTCTGCCCTAACTGGACCAGCTTTAAGTTGTGTGATGAGTATTAAGCTCTGTGATCTCTCGCCAGCTCGGTGGCAAAAAAGCTAACGCGAGCCTCCATTTCGTCTTCGGGATGGTGAGAAA
>DTSE01000353.1:26332-26862 GCA_012965515.1 Candidatus Melainabacteria bacterium | reverse complement strand
CCGGCAACCAACGGACGCGGATCAAGTTTCGGTTTCTGCTTGCGCAGAATAATCTCGGGTATCTCATTGCTCTGAACGATTTGCTCTATTCGGCCTTGAATAAGCATCTTGGGTTTTGCATTTTCTTCTGCCGACGCGGCTGCCGGCAAGCACAGAAAAGCGCTCAACAAGCTGGCTTTGACTAGGTGAACGGCTTTTACTTTAGAGCTCCTGCTCGCGCTGACTTCTCGCAAAATAAATCGACGTCTGCACAAGTCTTCACTACTGATTTCACTACGAGTATCTTAGCCTTTCTGGGCGAGGGACAAGCAGCAAGCGTCTCACCATTCAAGATAGAACAGAGAAGCCACCATTTTCACGGTGGCTTCTGCTGGGCTTTCTATAGCTCCCCTCAACAGATTTGATTACTGACCCAAAGTTGGGAATTTCAAAAATGATTCACCGGCTTTCTTGATCGCAGGTTCGGCAAGGTCATAAACCGCTTTGGCGCCGAACATCGTCACACCCAATGTCCCAAGCGCGATTGCGGC
>DTSE01000353.1:0-26312 GCA_012965515.1 Candidatus Melainabacteria bacterium | reverse complement strand
GATTGCCAGCGAGCAAAGAGCACCGGCAGTGTCAGCGACGACAGGAGTCTTGCTTACATAGTCGACGATTTTCGGACTTTCTGCTTTCATGTCATGCCAGATCTGACCGCCGAGATGAGCCGTGTCATCCATTGCCTGTTTCGCATCAAACTTTTGATTGTCGCCGCGGTTGAATTCGAATGGGTTAGACATAGAAGCGTTCCTCGTGGGGGGAAGAGAATCGACTCGCTGGTCGATGCACTCACGATATGAAAAATCCGCCCCCAGGTAACTGTTCAATTCAACAGTATTTTTTTTCGCTCACGGCTGCGGCAGGGGCGGGCGCCCAAACACCCCCAAAAGCACCATTCAAAAAACGCCCAAAACCCTCATCCCCTGACAAGAAACGCAATTAGCAAGAGCAAAGGCTAAGGATACCTTAGTCTCACAGCCTATAAAGGTTTCAATGAGATAATTGTTTCGGTGCTTTTAAGGCCACTGTCTGCCTTTCGAGACAGTCCAGTTTTTCGAAAAGACTATCAACGCCAGGCTACGTCCGATGGGATGTGCGCCGGCGAGTCTCTTGCGCTTTAAAAGCGCGCATTAACGACCAGGGAGATACACCAGTGTTTGAAAAAGACGTCAAAAGGAGCTTCGAGGTTCAGATGCCCACTACCGCAAATCTGCAAAACCTGTCGATAGTAAGTAGCTACAAGGTTGAGAACCGAGCCCTGCTCGCCTGGGTAGAAAAAATGGCCGCCATGTGCCAACCGGATCGCATTGTTTGGTGCGATGGTTCGAAAGAAGAGTCCGATCGTCTCTGCACGCAAATGGTCGCCGAAGGCAAACTATTACGCCTCAATCCGGACAAACGTCCAAACAGCTATCTCGCCTGGTCCGATCCGTCTGATGTCGCAAGAGTCGAGGATCGGACTTTCGTATGCAGCGATTCCAAAGAAAGCGCCGGACCCAATAACAACTGGATGGCACCGGCAGAAGCAAAGGAAAAGCTGACCCCTCTTTTCACAGGTTGTATGCGCGGACGCACTATGTACGTAGTGCCGTTCTCAATGGGACCGATTGGCTCTCCACTCTCGCAAATCGGTGTTGAAATCACCGACTCTCCGTATGTTGTTGTGAGCATGCGCACCATGACCCGCATGGGCAAAGCGGCAATTGAAATGATGGGACAGACCGGCAACTTTGTTCAGTGCTTGCACTCAGTCGGCATGCCGCTTGAAGCCGGTCAACCGGACGTGAGCTGGCCTTGCAACCGCGACACCAAGTACATTGTTCATTTCCCGGAGACCCGCGAAATCTGGTCCTTCGGTTCCGGCTACGGCGGCAACGCATTGCTCGGCAAGAAGTGTTTCGCGCTGCGCATCGCTTCCACTATGGGCAGAGAGGAAGGTTGGCTGGCAGAGCACATGCTCATCATGGGTATTCAATCGCCGGAAGGTCAGAAGAAGTATTTCGCAGCAGCTTTCCCGAGCGCATGCGGTAAGACCAATCTCGCCATGCTCATTCCGCCTGCCGGCGTGAAGGGCTGGAAGGTAACAACCATTGGCGATGACATCGCCTGGATCAAACCAGGCAAAGATGGACGCTTGTATGCCATCAATCCGGAAGCTGGATATTTCGGCGTTGCTCCTGGCACTTCGGACAAAACCAATCCGAACGCCATGATCACCATGAAGGAAAACTGCATCTTCACCAACGTCGCTCTCACCAAAGACGGCGATGTATGGTGGGAAGGCATGACGGATGAAGCTCCGGAAGAACTGCTCGACTGGCAAGGCAAGCCTTGGACCAAGGATTGCGGACGCCCTGCTGCGCACCCGAATGCACGTTTCACCGTGCCCACAAGCCAGTGCCCGTCGCTCGACGAAAATTGGGACAGCCCGCAAGGTGTTCCGATCTCGGCATTCATCTTTGGCGGTCGCCGCTGCACAACAATTCCGCTGGTAACCGAAGCATTCTCCTGGTTGCACGGCGTCTACATGGCAGCAACCATGGGCTCAGAGCAAACAGCTGCAGCCGAAGGAAAAATCGGAGCCGTCCGCCGCGACCCAATGGCCATGCTGCCCTTCTGTGGTTATCACATGGGTGACTACTTCAGACATTGGCTCAAGATGGGCGAAAAGGCCAAAACCCAACCAAAGATCTTCAACGTCAACTGGTTCCTCAAAGGCTCCAAGGGCGAATTCCTCTGGCCTGGTTTTGGCGAGAACATGCGCGTAATCAAGTGGATGTTCGAGCGCATTGAAGGCAAAGTCGGAGCACGCAGAGAAGTTCTCGGCTGGATCCCGACAAAAGGCGATCTCGACTTTACAGGTCTGGAAGAAGTAAGTCAGGAAGATTTCGACAAACTGGTCAGGGTTGATGCAAACCTCTGGCAACAAGAACTCGAGAGCCATAAAGAGTTGTTCGATTCCTTGAAAGACAGACTGCCGCAGGAATTCCTGACCCAACAGCAAACACTCAAGGACAGCATCAAATAGTCCGGGTCCATTAAGCAATCACTGAAAACGGGATCAGCCGCCGGGCGGCGTGGTTTTACTTCGGACTGGCGTCCGAAAACCCATGCCTTGCCGCGAGTTGCGGGCTCGCGTGCTTTCAGGCTCTCTAATTCGGGCATAATAGAAATGTTGGAGTCCCGGAAGTCCCCCTTGCAGCAAGATCCCAGATCTAAATTCATGGACAAATCAACGCCTCCAATCGGAGAACTGTTGGTCCAGTGGCAGCTCGTTTCTGAAAAAGACAGAAACGCAGCTCTCACCGACGCACGCAAACTGTCCCTGCCTTTAGGATTGGCACTCAGACTGCATGGTGCTGTGGATCTGGAGCTACTTCACAACGCAGTGACTGCGCAAGCCTTGCTCCGGGATTCAGTCATATTGCCACAACATGCGCGCGAAGCCATGGCGGTAGTAATCAGAAAACGTATTCAATTCAATCTAGCTCTGGATCTTTTAGGCATTGAAGTCGGCTCCAAGAAACGCTGCCGATTGGGAGAACTGCTGACAGAGAGTGAAACGCTCAACCGCGAACTGCTCAAATCGCGGCTTGCTTGTGCAAAAGCCACAGGGCTGCCGCTCGGACGGGTAGTCTGCAATCTGGCTGATGTGCCAAAAGATGTAATTGACATCGCTTTGAAGGTGCAAGCCCAGGTGCGCGCTGGAACCATGACGCGCGAAGAAGCGATCGTGCAACTCTACTCGGCTAGGCGCAGCAACGCTGTAATATCGAACGTGAGCCATTCGCTCATGGAGCAACGAACTCAACTGGGACAATTGCTCAGCATGGCCGGCTTAATATCCGAAAAGGACGTTGAATACGCACTGATCATGTCCAGCGCGGAAGGCAAATTCTTGGGCGAAGCACTAACATCACTCAATTTGATCAAGCCATATGAAGTTCATGCTGCGCTTGAAGTTCAGCATATGATTCGCACAAACAAAATAAGTTTCAACCAGGGTTTGAACCAGTTGAAAAAACTCTTGTCCAAAAACGAAGACGACGAGCGCACCGGAACTTTGCACCAGATGCCGGCGATGGATAAATCCACCGTGCCCTTCTCGTCGTTTTTGAAATTGACAAATTGCATTCCCAAAAACGACACGCGCAAAAACTCGCCTGAAGAGCCTAAGCCGGAATTAGACAAGCAACTGGACGAAACCTGGCAAGAATTGCGCACTAATTTCTTCTTTGCAGCACCGCCCGACGAACGAATTCATCCTGACGTAAAAGAAATTTTGCAGCGCTCCGGCTTCCTCACCGAAAAGCAAATGTCCTCTGTCCAGCGCGCCGCCATGGCATACAGGTTCTTCCGCGACGACCGATTGAACATAGAGCAAGCATTGATTCAATTCCATCGCATGCAAGAAGAAGAAACAAATCCTACTGCTTGGACGGGCACTTTCCCACAATTGAACGTCTAGTAAATGTAACTGAACAAAAAATGCGCCGGCAAGAAGTTATTTACCTTGCTTGCATAAGGCTGGCAAGAAAATAAATCTTCGCCTACACTTAAGCGCCTCGTTAGAACAGATAAGCAAGAAGGAACGTCCTTTTGGAAACCTTACTGATCGACACAGAAATCGCTGCAGCGCTGCTCTCACTCACGCTTATGGAGATCGTGCTGGGCATCGACAATATCATCTTCATCTCTATCCTTTCATCACGCTTACCGGAAGAGCAGAGAAAAAAGGCGAGGTTGATCGGCTTGGCGCTAGCGATGATCACACGCATTGGATTGCTGTTCTCGCTATCCTGGGTTATGTCATTGAAGGAACCCCTTTTCGAATTCGCACACCATGGCTTTTCCGGACGAGACCTGGTGCTTATCGGCGGTGGCGCGTTTTTGATTTACAAGGCGACGAAAGAGATTCACGAGAAAATCGAAGGTGAGGAAGACGAAGAGCTGCTCACCAAAGGAAAAATCTCCTTCTCCGGGGTGCTGGTTCAAATCGTAATTCTAGATATCGTCTTCTCTCTAGACTCAGTAATCACTGCAGTCGGAATGGTAGACCAACTCTGGGTGATGGTTCTCGCTGTCATGATCTCAGTCGTAATCATGATGATCTTCGCGGGAGCAGTAAGCGACTTCATTCACCGCCATCCGACAGTCAAGATGCTCGCACTAAGCTTCTTGCTTCTCATCGGCATCACGCTTGCTGGAGAAGGACTAGGACATCATATTTCCAAAGGCTACATTTATGCGGCGATGGCATTCTCTATCTTTGTCGAGAGTTTGAACCTCGCAAGCACACGCAAGAAAAAGAAAGCAGCTGCCATAGTCGAATAACAGCTGGCGAAAAGTTTCGACAACGAAATTTTCCGTCAGTTTCGCGGCTCTACCTTGGCTTTGTCGCGAACAAAGTCGAGCAACGGACGAAACGATTCCGGAAGGCTTCCATCATCGAAAGTTGCTTTATGCTCGCCTCCGTCGGACGCGCTGAACTCGTAGAAAAACATATCAGCGGCACCGGCAGTCGTCTTGCGTTCATTTTTCATTTTCAGAAGTCCGCTTGATTGAATCAACGACGCCAGCTTTTCAGCTTCTTCTTTGCTCAGCTCTGCCAGCTTCACCGAATAGCCACGATTGATAGCTGCAAAGCCACCCGACTGGTGATACGAAAAACTCGATATCTTATCCATCTTTTGATTCTCGCATGTCTTAGTTGGCGTCTTTTCCTTTTTGGTTCTCTTCGCTTCAACACTGATGGTACTCAGCGGCAACACTGCAATCATCAGCCCCAAAATCATTTTGGTCTTTATTTGAAAACAGCTCAAAATCAAACCTCCACAAGGCGTTTGAGACAATGAACCTAAAGACTTCGCCCCTCAGGCTTTGTTCCTCCCGGTCATAAAGTATAAGCACTATCGAAACGACCAGCGGTTCTTGTTCCGGCGTTTTGCGTATACAATTGGACGCAACGACCGCCCTGGGACGAGGAATAGTGCTATGAACGCTCGTTTACGAGCTATGGCTTGCCTTTCGGCTTCCGTTTTTGTTTTGACCATGTTGGGTGCATGTAGCAAAGATGAACCGGTAGAGGATTTAGCGGTAGCGAAGATTCCAGTTGCTGAATTGCAATCGACCGGCTATCTACCCCTCAATGCAGACAAGCCAGGCACTTTCGTGGAAGTCGAGAAATACCTCGTGCCAGGCAAATACACACTTGTTGCCTACTTCAGCCCTTTCGACGGCGTCTTTGCCGGTTTAGAACCCAGACTGGTTCAACTAGCGCAAGCTCGCCCCGATATTGCCGTGCGCACAGTCAACATCAATCGTCCGGAGGTACAGGGCATTGACTGGCAATCACCAGTTCTTGGCGATTTAGGCATCACAAAATTGCCTTACTTTCAGATATTTGATCCGGCTCAAAGCTTGCGAGCACAAGCCAGACCGGCTTACGAACAAGTCGCTCAATGGGTTCAATCGCTGAGTAACTAGCCAGGCACAGGCTAGCCCATGTATCCTATATGCGAAACCGGGAAGCGCTTGGAAAGCATCCCTTGATTCCGTTTGGCGCAAGCCGAGGATGGGCTTATGGTTAAAACTCGCATTACTGAAGGCGTCACAGCGAACGATCCAAAAACAAAGAGGTGGAGATCGCTCTTTTCCTCTGCACGCATGGCGTATGCGGACGGTCAGTTCAAACAGGCGGAGTCATTATTGGCAAGGGCTGCTTTGATTGCGACAGAACTGCCCGAACGCGAGTTTGCAGAGAAAACAACTGAAGTTGCAGCAGCAGTGGTTCTCCTTGCTGCCAAACGCATTGTCGAGGCAATGGCGCGGCTGAAAAAGTCCATTACCGAACTGGAAGGTTCGCCCGACAATTTACACAAGGAGTTGTTGGCGGTTGCCCTGCGCTTCTACGCGCAAGCACTTATCGAGCATGGCAGTGAACGCGACGCAGAAATGGAGTTGAAGCGCTCACTGGAAATACTGTCTAAACTCGGTCCTGAAGCTAGAGTTCAGCAGGCATACTCCTATTGTGACTTAGGAGGCTTGTACTTGAAACAAGGCCGATATAGCGAAGGCGAGCACAACGTGATCAAGGGGCTGAAAATCATCAGTCAGGAGCTAGGTCCTGAGTCGGCTGAATACACTCGTGCGGACATGATTTATCAGTTGTGTTTGCCAATGAACGAAGAGACACGAATGGATTCAGTCAGCGATGCTCTTGAAAAAATGCAGTATGGGTTTGGCTTCCGGCATCCCAATATTGATCGAGCAGTGACTCGCTACTTACATGTCCTTAGTGAGCGAGGCAACAAAGAAAAGCTAGAAGAAACAAAGAAGAAATTCAATATCTCATTGGTACAGACAAAATGACTATTCATAAGCATTCATCAAATTTGAAATTCAGAATCGCGTCGACACGTGCACAGCTTGGATCGCTATTTGTCGCTTCATTAATGACGCTGGGCGTCAGTGCTATGGCTCAAGACCAGCAAGTATCCGTCGTGAACTTGAAGGTAGTGAGAAATATGGCAGGAGGACAGAGTGTTATCACCCCCAAAGGAGATCTTGCTCCGCTGCCTGGAAGTGGAGTAAGCGGGGATGTTGCTCAAATCTTTTTTGGCTCGCAGGGCGGATTCTGGTATGTCGATCAATCAGGCAAGACCATTGACCTGGCATCAACGGTAAAAGATCTTCAGGCCAGACGTGCACAGCTCGTACCTCAATATGCACCGATCGCTTCACCAGTTTACGCAGCGCCGCCGACTTCCGTCTCACCAGCTCCACCTATGCAGAACAACTACAGCGAGCAGTCTGCGAACAACCAGTCCGTGAATTACGCTCAATCGCAAAACTATAATCAGTCACAGAACTACAACCAATCGCAAAACGAAAATCAATCACAATCATCCGCTTCCGGACGCTCGGGAGCAGTTGGTTCTGCAGCCACGGCAGCAGTCGCCGCCGCAGGTGGAGCAGCGCTTGGCGCAGCGATGTCCAACGGTTATTACAATGTTCCTTACGGCACTCCAATGTATTACAGAAACGGAAATCCCTACTACTACCGCGATGGAGATCATCGTGAAATTGAAGATTTGAACGAGAATCAAAAAGCCGCTTTGGTCAATAAAAGAAGAATAGAAAATCAAAAGCAAGAACAGCTGGTTCAACAGAGGCAAGCCAATCAACAAGAAAGACAAAGCAATCAGCAAAGTCGGCAAGATCAATGGCAACAAAGGTCCAACGAACACCAAGAGAGCTTTAACCGGCAACAGCAATGGTATCAAAACGAAATGAAGCAAAACCCAGGAAGGTTTGAAAGAAGTTCTGAGAATCCATTTGCATCCAGAGAAGAGCGCGGCGGCTCTGCGCAAGCAAGAGGCAATAGAAACAGAGAAGATTTCCAGCGCGGCAGCCGACAAACAGGAAGCTTCGAGAGACGCGGCGGAGGCGGTCGCCGCAGCCGCTAGGCGTTCAGATTCATGCGCTCCTCTGCGCTAACGCTCATACAAAACATTCGAGTTCTTGATCGCGGTATCTACACTGACAGGATTGGTGATAAACACCACCTTCAGTGGCAGTCCAGTATCTGACTTTAGATTCACTCCGAGCAATTCATTGCTGAGTTCCAAGGCTTGCTCTTTGTTTGCACCGGCAACTGGTTCGATGCCAACAGTGAGCTGTTCCGGTTCATTAACGGGCTCGAAGAAACAATTAAATAGCATGCCTCTCTTTACGATCTGGTGATTCTGCAGCACACGCTTGAGATCAGCTCCGCAGCGAGCAACAGTGTCTGTATCAGCATGACGTACGGCAATGTGCACACCAGAGCTGATCACTACTTGCACCCAATTCCACGTTTTGCCGCGCTCAATCGGTAGGGTCGATCTCGCGAACGCTTCCATCTCCCACTTACGCAAGATCACGCCTCCCGATTTGGTCGGATCGATAATCACCGCTTCCATAGATTTGCTCAAAGCAATTGAACAAAGTTCTTTCATACTGATTGTGCGTAGGACGAAATTCGTCTCCGGGTCCCAGCCGGCGATCAATTGTTTCCCGCTGAATACAATCACACCAACCTCGCCGCGTGCGTTCGTAATCGTCACAGGCTGATTACCGCTGCCTTTATCCGCGCCCGGCAGTATCACTTCGCTTTCATTCAATATTTCGTACAGCTTAAAGCGATTTACAAGAGTGTCGCCGTCGCGCACAACTTTGACCGCTTGCACAAGGTCCTTTCTCTGCGTGCTGACTTGAACATTCTCACCGCTGGCATTCGAACGTTTCTCCGCCAGCTTCTTCAAATTCTCAGGCTGCCTGTCGAAAGCGGCTTGCGCAGGTTGGCAACCCTCGCGAGCAGAGCGGAGATAAAGCTCCAAAGCCTTGTCGCGATTAGGGGTGACTCCAAGGCCTCTTTCGTAGCAAATACCAAGCCAGTAATTCGCATCGACTTGCCCACGGCTGCTTAGCTCCTGGAAGAGATCGAGAAGCTTTTGAAACCTATTAGCGAAGCCATCATCGGACCACAACTTGTCTTGTGCGAAACATCCTTCTGCTGCGCGCTCCAAAAGTGCTTTCGCGCGCGGACGATTGACGAGAACACCTTGGCCTTCAATGAGTGCGAGAGACAAATTCCATTGCGCAAAAGAGTTATTGGCTTCTGAGGCGAGTTCCAAATACTCGATACCTTTCTTCTCGTCCTTTTCTACTCCGATGCCTTCCAAGAAGATGACACCTAAAAGTCCTTGTGCACTAAAGTCGTCCATTTCGGCAGCGCGCATGAGCAGTTGAACTGATTTGACCGGGTCAGCCAATACAAGCAGACCACGGTGATACATACTGGACAAAAGCTGCAATGCTTCACACGAACCTTCTTCACCTGCAGAGTTGAGATACTTCATCGCCTCTGCGCGTTCGTTCTTATGCCCCTCGTCATCAAACTCTTCTACAGTCGCGGTATCAAGGCCCTTTTCCAGCGAAGCATCCCACCAGCGAATAACGAGATTTCGTTCGCGCTTGAGCAAGTTTTTCATGACAAGAAAACGGCCAAGCAAATACTGCGCTTCACTGTCTCCGCACTCAGCCGCCATTCTGTAATAGCGTAATGCTTCCGAGAAGTCGCGTCCGTCTGGGTTGTAAAAGCGATGATAGTACGCGAGACTGATCATCGCTTTGGTATTTCTCTTGTTTGCGCATGAGCGAAGGAAACCTTCTGCATCCAGGGGAAAAATATTGTTCTCGAAGCACAAGCGCAGACAGTTGATAGCGTGCTGCTCTGCGACATTGCTACCCAAGTCATAAGCGCGCTTATACCAGTAATACGCACTGTCGAGATCTCTCTGAAGACCCATGCCCATTTCCCAGCAGCGCCCATACAAGAGTTGCGCTGTCTCATTTCCTTTTTCCGCCGCCGGGTAAAGGTCCAGAACAGCTTGATTTACATCGGCGTGCTTCGGAGCTTTGAGCATAAGAAGCAACTGACGCTCAGATACATCAGTCGCATTCACAGTCGATTGCCGCATCCACTGGTCGACGTCATGGACTTTGAGCCCTGGCAATGTATCTTTTGTGCTCAGCTCTTCCAGTTTTTCGTCGCATTGGATATTACCGAGAGCGCTTCCGGCTTTGAGCCAGTAGATCGCTTCGTCATAACTCTCTTCAACCCCGTCGCCGTACAGGTAACAGAGTGCGAGCTCATACTGAGCTGACTCGTGGCCATTTTCCGCGGCTTTCTTGTACCACTGTGCTGAGCGAACGAGGTCTTTCTCCACCCCGTCTCCGTTGAAACACATAACACCGAGCATGTACTGAGCGCTGTCACACTTATCATCAGCCTCCGCTGCCTTCATCAACCATTTGTACGCTTCGTCATACTTCTTGTCGCTGCCGATTCCATACAAGAGGCAGCGGCCGTAATTGCTCATTCCAAGCGGCAGTCCGTTCTCCGCCGCCATCTTGTAATAGCGCAATGCTTCCTTTGGATCATCATCCTCATACAAGCAAGCCAGGTTATTTTGAGCGTTGGCATGCCCTTGCTGAGCCGCTTCAGTGTATAACCGAATTGCCTCTTCGATGTTCTTCTCTACCCCCAGTGCGCCCCACTGGTAAATGGAACCCATCTCGTTCAACCCATCTGGACACCCGGCATTGCATGACTTGCGATACCAGAAGAGGGCTTGTTTCTCGTCCGCGTCAACGCCGGTTCCGTTCTCCAGGGCGACGGCATACTTATACATTGCATAACCATCACCGCTCTGAGCTCTTTCGAGAAGAAAGTCCGGACTGGGCGGTTTTTCGTCGGGCACCACATTTGGTGCTTTGTAAATCTCCGGATAAGGAGAAAACGCAAACGGCTCAGGAGTAACAGTCGTCGGCTTCGGCTTCACAAGCACGGTAGGCTCACTATCCGGTTTTTCCCGCCCCGCCGGTCCTTTTTGCGCCCAAATTGAAGTGAGCGCAGCTTCCAGCTCATCGCGCAATTCAATAACGGACTGGTGCCTGTCTGCCGGAGATTTCATCAGGGCGCGGAAAACGCAGCGCTCAAGTGCATCAGGCAGAAGCACTCCTTGTGCCACTTCGCTGAACGAACGCGGTTGCTCGGAAATATGCTTGCTCAGTGTCTCAAGCGCGGTGTCACCGGTTAGCGGACGCACGCCGGTGAGTATGTGGTACATCACGCAACCGAGAGAGTAAATGTCGGAGCGCCCATCAAGCGGCTTTCCAAGACACTGTTCCGGACTCATGTAAGAAGGAGTGCCCATGACGGAGCCTGCGGCGGTCAAATCGGAATCCTGTTCAATCATTGGTTTGGCGATACCAAAGTCGACCAGCTTAATCACTTCATTGCCGGTGTCGTCCTTGAGAATAACAATATTGGCGGGCTTCAAATCCCGGTGAACGATGCCGTTCTTGTGCGCGTGAGCAAGCGCCTGGCACACGGCAATAAAGAGAGGCACAGCCTTCGAAGATTGCATCCGTATCGACCGCTTCAACACTTCATCTACGCTTTCGCCGAGCAGACACTCCATAACCAAATACGGGCGATTATCAGGCAAGACGCCGAAATCATAGACCGTGACGATGTTGGGATGCTGCAGCGAAGCCGCCATGCGTGCCTCGCGTTGAAACCGCAAGGAAGCCACTGTGTCGGCAGCCATCTTCTCTTGCATGACTTTGACGGCAACATGGCGCCCTAGCATGCCATCTTTCGCACGAAAAACAACCCCGAGCGCTCCTCTGCCGAGTTCAGACTCGACCTCGTAGCGATCGCCGATTTTCGTCCCGATTAGATTGTCACCGCTCACTACTGCTATCCCTCTCAAGATTGCTTACCACCTTTAAAATGGAGTTTCACTTAATTAGGGACTTTATCTTTGACTGAAGCTGATTAGTTTTGAGGGCAGATCGCTCCTGCAGGCGTACTGGTAATGCCGTGCATCGCCCTGACAGAAGACAAAGTCCGTATGCAAAAATCCGCAGGCGCTCGGGATTAAGACTCTTCTTTGCTAACATATGTGTGCATCCCACCACCTATTGGCATGGCAAAAATCCTCCTAGTCGAAGACAGCCGCGAGATGGCATCCACGATCGTGACCTGGCTTAACGCCGAGCATCACGAAGTAGCGCATTGCGAGGACGGACTGGAAGGGCTGGACAGGCTTAAGTTTGAGTCGTTTGATATCGCCATTCTCGACTGGGAATTGCCGGGGATGAGCGGTCTGGATATTTGCAAGCAGTACCGGGAAGGTGGCGGGAAAGTCCCAGTGCTCATGTTGACTGCAAAAGCGCAGATTAACGATCGAACGACAGGTCTTGATTCAGGCGCCGACGATTATCTGACCAAACCATTTGCACTGAAAGAACTCTCTGCAAGACTGCGCGCTCTCTTACGGCGCCCGGCAGAGATAAAGAGCAATGTGTTGGAAGTCGGCGATCTTTCTCTGGATACCGTAAAGTACAGAATAATGAAAAACGGCAAGGAAGTGCAGTTGATGCCTCGCGACTTTGCTTTGCTCGAATTTTTGATGAGAAACGTGGATCATGTCTTCAGTGCAGAAGCTCTTCTGCAGCGCGTTTGGGCGGGTGACAGCGAAGCTTCGCCGTCCGCACTGAGAACAGCAATCAAACGCATCCGGCAAAAGCTTGATGACAGCGACGATGAGGGAAGTTCGATTATCGAAAACATTCCACGCGTCGGCTATAGGCTGAGAGAGAAGTAAGCTCAGGCTGAGCTTTTCCAGATGCTCTGGGTTTGCTTTTTTGTCCTGCTAGGCACCGGAATGGTGCCACATGTATGGTGTGAGATCAATTTCCGCAACTTTACGCAGTTGTTCGCGGTGCTGCTCACCCAATTGTGCTTTGCGGGAGCTATCTTCTGCGAGATCGAGCAGTCTTCCCCATTGGCAATCAATGAAATTGGGCTCTTTACGCGATGGAAAGAGCTGATTTCCTATTTTGTCGCTCACTGACGATCGCTTCAAAATCTGGTCCACTTCAAAGTTTGTTCCGGCTGTTGCATGAATGCCCGCACTGCTTTCGCCGACAGCTTTGCCGATGTCATACATCTGCGTCTTCATCTCGAGCATCTTGAGATTGTCCAGAGCTGAGTGTATTTCGTCTTCCCAAACGTTGCTGCTTAGATTGGCTTGATCACTTAATTTCTCGCCGAGTGGGAAATCGTTTCTTACTCCCGCTTCGGATACTAATGCCTTAGAACCTTTACTGAAATCGTCCATGTTCGTATTACCTTTCTCACTACGCGCAACGTGGCGCCGTATGCAGCATCTGATCTCATCGGTGATCAATCGGGAGCGAAACTGTAGCGAAAATGTGACTGCACATTAAATGAAAGAGCCGGGCAGTGCCGGCTCCTTCGATTTCAGTATTGGGGGCTTGCTTTCAGTGAGCCGGTGTTTCTGCCGGCTTGGTTTCCACCTTGCCTTTCGTGGACTTAGAGTCTGCACCATCATTTGCAGGTTTCGAATCAAGCTTCCCTTCCACCGGCTTACCGTCCAGACCCACTTTTGCCGGACCACTATCGTGGATATACCTTGTAGGTGTGTCCGGGACATTGAAAACGCTCTCCTTGAGCATGCTGAACATCATCGGCTTGATCTGCAATTCTCCGCTGAACGGACTGCTATAAGCCGACAAAAGCCAGATATTGAGCGCCAGTGTCGTGGCCACCATGGTGGTCATAAACCCGTGCACATGGGGAAACTGAGACATAAAGACGTAAGTGAAACCGATTGTGATGATTGAACCGAACGCGACAACAATCCACAGAGCCTTTGGCAAATCCTGCTGAGCCAGTATCAATCGGGCGCGACGATGTTCTCCCACGCCCATCATCGCGTCGTTAATGGCTTGTTGCAGATTGCTCTGCCTGTCGTTTTCCGGCACTACTGCCACAACGCCTTCCCAAAGATTTTGGTAGCCTTCCCAACCATGATTAATCTTCGCGTGCTCGGCCATCTGTTTCCACTCGATGTCCACAACCTCATTCGAATAATTTCTGCAGAGTTGGCGCAAACGATGGCGGTCGTCGTCACCCAATCCACGCGCCAGACGGAAAATGCTGGCTACGCAATTCGCTTCTTGCTCTACGTGCATCTGTGCATCGCCATAACGTGCCATGGCAGCAGCGACCATGAAGCCGAGCAAGACAGAAAATAAAGTACCGACCACACCGAGCATGCCCTCTGCGGCGCTGTGATGTTGTTCGAGCACCTCAATTTCTACTCGCCCTTTCACCAATCTCTGACCGATCAGCGCGATGGCGACAAATACTGCGACAAGAATTGCCGCATGTCCTAATGTATTCATGGTTTACCGCCCCAAAATGCCCTCTGGATAATTTTAGCCAGATAGACACGAATCGCGTTTTATGTGGCTAAAACTGAGATTAGCGTACCAAGAACGTCCCCCAAGCGGGTGAATGTGGTTCAAATTCAGACAAATCAAGGTAAAAAGGAATCTTAAATCGGTACCGAGTGAGATTAAAAGGGCAATCAAGTTCTAAGTGCGGCTACTTGACACATTAGGAATCTTGCAATGGCGAATACCAATTCTCTACTCGGAGAACTGTTGGTTGATTGGCAACTAGCCTCAAGGCAACAGATGGAAACGGCAGTATCGGAATCGCGCAATCGCGACTTGCCTCTTAGTCTGGTTCTAACGATGCTGGACATTGTGGATCCAGAGACGATGCATTCGGCGATAGCGGCGCAGTCCTTCTTGCGCGACCACGTCATTTCTGCCGACCAGACCACTCAGGCGATGGCTTTGGTCAAGAAAAAACGCATCTCCTTCGGTCTGGCAATGGACTTGCTCGGCATTCAGGCCAGCTCGCAGCCGCGCAACCGCCTAGGTGAATACCTCGTCGAAAGCGAGTCGATTGGACGTGAACAGATTAAAGCAAGACTTAACCTGGCGAATAAAACTGGAATACACTTGGGCAAGGTTTTGATTACTCTGGCAGATGCCCATCATGATCTGATTGAACACGCGCTCAGCCTGCAAGAAAAAGTGCGCAATGGCGACATCAAGCGTGATGAAGCTATCGATCGTCTTTACTCTGCGCGCCGCTGCCTCGAAGTAATCAGTCATGTCGCTCATGATTCGATCGAGAATCAATCGACTCTGGCTAACTTGCTTACCGCGGCTGGTTTCATTGAAGACAAAGACATTGCACTAGCGATTTGTGTCAGCCAAGAACAGAAGAAAGACCTCGGAGATTCGCTCATTGAACTCAACTGGGTCAAAGCCCAAGGCGTCTATGCAGCTCTGGAAGTACAAAAATTAATCCGCACTGAAAAGATTTCCATCAATCAAGGAATACAGCAGCTAAGGAGGCTGCGCGCCGAGGTGGGCATAGCAGAAGACGTGCCCACTCATCCGGAAGCTCAAGACGAGCGCGACTTGACCTTTTATTACTTCCTCAAGCTTGCGGGCGTTTTGCCGAAGACAGCCGACAAAGCAGCACAAGAAGGCACTGTCCCAAAAGACCGTTTCGAATCACAATTGGAAGAAACATGGCAGGAATTGAAAGCGGCGCCGCGTTCACCGCGTCTGCCTGAAGACGTGCGGGACTTGCTGTCGAAATGTGGTTTCCTCTCCGAGGAGCAGCAAGTAATGGTCCAGCGAGCGGGAAGAACTTACAAGCAGTTCCGCGAGCGCAGGCTGAACATTGAACAAGCGTTGATTCAATTCCATCTTGCTCAATCGTCATCGGCCGAGCCAGGACCGTGGTCCGGAACATTCCCCAGCTTGCCGATCTTTTAGCAGATGATGGAAAGAAGAGCGAAGCGCTGGAAGCACCGCCTTCCAGGCAGCTTGGTGCCGCTCCGGAGCGGCGCTGCGGGCAACGACCTTAAGCCATATTGGCAGTTCTTATGGCGCCGGACATACGTTCCTTTATGTCTTTGAGAGCCGTTCTAAACTCGAGCACGGAGGAAGGACGGTCCTCCGGTTTCTTCTCCAAACACTTCAAAATCAGCTCATCCAGCTCCTGCGGAACTTCAACGAGTGTAGAAACCGGCAGCGGTTTTTCATTCATCACTTTATTGAACGTCTCCAAAACCGTCGCACCAAACAGCGGTGGATTTCCAGTCAGACATTCATACATGACACAACCCAGGGCGTAAATGTCCGTACGCGCGTCAGCAGGGTCTCCAACGCACTGCTCCGGACTCATGTACATGGGACTTCCGGCAGAGTTGCCCTCGCGCGAAATCTTCTGCTGAATCACAGACTGTTCGCTTTCAAGCATCTTGGCCAGACCGAAGTCAACTACTTTGACGAGCTCGCGTCCTTTAACGTTTTCACTGATCATGATATTCGCCGGCTTGATGTCTCTATGCACTATTCCGTTGTCGTGCGCGTTTATAAGTCCGTCAGAGACTTGCAAAATGATGGCGATCATCTGACCCACCGATAATCGCGCGCGCTCTGCAATTAGGATGTCGAGGCTCTTGCCGTCAATGAAGTCCAGCAGCAGGAATGGAACTCCTTCGAGGAAACCGCATTCATGTACGGTTAAAAGATTGGGGTGCTGCATGCGAGCCATCGCCTGCGCCTCTCGTTGAAAACGTTGGACAAAGCGAGCATTGCCGAGAAGGTGGGGCTGCAGAAGTTTTAGCGCCAAAATTTTGTCGAGTACAATGTGACGGGCCTTATACACTGTGCTCATGCCGCCGGCGCCAAGAAACTCAACAATCTTATATTTACCATCTAGAATTTGCCCTTCTAACTTATCGACGATTTTCATCGTGGAGTCATCGTCAGGACAATTAGCAACGCTTGCAGCAAGCTGTTTCGAGCACGTTGGACAGACGGCATAACGGGGGCTAAAACCCGCCAAATTTGTCGATGCGCCACCACTTTTAGTGCCAGCAGACATTTCCGATGAAAGATCGGCGAGCTTCTTTTCCGTGTCGCGTCTTAGATCCTGTTCTCGCCTATAAGCGTAGACAAACTGCGAAATAACAATCGAAATTGCAGCGACTAGATTGAGCACGCTGAGCGCAGGTGAGGCGGTGTTTTCATCAATGACGTGCGTGGCAACGGCACCAGCCTTCAAACCTGTGAAAGCCGGCAATAAAACCATCAGAGCAAAGATGCTTCGACGTAATGCCGTTCCGAGCATGTCCGGCTCCAACAATAGAGAGAACCATCCGGAACCGGGGCGTAACGAATAAACTGCAAATGACAAAACAAGAGTTGAGGCAGCGAGAGTGACGGGAACTTTGATGCAGCCCCAGAGACCGCAAAACTCTGGTATGCCTTGCAAGAAGCCTACCACCGGCAAAAGTGCGACTGCTCCGGTTATCGTAAGTAAAATTTGCCAGAGCGGATCGAGCCTCGCATTATGCAAGGTCATCAGGAACAGACTCGTGGAAACAAGCAAAATTCCAATGGTGCCGTCAGGCGTCACTTGACCGGGAAACTGCAACACAACTCCGTTGGCAAGCTCACCGGACAACGGCAGGTTGAACCAATCCCAGTCGGCTTCTTGAATTGTCTCCAGCAGTTTAAAACCACCCGAGAGCGCCGCTATGAGCGAGACTCCTGCGCAAAAGAAACGAACATCCTTTCGATCAGGAAAAATTGCCAGCAAAAGCACCAAGCACGCTAGCACCATATACGATACCGCAGCCCCAAAAGGAACGGCGAAACTAAAAAGCATTTTCAGCCCATGAATGTCGCAATACCAGCCAATAACGACAGTCAAACAATAGACGAAAACAATAGTCCCGGAGATTATTGCACTCAGCCGGAAGGAATCCAACAGACGCGGTTTTGATTCCAGCGTATGCGGAATCATTTGAGTCTACTCAGTTGATTGACTGCCATCGAGCAAATCACTTAGCTTTCATTGCCCTTTCGAGAGCGGCTTGATATACGCCTTTAGTCTTCGGTCCCGTCAGATATTTTATACACTTTCTTTCAGGAGAGAAAAACCCGACCACCGGAACAAACTTCAAATTATCGTTGTAGAACCAGAGAATTCCGTTCTTCTGAGCGAGAGCTTTCGATTGTGCGGCATGGTCTTCGCCTGTGTCTATCTCGATGTAGGAAACAGATTGAGCGTACTTCGATTGCACCTCGCGCACCGTCGGTCGAACCTTGTCACACGTGAACTGGCAGTGGGGGTCGTAGATGAAAACGACGAGAACTTTTCCTTTGGAATCGGACACAGCCGCTGTGCTGCTGTCTGCTTGCGCGAACGGACACGCTGACAGCAAAAGGAAAAGTACAAGCAAAAACGATCTAATAACCAACATAATGCCCTCTACAGCCCATTGCCATCATACCCCTAATCTGCGGTTATTAGTCGGCGAAAGTCGACCAGGCGGTACTATTCGGGATTTCAACGCAATGAAAGCTACCTTGCAAAACCGCCTGAGCAAACGGAAGGACGACGCCATGAGTCGCCCGGCAGGCAGCATGTATGACTCCTCTTACTAGAACCTCTGTCGCCGCGCATCGCATGCGCCAATATCATGCCTACAGCTCACTTGCTCCCGTCGGCGGGTGGGGCTGCAGACGTGGTGCCCGTTGCTGGAGGAGTAGAACTTTCTGAAGCAGATTGGTTGGTCTCGCCAGCGGCTTCCCTCGTTGTGGAAGGCTCCGCAACGGAAGGCTCGGTTGATGAAGGAGCAGCTGTGACAGCGGGCTCTTCGACTTTCGCACAAGTATTAACCACAATTTCCACGCGCCTGTTCAGTGCTCGTCCGGGTGGATTGTCCTTGCCATCCGGCTTTGTGTTCGGTGCAACAGGTTTTTTCTCACCGTAGCCCACAGTCGAGACAGCGCGCTTCTCGACTACGCGGTGTTCCAGCAGCCAATTTCGCACGCGCTCAGCGCGTCGCTCGCTCAACTCCTGGTTGTATTCGTCTGTGCCAACACTGTCTGTATGACCTTCTATCAACACCGGATGAAGACCGGCATTCTCAATCATCGGTCCAAGTACGGTCAAAGTCTCCTCCGCACGAGGCGTAAGAGTTGCTTTGTCGAATTCAAATAGGGTATCGGCACCAATCAAGAAGCGCTGACTGCAAGGGTCCGATTTCGTTTTGATTGCTTGCAGTCCCTGCGGCGCATTGATGTTCCCTGGATTCTGAAACTTGCCTGGCGTCCCAATCTTGCCTGGATCTTGAATGTTTCCCACATTCTGTTTTTTCTGCAAGTTAGGATACTTCTTGTTGATGTCTTCGAACCAGCGATTGATTTTGCTGGTGTCCTGGGCAAAAGCAGGAGCTAAAACCGCACCTTGTGCGACAGTACAAGCGATCAGGGCTGCCAGACACTTGATTTTCATAATTCGTTGCTCCGCAAGCAGGTCATTCAATAACTGCCCGGCATTGCCGTTATGAAACTGTTGAAAGACAACATAGCCAAAGCCGGCGACGCCGTTTATCAGCATAAATAGGACAGTTATTGCCTGACGTTGAAAAAGATCCATTTCGGGGAACTTTCATGATATCCGGCCCTCAGAAGATGTGTCGGAATTTGGCTAGCGGACTGATTGAGAGACTCCATCCAGATGTCGACCGTAGAACCGGTATCCGTACTTCTGATTGGCGACAACCGCACGGACTACGTGACCATTAGACATTTACTGGTCGACGAAACGCGCGGAGAGTATCAGGTCACTTGGTCACGCACATTATCAGACGGACTCAATCTTCTGAAGACAAATACTTACCAGGTGCTTCTCTTTGACCTGACGACATCAATCGGTCAGAGCCAGCGCGCATTCAGCGAATTCTGGAGCGAACTGGTCAGCCAGCCGGTCATCGTCATATGCCCGCCAGAGAACGAAAGCGCTGCTATCGATGCGGTAAAGCGTGGGGCGCAAGATTACCTGCTCCATACTCACATCGACCGCGAGCGTTTGCATCGTGCGATTAACTTGGCTCTCGTACGCAGCGCGCTAGTCAACGAGCAGCGAAAAAAAGCAGGTCTGGAAAAAACTATGGGTTTGAGCAGACTCAAAGAAGACTTTATGGGACTCCTTGCTAATGAAGTCTGGCTACCGCTTCTCGGTGGTCGACTGGTACTTGAACATTTGCTGGAAGGTTCGCTCGGCGATTTAAACGAACAGCAGAAGGTGGCCCTTTCGCAATTGAAAAAGGGCAACGAAGAATCGCTTTCGGTCACACAAGAATTGCTAGATGTTTACACCTATGACCAAACGCGGCAGCAACTGGCGAAATCAGATATCAATTTGAAAGAGCTCATCGAAAATTGCATACAAGAGTGCGCGCCTCTGGCTAAATTTAAGAGCATCAACGTCACTGCTGATTACCCACAGGGCGTGCCGACAATCAAGGGTGATCCGTCAGGAATAAGACGCGTTCTTTTGATTCTTCTGGAAAATGCGATCAAGTTCTCGCCGAATAGACAAACGGTGGACATCAATGTTGCACAGTTGGCAGATGGTGTGCAGATTTCGATAAACGATCGCGGTAGAGATATAGATCCTGATGATCAAAAGCGGCTCTTTATGCGCTTTTGGGAAGGCGAAACAGGAAGGAAGTATTCGACGAAAAGCGGTATGCACCTTTATCTTTGCCAACGCATCGTCGACTCGCACGGGGGCAAACTGGCGGTAAGCAGTAAGCCGCAAACAGGCACGACCTTCACAGTAACCCTTCCAAAGTAAATAGGGACGGCATTTCCGCCTCCGGCAAGCATCTTCTTAAACTTAAATTCAGTTGCCAAGATTGCGGTAAATACGCAGTTTGCGCACAGTATTCACGATCTCTTCACCCTGCCGTAGATACGATCGGCGCAACCTCCCAAACACCCTTAAGAGTATCGTCCAATGAATAGAAACGATGGCGGGACCACTCCTGGCGAATTAGCGCGTACAAACGTAGTTGCAACGGACAATGCAATCGATCCCGGTGATTATTGGCGGCGCACATCCACAAAGACTGACAATTATCAATTTACAGGCGACAACAGTGAGAAGAAGGTCGTAGCTTCGACGGCGATGCCGAGCGATGCGGCTAAGACATACACTGTTAAGGACAAAGACAGCCTCTGGTCAATCGCCAGCAAGATGGTCAATGATTCCGACTGCAAAAACAAAACGGATAAATTCAAGCTCGACGTCGTGAAGGGTTTGGTCGAGAAGAACAAAGACTCTATCAAAGGATTGGAAGCCAACCCCGACAAGATCAAAGGCGGTTGGACTCTGAAGGTCGACAGTGTTGAAGAACTGGCGAAACTCGGTCACGGCAAAGTTCTCAACACAACCTACAAGCCACCGAGCGAACGCAACAAAGACAAAGAAGGTACGCCCCGCGACACAAATACGCCGCCTGAGCATCGCAAGCAAAAAGGCGAGCAACGCGCCGACTACGGCGATCAATACGGCAGTCAAAATTACGGCGATCAGCGTCACATGAGACATAAAACCATGGATATGGGTCCGGCTGGTGACATCATGGGCATGATCGGCATGATGGCCGGCAGTGCAATCTTGGGCAATGTAATTGGCAGAGGACACGACCATCACCACCGTCATCATCGTCCATATTTCGACGACTACAGACATGGCGGCACCGGATATTATGACGGCGGATACTATGGACAGCATCGCCAACCTAACTATCAACACTACAGACCGCACCAATTTCAGCCCTACCGTGAACCAGTAGAGTACTCACATTACGGACATCCACAGCACAACTATGTGGTTCCCCTCAATCAAGCTCACCAGTTTAGAATTCCGCAAATACAACACCAGCACCAGCAGAACCAAACGTGGAATCAACTGTATCAACAGCGCTTGCAACAGCAGCAACAACAGCAGCATTGGAGGCAATACCGCGCGTAAGCGTTGAGTGACAGATGACACATTTAATGGCGGGTCCGACATAGGGCCCGCCATTTCTGGCTTAGGGCGACACTTGGTGTCGCCAATACATAAGTGAACCAATACCAGAGCTTAATCAGATGTATGACACTGTGCGTTTAGTCCTCGCAATGGGAATATGCTAAATGCCTGTTCAAACAGGAAACATCATTAGCGAGGCGGCTCGATTATGCTCAAATTGCATTCAGAAAACTCAATGGTGGCACGCCAAAAATCAGTTACAAAATCAATACTTCACCGAGGACTGATTGCAGCAATCAGTTTGTACATTGTTTCAGCTAATGCTGTTGCCGTAGCTGCCGAATCCAGTGCAGCCAATGAATTGAAGAAGCCGAAATCTCTCACGGTCTCCAGCACCGCATTTGGTGCCGGAAGTGCAATTCCAAAACAATATACGGGAGACGGAAAGGATCTTTCACCGCAGCTCAAGTGGACCGCTGGTCCGGCAGGTACGAAGTGCTATGCCCTTTCAGTCGAAGACCCGGACGCTCCTGGAGGTACTTGGTGGCACTGGATACTAGTGAACATTCCCAGCAATGTAACTCAACTGAGTGAAGGAGTTAGCAGAAGTAAAGCACTGCCAGTCGGGTGTGCCGAAGGCAAAAACGACTTCGACAAGCCAGGTTACAATGGTCCAATGCCACCAAAAGGGCAAAACCATCACTATCACTTCAAAGTGGTAGCATTGAACGATAATCTCAAGCTCCGCCAGGGATGTACAAAAGAGCAGTATGAAGCCGCGATCAAAGGGCATATTACAGGGCAGGGAGAACTGATCGGAACGTACTCTCATTGAAAGATCCGGACCTTGATTATTCCTACGTAGCGCACCCAAGCCAATGCGGCTATCTGCCGGCAGAAACGTGGCAGTTAAAGTATGCATTGGTGAAGAATCTTACGCCTGAAAAATACTGGGATCTAATCAATAAGGGCTGGCGCCGCTTTGGGCATGTTCTTTTCCGTCCGGCATGTCCCTCTTGTACGGCGTGTCAGCCGATACGCGTCTTGACCAAAGAGTACCAACCGAACAGAAGTCAACGCCGATTGATCAAACAGAATGAAAGCACCGTTTTGCTCAAGGTCCAAGAACCGGATCTCAACGACGAAAAACTGACTCTGTATATGCGGCACCATCACGATCATTCACAAACAAAAGGTTGGCCGACGCCATCTCTTCTTGGTGGAGTGGAGCACATTTCTTCCATCATCGATGGACCATTCCCGGTCGAAGAATGGTGCTATTACGTTGAAGACAAACTTGTTTCCGTAAGCTACATGGATGTTCTGAAAGATGGATTCTCCGGAATCTACTTCTTTTGGGATCCTGACTATAGGAAATATCAACTGGGCACATGGATACTCATCTCCATGATTAAGCGCGCGACTGAACTTGGCTTGCCCTATGCATATCTGGGCTACTTTGTGAAAGGCTGCCGTTCGATGGAATACAAAGGTCACTACACCCCTTCGGAAATTCTCTATCCGGACGGCAATTGGCGTATTGTCGATCCGATGCATCAGGACGAGAAACCCGAGTAAGAAGTACATGGAGTTTGGCTTGAGGAAGAAGAATTTTTCATAGCGCAAAGGCGACGCATGAATTTCATGGCGTCGCCCTTACGGTGCTGCGGTCGTGTTTAACCTATGCTCGTCTACCTCTTAGTCCTAACTGAATAAATTGGCGTCGCGTGCAGATGCAACTAACCAGTTGATCATGAAAGGAACAGATAGCCCTCCAACGATTGCAAGTATGCCGTAGGCAAGTCTTGCTGAATGCGAAATTCCGTCTTCTTGTTTCGGAGAGCCTTTTGCCATGGCGAAGATCGCTTTGATCGCCAGTCCACCACCAAACAAGATGCCGAGGATTTCAAATCCATTCGCCATGATGTTCAGCATAGCTTCGAGGTTTGCCATGTTATTGACTCTGACTGTCCCGGCTGTATTGACGCCAGTGATATAGGTAGCGTCGTATCCTTGAGCGCCGATGGTTCCGTTGGTGGCACCTTGAAGGTCGGCCGAGTATTTAGAGTATTGCTCAAACTTGCTTTGAGTGTATGAATTTGACTGATAGGCCAGACTTTGCCCCCCAGTGGTTCCCTGCAGGACCGGCGAGGTAGAACCACTTTCTTGCACTGAAGAAGCAAAAGTATCTTCTTGAGGAGGGGGTGTGGCAGCCGCATAGTTGGTGCGATTGACATTGGGTAAAACGGAAGCGAGCGAAACCGACGTGACTATATTGTGAGCGCATGCGATCACTGCTGCTTTTGCAACCTTGCCTTGATGCAGCAGGGAATCGACTTTCTGATTGGCAGCCAGGCATGCTATTTCAGAGGCTTGCGCAGGTGTTGCGTTCTTCGATTCTTCAGCCCTGGTGACGGCTGTGTAGTCAACTGAGAAATCCGTGCCTCCGGGTTGCCACTTGGCGATGAATCTTTCAAGGTCATCACCTGCGGTGGCACTGCGAGCGATAGCTGTAAATGGTCCAATCTCCCGGTGGTTCTTGAAGAACTCGTGAGCATCCATAATACCGTTGTCCAACGCCAGCTCGTAAAACTTAGGCGTGGCAATATAGGGCGCCATGATGTAGATCTCTTCGTTGAAACTTGGCTGTGGTCCATGAATCCAAAGCACCGTTCCACCTTTCGACTCACCGGCGAGTTCCGCCGCTTTAACAACGGCTTGCAGATTGTCTTGACCACCCCTCAGGTCAGTTTTTTCCAGCTTGTCGAGCCCCTCTTTAAAGTTTAGAACTTCGGGCGTACCATCTTGATCCGAGGCTAGAATCACTGATTTTGAGAATGAATCAGGTAACTTCGATAGTGCAGCCTTCAACTCCTTCGCATGCTCTTTCACACTCTGCGAGCCGTCAATTACTATCACGAGTTGGCTGGGAGCGGGCGCTTCTACTTTCTTGATTGTTTGCACGATGAAAGAACCGGCTTTGATAAACGGATCTCTCACAACATTCGGTCCGAGAGTAGCGGCGCGTGCAACGCGAATTGACAAGCCGGAACCTGACAGATCTTCTTCCTTGATTGTGCCGGAAAGCACTTTCTCCCCAGTCGCCGAGACGCCGGAGCGAATTCCCTTGAGGTTCATCGTCAGCTGCTCTGGCGAGCGAATACTCATAGTATTGTCAGTCGCGATCGTGAAGTTGTTGTCGATAAAGCGTGGCAGAGAAACGGAGGCTTCGGTCAAAGTATGCAATTTGAGAGGAACGACAACCGCGACACGCACTTTCATCTCGCCTTGGGCGGGAACAGGGTAGCAGTGCAATAGAGTTCGTCCGCGTCCGAGGTCGGTAACGATTGCCGGCGCATCATGACCGGCTTCTACAGGCGACTGAAAAGCATTAGCAGCCGCCCCGGAAACATTGAAGCGCGCGTTCGTCGGTTCACCCCCAGGCCAAACAGTCATTTGGGAAACGACTGCGCCTTCCGGCAAACCAATTTCTGCACGTGCTTCTTGCTTTTGATAAGAACGGTTTTTGAAAACGAATGTCCAGTTTATGGTGGCACTCAAAGTTGTAGGATTAACGACTCCTGTCATCGCCGATCTAATTAGCGACAGGCCGGAGATCGGAGCGCCGACGACATGTCTTTGCAAATAGTCATCAGGCATAGAAGAAAAATCCGATGATTTGTCATCTCTAAATGGTTTTCCGGTAACAGAAAAATACAATTGACGTTGAGTCGTTGGTTCAATACGAATGAACAATCCCGGTATACCGGCCGCCTTCGGATTGGCACATTCCATCATCAAATCACGCTCGGGATTGATCTGACGTAAGAAATCCAAGCCGCTTTTACGCTCTGCCACACTCTCAGAGGTAGACATGTATTCAGCAACGCGTATGCAAATCGAACGCGCCTCGGAGCCTACAAATAGTAAGGCCGAGAAGATCACACCGATCACCGAGTAAAGAACAGTTCGCAACTGCGAACTGCGAAGTTCACGCGACGTACGCAATGCATTTGCGAGATAAATGGCAGTAGAAGCAGCCAGAGAAGCAATAACTGCAATACTCGTGAACGCGCCAGGATGCGGATTACCGCTTGACTCATCAACAGCCGGATAGTGCAGAATCACGGCAGCCCAACCGATGACGGCAATCAGTGAAGCTGTTCCGATAGCAATGCCGTTCATGATGCCTCGGCGTTTTGCAAAACGCCGATCATCGCGCGATAGCGACTTCCATATTACATAGTTAGCAATGGGGACCAGCGCTGCAAGCACGATTTGAATGATCGTCTCCAGTGGATGTTTCAACAACATCAATGTAATTCGATCGCAGCATGCAAGAGCAGCTGCTCCTAAAAGCATTCCTGGAAGCAACACGCCGAACACCATGACGCCCATGCCTTCTGGGGTGCTGAACAATCCTTTGTCTTGAAACGGTGAAGCAAACGAGTCGTAAAAAGTGTCAGAGCGTCGCCCCGAGTCTGTCTCTTTAGTATCCTGATCGACCAG
>DTSE01000352.1 GCA_012965515.1 Candidatus Melainabacteria bacterium | reverse complement strand
TTGTTGAAACCTCCTACTTGAACACATCGATTACAGCCGAGCTTGCTTCTCTCATCGATCGGGAATGGCTCAAGCAACATGGAGTGACACCATGATGAACACAATGGAAATCGAGGGGTATCGTGCCGTGATCCGGTATGACCCAGAAATTGAAATGTTCCGAGGGGAGTTCCTTGGCTTGAACGGGGGCGCCGATTTTTACGCCTGCGACATTGAGGGGTTGCGCAAGGAAGGCTCGCTCTCGCTCAAGGTGTTTCTGGAGATGTGTGGGAAGAAGGAGTCGAATCCAAGAAAGCGCACTCCGGGAAGTTCAACGTGCGGGTTCCTCCGAGGCTGCACGCAACAATCGCCAGTGCTGCCGCTGCTGAAGGCAAAAGTCTGAACCAGTGGGTCGTGGATGCCTTGGGCCAAGCCGTCGCTTCCTAGATGCCCCGCTACGCTCGGAAGCGGCAGGACGGGCCATTGGTCTGCTGAAGCCAAAAGCGTGAGGGCATGGAATACCCCAGAGATTCTGCTCCGGACGGCCCCTGATATTCAGATTCCGCATTATGGATATTTGAACATAACTCCGAGATGTCTGCGTTATGTTATCCATCAGGTCGAGCTCGTCCAGAACATCCTCCTTCCCACAGCAATGGCTTGACTCTGCTTGAGTATGACAATGAAGACAACCGCATTTTCGAGAAGTTGAGACAGGATTTCCTGAAAATGGAGATTTTGTGTATAATAACAAGTTAGCAGCATCAATAACACACAGAATAGATAAGCGAAAGAGTGAAAAAATTCTGCTTTATTCATCATTACTTTAAATAAACCAATAAAAGCGGAGACTAATGCCAGTTCTTTATGGCCGAGGCCAATCACGATCTTTTAGAGTCTTATGGGCACTAGAAGAAGCGAACATACCTTTTGAATATAGGGAGGTTGAATTTGGAAGCGAGGGGTTAAACGGTACTATGAGTAAAAAGTATAGGTCACTTAATTCTCAAGGTAAGATTCCTACCCTTGTTGACAATGATTTAGTTATCACGGAAAGTGCAGCGATACTGAATTATATTGCAGCAAAAAATCCATCGTCAAATTTGATTCCTGAAAATGATCTTGTGCAACGAACTCTTTATGACCAAATATGTTTTTTCGTATTATCTGAGCTAGAGCAACCCTTATGGACAAATGGTAAACATCAATTTGCTTTACCTAAGGAACAACGTATTTCTACAATACTAGAAGTGACTCATTGGGAGTTTAACAAGTCACTACAAGCACTAATTCCCTATATTCAAGGGAAGAAATACGCTGTTGGAGATGTTTTTACGATGGCTGATATTCTCATAGCACACACCCTAAATTGGGCTGACAGATCCAAATTCAAAGTTCCCAGAGAATTTCTGACTTATCGAGATGATATGTATCATCGACCAGCCTGTAAAAAAGCTCTTCTAAAAACTGAATAGGGCTAACAAATCAATGCACCTGAACTTGGGACTGCGCCCCAAGCCAGGTGATTTTTGCGTTGGGCGGCCTCAGAATGATCAATGCTGGTCATCGCAAACAGGGCAACACCGTCCCAATAACAGGATGACGCAGGCCGTACTTTCCCACCAACATTACACCAAAAAAGACAGGTTTTGCATTCCAAAAAAATAGGTTCCTGGAGAGTGTCATATGGAAAAATATAAGCCAGTCATGAGCTTTGACGAGGATGCTGCTGAGGTCTACGACGACGGCGCACAACGTGGGGATGAGATGGCGACCGTCGCATTCCTGGAGCAGCTGGCACGGGGTGGTCCCACACTGGAACTTGCGATCGGCACCGGGCGGATCGCGCTACCCTTAACCGCTCGGGGAATCCGCGTCGACGGCATCGACTTCTCATCTGCGATGGTCGCCAAGTTGCGCGCCAAGCCGGGGGGCGCCCAGATCGCGGTCACAATGGGCGACTTCGCCGTCGTTGCGGTTCCCGGCACCTATCGCTTGATCTACGTGGTCTTCAACACGCTGTTCAACCTGCTGACCCAAGACGAGCAGGTTCGCTGCTTCGAGAACGTCGCCGACCATCTCACCGACGACGGTTCCTTTGTGGTGGAGGCCTTTGTGCCTGCCTTTCTTCACCGGTTGCGCAATGATCAATACGTGGACGCGGAAGCCATCCGGGTCGATGAAGTCCGGCTGGATGTGCTGCGCCACGACATGGCGACGCAGATGATCGAGGAGAGCCACGTGTCCCTTTCCCCGCAGGAGTGCGCTTGAACCCAGTGGTTCAGCGGTACGCATGGCCCAGCGAGCTCGATCTCATGGCACGCATCGCCGGGCTGCGCCTGAAGGAGCGTTGGGCCGGCTGGAGCCGAGAACTGTTCACATCCACTAGTAGCAACTGCGTATCCGTCTATGAACGCTGAGCAGGCCCATTCTCTATTGCGTCGGGCTTTTTTAAGGCCGAATAGCCTGCCCAAAAACCGGTGGGCCGCCCAACAATGGCATGAACCCGACTTGCTCCTCGTCGCAAGCGGGTTATACCCA
>DTSE01000351.1:1831-9229 GCA_012965515.1 Candidatus Melainabacteria bacterium | reverse complement strand
TTCGCTGCGGTCGGCTCTTTCCGCTGCCAAAAGCTCAGCCTCGCCGACAACGTCCGGCGTGTCCCAGCCTTCGTCGCCGAGAAGAGAACGAGTTCGCGTGCCGGTAGACACAAACGGCGACATGGAAGAGCGCCACATCGACGAGATTCAGACACTGCCGTCCGAGACTCTGACCGGGGACAACTGGGAGAAGTTCGAGGATCCCAACAAGCAGGAATACCATCCCAGCGGCGAACAATATATACAGTCTTACGACGAGTCCACCCAGGAACCGGATGCTCTAGCTGCCGGCCAGGGTGGAAATGACGACTTTGGCATGATTCAAGAACCGGCTTACGCCGAAACCAGTCAACAGGCTGGCGGTTTCGACCTCGACTCGATGGATATCTTCGAAGGACTTGACGACTACAGCAACCTCGAAGACATCGAAATCATTCAAGACGTGCAACTGGCAGCCGAAGGAGAAGGCAACGCCCCATCCGACGACGAATTGCGCGATTTGATTAAGAACAGAATTCGCCAGGCAAAAGAAATGACTTCAGAACCCAGAGAAGCCCACCAGATTGGTGGCGCAAGCGCGGCACCGGCGGCAGACAAGGGTGAAGCGAAAGGTGGTCTGGGCAGTAAATTCATTGGTGGCAAGGCTCGACCAAAACCGGGAGAGACCGGACAGGCGCCCGCTGAAGCCCCAGCAGCCTCAACAATTCCAGGCGGAAGCCAGCCCCAGAGCAGCTCGCCACCTCCAGCCCAGCCGAGAGAAGCCGCGCAATCGGCACCGGTGCAGGGTTTTGTGCGTCAGGTTCCGCCGGAAATCCGCAAAGCTTGCATGCTGCTAGGCGTTCGCCCGGAAGAGATGACCATAGAATCTGTTACGGACGCCTGGAAGAAGCAAATAACCAGTCCCGGTGTGCACCCCGATCAAGGCGGAGATACCGAATCGGCTATTTACCTTAATACTGCCAAGGACACCATCCTTAGATGGCTGTATGATCAAGCGCCGAAGCTCGGCAAGAAATGGGGTCCCGGTGGTCCCAAGAGCGGTCCCGGCGGCAAGCCCCAACCGGGTAAGGGTCCGACGCCAGAGAAATAGACTATCTATTCTCTGATTCAGCCGAATGTGTCGAGCGCATGTAGCGAAGAGGCATCCATGACCAAGCATGTGGTCGCCATTGTAGGGCGGCCAAACGTCGGTAAATCAACTTTCTTCAACCGCTGTGTCGGCGCCAAGCACGCCATTGTCGATGACCAGCCGGGGGTAACGCGCGATCGTATCTATCGGGAAACCGAGTGGTGCGGGCAGGAATTCGTGCTCGTAGACACGGGCGGTATTCTCACCGAATCGACCGATGAAATCACCACGCAGGTTTACGATCAAGCACGCCTGGCAGTGACAGAGGCAGACTTGATCGTCTTTATGGTGGACGGCAAAGCCGGACTCAACGGTGCAGACGAAGATGTAGCAAACCTTTTGAGACGCTCGAAAAAACCGATTATTGTCGCGGTCAATAAGATCGACGATCCGAAAGACGAACCCAATGTGCTCGAGTTCTATCAGCTGGGATTGGGCGATCCCATGCCAGTTTCAGCAATGCGCGGCTCGGGCGATGTCGGTGATGTTCTCGACAAAATAGTCGCATTGATCAATCCCGAGCGGGAAGTTCCGAAGAAAAACGGCAAGGTCAAGAAATCAAAAACCGCACGCCTGGCTGATGCCGAGACAGCTGAGATTCAAGCGAAAGAGGAAGAAGCAAGACTTGCTGAAATTCAAAGCAAGATTGCCATTGCCATTGTCGGCAAACCCAATGTCGGCAAATCGTCAATCGTCAACGCGATGATCGGCGAAAAGAGATCGATAGTCACCAATGTTCCTGGCACCACCCGTGATGCCATCGACTCGACAATCATTTACAAGGGTCGCGAATTGACACTGGTCGACACAGCAGGGATAAGGCGCAAATCAAAAGTAGACTACGGCATTGAAGCATTCTCGGTAGTGCGCTCCTTGCGGGCGATATCCCGTTCGGAAGTTGTTGTTTTCGTCATGGACGCCACTCAAGAAATCTCCGACCAAGACCAGAAGATCGGCGCCAAGATTGACGAAGCGGGACGCGCTTGCGTCGTTGTCGTCAACAAATGGGACCTTATCGATAACAAAACATCCAAACTCATGAACGAGTTCACGGAAAAAGTCAAAAGCGACCTGCGCATGCTCGCCTTTGCACCAGTGGTTTTCACCAGTGCAGAAACAAAACAGCGCCTGACGAAAATTCTCGACGTGGCGGAAGCTGCTTACGCAGAGACTCAGCGCCGCATCTCCACCGGACTTGTGCCGCCGCCATCGGGCAAACGCGGCAAGCGATTGAAAGTCTATTACGGTACGCAAGTTTCGGTCGGCCCGCCCACTTTCATTCTGTTCGTCAACGACAGCAAACTTTTAACCAACAGTTATAAAGTGTATTTGGAGCGCAAATTGCGAGAAGCTTTCGGATTCGTCGGCACACCGATTCGAATCGCGACAAGAGACAAGAAGGAGAAATAGACGCCTTGGCGACCTTCATTCTGATGATTGCAATTGCCTTTGTCGCAGGCTCGATTCCAACCGGTTATTGGGTAGCGAAAGCAGTCAAAGGCATCGACATCCGCGAACACGGCAGCAAATCAACCGGCGCCACTAATGTGCTTCGCTGCGTAGGCAAAGGTCCGGCACTTTTCGTCTTCTTGTTCGACATCTTCAAAGGCTATGCTCCTGTCGCTGCAGCGGTCTATCTGGACGGCGGCAGAGCGGACTGGACAATCTTCGGACTGGCACATACATGCGCTCCTCTTTGCGCGGTAGCAGCACTGGTCGGTCACAGCAAATCAATTTTTCTCGGCTTTCAAGGCGGCAAGAGCGCAGCAACCGGCTTGGGCACAGTAACAGCACTCAATCCACTCGTGGGCGGTGTCTTGTTTGCAACGTGGCTTTTGATTCTGGGCATCACAAAGATTGTCTCGGTCGCATCAATCGGCGCCGTGTGGATGCTGCCCGTTTATTTCTGGCTCTTCCACGATCCGGCAGCCCACATCGCATACGGCTTTACAGCGCTGGTCTATGTGACCTGGAGACACAAGGCCAATATCAAACGATTGATGGAAGGCACCGAGCCGAAAATCGGACAAAAACCAAAGGATCCAGGCACGAGCAATAACGCGCCAAAAGCGGAGACATCCGAAAGCGGCAAGGGAACTGAAACGGGTTCGCGCGCATAATCGCATTCATCAGAAAAAGCTAACCCAAACGGCGGATCAAAAAAATCAGAAGAGAGTCTTCGGATATAGCAAGTTCTTAAAACAACGATTTCAAACGAACGAGACATTTAAAACACAAGTCTCAAGTCTAGCTGGTCTCTAAAACCCAAGTCTTCAGAATCAAAGAGTTCAAGGACAATCACACATGATCGAAGTGTCGAAAAAATGGATGACAGTTGCGGCAGTTTCTTTTCTGGCGATGACGGCTTTGCACGCTGCTAATGCAGCAGGCACCGCAGAGATCAGGAGACCCACACCCACCCATCCAAGCCTGACTCCCGATGAGCAGGTAAATATTCGCGTCTACAAAACTTGCAACAAGGGTGTCGTAAACATCGCCTCATCAGCGTCTTCTGAAGACATCTATTACAACTTCGCGCCCAGGGAAGGGGCCGGCTCCGGCATCATAGTGAGCGAAGACGGATTCATCGTCACCAACAACCACGTCGTCGAAGGGTTCAAAAACATTCGCGCCACACTGTGGGACAGTACCGTTCTTCCGGCTGCAGTTGTCGGTGTCGATCCTGACAGCGATCTGGCGGTATTGAAAGTAACCGTGCCGACCGGAAAAACCCTTTCGCCCATTCCCTATGGCGATTCATCGACACTGGAAGTCGGACGCCGCGTATTTGCGATCGGAAACCCATTCGGACTTGAGAGAACTCTCACCCAAGGAATTATTTCCAGCCTTGGTCGAACTATGCGAACAGAAAACGGGCGATTGATCAAAGGAATTATTCAAACCGATGCAGCAATTAATCCGGGCAATTCCGGCGGCCCGCTCCTTGATACAAGCGGAAAGTTGATCGGCATCAACACAGCAATTTTGTCGCGCACGGGTCAGTCAGCGGGCATCGGCCTTGCCATCCCGGTAAATGTGGCGAAACGTATAGTGCCGGAATTAATTGCCAATCACCGCATCATACGCCCGGATCTGGGCATTCTCGTAGTCGCACCGGTCGACACAGGCTTGCGCATCATCAAACTAGATCCAAAAGGTCCAGCGGCGCAGGCGGGGCTTTCCGGTCCCAAAGTGGTGGTCTACCAACAAGGACCATTTACTTTCCGCGCTCTTGACGTGAATCTTGCCGATGTCATTCAAGCCATAGATAACCGAGTAGTTCGCTCTGTTGACGAATTGTGGACGGCAATCGAGACGAAAAAGCCTGGCCAGGAAGTGACATTACAGATTTTGCGGGGCGGGCGGCCGATGAAAATTCCAGTAAAATTGTCGGTCATAGGTCAAGCCTGAATTCACTAAGACCTGTTGAGGAGAAGAAGTTGTCAAGAATACTCGTCATTGACGACGATGCTGCAATTGCCGAACTCGTCAAAATCAATCTAGAACTGTTGGGACATCAAGTAACCACAGCAAGCGACGGTCACAAAGGACTGGCGCTCGCCCAGCAAAATCGTCCCGATCTTGTTGTTCTTGACGTCATGATGCCTGATCTGGACGGATTCACCGTCTGCCAGCGTCTCAGACAAAACCCTCAGACTCATCCCATCCCGATTCTCATGCTGACCGCCCTTGGCATGACGAAGGATAAGGTCTCCGGCTTCGACTCCGGCGCCGATGACTATCTGGTCAAACCTTTCGAAATCCCCGAATTGCAAGTTCGCATCCGCGCGTTGCTCAGACGCTCGGGCGGGGTGCCGCAATCTGCGACCCTGCCGGAAATTCTGCACGCAGGTGAAATCACTCTCATCCCCGAGAACCTCCAAGCAAAGGTGAAGGAGCGGATGGTGAAACTCACCCCCACCGAATTCGAAATCTTGCACTGCCTTATGCAGCACCACGGTCAAACAGTATCAACCGGCAAACTGCTGGAGGAAGTCTGGGGGTATGCCCCCGACGATGATGTCGATACGATTCGTGTACACATCCGTCACCTTAGAACGCGTTTAGAAACACCCGATCGCAAATACATCAAGACGGTTTACGGCGGCGGCTATCAATTGATACCGGACGGCTTTGCAAAAGGCCAGGGCGACTAGAAACGCTCTCTAATTACTGAGCCGAATCGTTTTTTCGTTGACGATTACATTCAATTTCGACTTCTAAAAGTGTGGGAATTTTCTAGAAAAATCCCACACTTTTGAGTTTTTACATCGCCCACAGGGCGGTGCTTTCAAAAATCAAGGAAGAACTGGAAAAATAAGCGCCACTGGAAAGTCAAACAGGCGCCCATTTCCTTAGTCGCTTTTTGTTAGATTTTCCAAGATTTTTCCAACACTTTTTATCATGCGAAAAAAAACCGATGCCAGTTCACGCAAAAGCAACATCCTGGCGCGCTCTTGCCGACATTCAAATTGCTTAAGGCAACACCGCCACATGAGTGGTATCACCGGTGATGTGGCGCGCCAATGAAATCATTCGAGCACGCTGGCAGTACAACAAATACAGAGCAACTACAATTCTGTATATGTAAAATGCGCGATAAACGCATTATGAGACGGTGATACCACATTGCAACCGTTCTCATTACAACCAAATCACCTGGCAACCACAATCCAACAGCGATGTCAGGCGCTCGTTTTTCCCGCCACTGGCGGCTTTAGGAGTTCAGGATTCGCCCTTTCACAGAGGTTCCTATAACCTTTTTAGGTTAAGACAATACGTGTCGGGTAGACATTCTTGAAATCCAGCTTTTACAATGGCGTGTGCCATTGATAACTTTGCAAAACTCTCATCGATATTGGGATTTGCAATCACGACAAAAAATTCGGCGAATATAAAAACTGAATTTCAAATTGGCAGTTAACACCGACAAAACAAATCGATAGATCAAATCGATAAACAAGTCGGAAAAAACAAACCGGTAAAAGCTCATACGAATTGAAAAAACAAATCGCAAAAGCAAGTCGGTAATGTCGATTGAAGTCGTGTTGGTTATTAGGACGGTTCCTGGGAACTAAGGAGAAGTAGCTTGCTATTCAACAGTCTGCAATACCTGGTGTTTTTGCCAACAGTATTTCTTCTGTTTTGGTTGACGCCTCACAGATTCCGAGTGCCACTACTATTGGTGGCTAGCTACGTCTTTTACATGTCGTGGCGTCCAATCTACGGCATACTGATTTTCGGTTTGACGTTAGCCAACTTCCTTCTCGTTCCTTTCATTGAGAAAGCGGTAGAACAGAAGAACAAGAAGATTGTTCTGGGTGTGACCGTTGCACTCAACTTGATTGTGCTGGGCATCTTCAAATATGCCTACTTCACTATGGATGCTGTCAAAGCAACATTGGGAGTGGTCGGTGTGGACTGGAAAGAGCCCCACCTGCACATCATCCTTCCGCTCGGTATTTCATTCTTCGTTTTCGAATTCATTCACTATGCAATCGAGGTCTACCGTGGCAAGCCGGTAGTGAAAAACTTCCTCGACTTCGCCCTTTTCCCTTCCTTTTTCCCAACTCAAATCGCTGGTCCAATCAAACGCTACCAAGACTTCGTGCCTCAGCTGCACATTCCTGTCAAATTCAAGTGGGAATATGTCGATGAAGGCATGCAACTTATATTGATGGGTCTGGCGAAGAAAGTATTGATCGCCGACAACCTGGCACTGGTCGTTCAAGCAGGGTTTGCTCATCCCGAGCAATTCTCATCCTTAGATATGTGGATGATCACCTACGCGTTCGCCTTCCAAATCTTCTTCGATTTTGCAGGCTATACGGATATCGCCAGAGGTTCGTCACTGCTTTTCGGCTACAAAGTGCCGATCAACTTCAATTTGCCGTATATCGCCTCCAACGTTTCCGATTTCTGGCGTCGTTGGCACATCAGCCTTTCTTCATGGCTGCGCGATTACCTCTTCATTCCGCTGGGCGGCTCGAGAGGCGGTAAGTGGCTGACATATCGCAACTTGTTCATCACCATGGCATTGGGCGGACTGTGGCACGGTGCTGCATTCCACTTCCTCGCCTGGGGTGCATATCAAGGCATCGTTCTCATCCTGCATCGTGAATACGAGACAGTAATGCAGAAGATTGGCGTTCACGAAAAGCTGCTCAAATCCAAGCTATATCACTGGGCATCTGTGGTCTTCACTTTCCACGTCGTTTGCATCGGCTGGGTATTCTTCCGTGCCGACGACATGAAGATAGCCGGAGCGG
>DTSE01000351.1:0-1821 GCA_012965515.1 Candidatus Melainabacteria bacterium | reverse complement strand
TTCGAAGTGCCGACTGCTCTGCTTAATTTCAGTGCTTCGCAATTGGCAATTCTGCAAATCAGAGATCCGATCATCTTCCCTGCTCTCGTGCTGATCTTGCCGGTACTTTTGGCTTCGACATTCGTCATCAACTGGCTGAACGATAAGAAGTTCTACCAGAGCCCGCCCTGGGCAGTGCAAGTCACTGTCATGGTGGCATTGATGTGCTTGCTCACCATCTTTACACCGGACAGCTCGCCCAGATTCATCTATTTCCAATTCTAGAGACGACTTCATGTTCTACAGCAAGCGCTTAGAGCAGAACCGGACAACGGCAAACGGAATGGTTTAATGGGCATCTTGAGAAGCAAATTCTTCATATCGGTAGCGCTGTTTGCAGCGGTCTCATCGCTTTTGGCGATGTTCAAGGTCGGCAATATCGCTCCCACCGACTTTCCAATTAAGACTTGGACCGGTTGGGCTGTGGATGAGTTCCTCTCAGACAAACAAGGTCGACCGCATTTCGTATTCTTGGGCTCCTCGCTTGTTCTTGTTCCGGTTGCCGGTGTCGATGCGGATTATTTGAAACACCCTATAGATGGTTCGCACCACCACAACTCTCAGTATTTCGAAGACCAATTCAAGCGCCACTCCAACCTGAAGGTGAAGACTTTCAATTTCGGATTGCCTGGCGAAATGCCGTCTGACGCGTTTCTTATCACGAAGTTTCTTCTCAAGGGAGAAAAGCGTCCTGATGTGATTGTCTACGGTGTCGGTCCACGCGATTTCATGGATAGCTTGCTGCCAAGCCCTGCAGCCACCGATCCGTATCAATATCTGAGTCGCTTTGGTGATGTTACTTCTCACCGCCACCTGATAGCGCCGGAATGGGATCAGCGACTCAACTTCGAGCTGGCTCAGTTCATCTACCCTTATGGACACAGCTACGACATGAGCGTGTCTTCCGAACGCGCCATGACTGCAGCTATAAACGAGTGGATTCCAAAACCGCAGACGGACAAGCCGTTTACGATTCAAGATCGAAGAACACTCTTTCCTCATTACAAGCAGATGGAAATTACGTCCAACGAAGCCTTCTTCCGACCAACGACGCCGGAAACGAGAACCTTCGACAATGCCAACTTGAACGAATATAAAAAGCGCTATTCGCGTCTCAACTGGCGTACTTTCTGCCACCAGATGAAGTTTCTCGCCGACTTGATGAATACCGCGCGTGAACGCGGCACGCAGGTCGTGCTGATTTCCATGCCGATTACAGACATCAATCGCGATTTGCTAGAGAAAGGCACATGGGATTCTTACAAGAAGAGTCTCAAGGTTCTTGCCCAATCAAAAGACGCGACCTTCATCGATCTGGGCGATTCAAAACAGTTTTCCACCAGCGACTTCATGGACACCGTGCACTTGCATTCGGGTGGCGGCATGAAACTCCTGGACATCGTCGCTGAACGTGCAGCTAAAGACAGAAGAGTAATGTCGGCTCTCGACCCGACGAACAGTCACATCGCCGGACTGAAAGGAGGACAGCTATGACCGCTGCTCCTCACGACACAGCAACGCATCAAGCGGTTGCGCCCAATGAAGCGCCGCAATCAACAAGTGCTTCTGTACAAACATTTGAACGCAATGTCAAAGACGAGAGAACGGGCGGAGAAAATCCGACCATGTTCCGCCGCCGCGCAAGCGATAAACATCCTCCCGAAAAACCCCGCATGAGCGGCATGAGCGCAGCTACGACCTGGGCGATTATGTTGTTTTGCTTGGGCAACTTCGCACTTTCCTTCTACAACCCGATCGACTTCGACCCCTACAACTATCTCT
>DTSE01000350.1:3831-26924 GCA_012965515.1 Candidatus Melainabacteria bacterium | reverse complement strand
GTGTACCGATAGAATTTCCAACGAATTCACGAAATGCGAACGGTAGCATAAGCAGCTACCTGAACCCAGTGAATCAAACACAGTTGCTTGACTGAAAGGCTGAGAAAATCCAGCGTTTTCCAAAGAGCCTACACGGGACGGAAGAACGTAAACACGCGCCTTGTAACCTTGTACGTTGTCCCTCGTGCCAAGAGCGAGAGGAAAGCACCCGGATCTAATAGTTCGTTTAATGCAACAAGAATGCCCTTTGTGGGCTTCGTGGCTGCAAAAAAGGTGCTCAAAAGCGCAGTAGCGCGTAATCGAGTAAAACGACGTGTCAGAGAAGCGTATAGGCTCCTGACACGTTCTTTGCGAGAAGGACACTGCGATCCTGCCCGAGCGGCAATCGCGAAAACAGTCCAGAATACAGCTATATGTACAGACTCGAAAACAGAATCAGCTGCAAAACCACAGTACAAGCTTGGGCAATGGTATGTGCTCGTCTTCGTGCTGCATGCCGCTGCGCTGGAAGCCAGTTGGGCTGATATTTTGAAAGCCGTGGATGAATGTTTGAACAAAGCAGAACACAAATACGGTGTAATGCGAGGCGGAGAGCCAGGAGGCAAGCCGCGTGAGTAGGGCGAAAGCAGCAGTTGTGAAACTTTTGGAAGCCTGGCAGTGGACGAGGCGTTTTCGTCAGCCTGCTTGCCGTTTTTATCCTTCCTGCTCCGAGTACACCAAACTAGCTGTTGAAAAGCATGGAATTTTAGTAGGCATGCGGCTCGGCGTTGTTCGCATATGCAAGTGCCACCCGTTTCATGATGGCGGCGTCGATGAAGTGCCGGAAACGGTGCAGCCGCTCCAAATCGTTATGAAAACAGGTCTAAAACCGGTTTTTGCCGGAAGCAAAGGTAATAATTCGACAGAGTAGTGTAGGGTCGACACGATGCGTCGACAGGCCCGGATGGGCACCACATGTTAAGCAAGCTCAGGCTTGATTCAGAGGTAGCAAATTGGACATCACCTATCAGTTCATGATCCCGATCCTGGAGTATTTCCACAGGATGACGAACAGCTATGGCTGGGCGATTATCTTGCTCACAGTGTTGGTGCGTGTACTGGTTTGGCCTCTGGTCGTCAAATCGACTCAGTCGATGCAGAAGATGTCGCAGATGCAGCCGATGATGAAGAAGATTCAGGATCGCTATAAGAGCGACCCTGAAAAATTCCAGAAAAAGATGATGGAGTTCTATTCCAAGAACAAGATGAATCCGCTTGGCGGCTGTCTTCCGACTCTGGTTCAACTTCCCGTTCTCTTTGCACTGTTTGCAACCTTCTCCGGACCGCCGTTTGGCGACAAAGCTGTTGACGTCAAGGTCAATGTTGTCGAGAAAGCGAAGGCTGCAGAAGTCAAAAAGGTAGAAGTTTCTGGCAACAACAGCCCCTATGTTGCAACCGACGGCAAAATCGCCAAGGTTGTAGTTTTTCCGGGCGATTCGATTGTAGTTGAGGGCGACAGTCTTGACTTCAACACTCGTTCTGTCGAGGGTCAATTGCCGGCTGATTTCAAGGTGGAATGGAAACTCGCCAACGTTCAAAAGAAAGACGGCGAAGAAGCACCGGCAACCATCGATGAAAACGGTCACGCTACCTTCAGTAAGCCTGGTGAGTATCACGTACAGGCAATGGTTCCTGGCATCGCCAAGCATGAAAATTTCGGACCTATCAATGGTCTTGGAAAAGTTGCGTCCGGCATGGATTTGTTGAAGCCTGAAAACTTCGACTTGGTCGTGATGATCATCTTGTTTGGCGCGACGATGTACTTGTCGTCCAAGCTGACGATGAAGCCGCCGGATCCTAATCAAGAGATGGACGAGCAGCAAATAATTCAGCAGCAGACGGCAAAGACGATGCCAATTGCACTTTCGGCAATGTTTTTCTTCATACCATTGCCTTCGGGAGTGTATGTTTATATGGTTGTGTCCAACGTCATTCAGACGTTGCAAACATGGCTGGTCATGAAATCGCCCATGCCGGCATTTGTTGATGTGACAGAAGGCGATGATGATTACGTTCCCCCGCCGCCTGCCGACGGTGATTCATCGAAGGGCAAAAAGAAAGACACAAGTGAAGGCGGCAAAAACGGCTCCAGCAAAGAATCCGAAAAGGGTTCTAGCAAGAAGAATGCAGACGATGGAGTCAAGAAAATAACGGTGGAAAGCGACACCGGTGAAACGATAAGTTTGTCAACAGGAAAGCGCAAAGTTAAAAAGAAGAAGAAATAGCTTATGAACTCACTAGACGAAAACGCCAGATCATATTTGGAAAAGATCCTCGCCATTTTGGACATTGAGGCCACGGTTTCAGCAGAGGACATTGACGAGACAACCACTTGCTTCCGCATAGAGTGCCGCCCGGATGACGCACGATTGCTGATTGGACGCAACGGAGCCACGCTGGAAGCGCTGCAATTCATCGTCAGGCAGATGTGCAAGTCCGGACAATCTGACCAAGGACCATTTGTTGTTGATGTTCTCGATTACAGACTGCGCCGCCGCCGCAACCTCGAAGATAGCGCTAAGAGAGCCGCTGTTGAAGTGCTGAACGGCGAACAAGAGCGCATCGCATTACCGCCGATGAGCCCCTACGAGCGCCGCATCGTGCACAAATACCTGCAGGAAAATTTTGAAGAGCTCGCATCCGAATCGGAAGGCGAAGGACAGGACAGACACATCGTCATCACCTATCGCGGCATTCCGGAAGAAGGCAGCGAGGGCAAGAAGAAGAAGGGCTCCAATGGCAAACGCTCAGCAGAATCTGAAGACGATGATTACACCGCTGAAGAAGAAGCATACGGCGACGAAGTCGAAGTAGTCGACGAAGGCTAAAAGTAGACGAAGGCTAAAAAGCGTAGGGGCGCGTTGCACGCGCCCTTTTTTCTGTTATTTAAGGTGATCGCGACTGCAATACGCTTGGCCCACGGGTGTGCAAGTCGCTTGTGCATCGTTCGAAGCGACGAGTTTCGAAAACTATTCGTTCGTTGCGCGTTTGCAGTTTGAACCCCATGTGGTTTCCGAAGCAGAGATGTTGCGTCGGAAGGCAGCGCTTCTTATATGCGCGCACTGAGTGGATTTGGCGGTTTGCTGCATTTCTAGATTCGGTATTTCAAGTACAGCGAAAAACTCGAGTTTTTCGCTGTATCTGTTTAAAGTATTTTGCGCGCCTGTGGGATTTTGCGGCGCTGATGTCTTGAGGTTGATTCTTCCATTTAGATGAAAATGCCACAGGCAGGCGTTTTAGGACACCGTCACCTATAGCGAAATTCTCGAGTTTTTCGCTGTGGGTGGTCGAGTCTGAAAACCTAGAGTTACTCAGCCATCGAGTGTGCGTTGGGATCTGCTTTCTTCAAGAACATGGCACAGATAGCTGCGATCAGCAGGACGATGCCGAGCGCTAAAAAACAGTCGTTGAACGATTGAACATAGGCTTCGATTTTAATGCGACGCGCAAGCTGTTCGATGGCGGCTTGATGTGCGTTGTATTGCGAGTAGCCGTGTTGTTGGAATTTGTCCATCGCCTGATTGAGAAGAAGGCCGATATCGGCCTGATTGAGGAAGTGTTGTGTGTTCAAACCGACAGCTGTGAACGATTCGCCGATGCGCTCGGAGTGGAACTGTTCGCGCTGCGTTAGCAGTGTCGAAAGCCCTGCGATTCCGAACGAACCGCCCAGGTTGCGCATCATATTGAACAAAGACGAGGCTGTGGGTGCTTCTTCCTGCGCGATGCCTGCTGTTGTGAGCGTGGACAGTGGAACCATGATCAGGGGCTGTCCTAATGCACGAACAAGCATTGCCGCGATCAGTTGCGGACCCGAGTAATCGTGGCTCATGAAAGCGTTCATGAAACAGCTTGCGGAAAACAGCGCGAGTCCTGTAACTAGCATCACACGTGCGTCTACCTTCTTCATCAGGAGCGGGATGAACGGTGTGATTGCAAGTTGGGGGACGCCGGACCATATTAATACTTGTCCGATCTGCAGCGCGCTGTAGCCCTGCACAATCGTGAGATATGACGGGATGATGTAAACGCTGCCGTAGAGCGCCATGCCGAAGACCGTGTTGGCAAAACTGCCGATGCCGAAGTTGCGGCGGATCAGAAGTCCAAGGTTGAGCAGAGGTTCTTTCTTGACGAACTGGGTGGTAACGAAGATGGTGAGCGCGATTGCGGCTACGATTGCCGGACGCAAAATGAGGTCGGAACCAAACCAATCTTTTCGCTGACCTTCTTCCAAAACGTAAATCAAGCAACTGAGCCCGATCGCCATGGTCGTGATGCCGAGATAGTCACCTCGCTTGAGCAAATCTAATTGCATTTTTGCTTTTGGCAAAGAGTAAGCAAGCATTGCAATGAGGATGATGCCTGGAATTAAGTTGAGGTAGAAGCTGTATTCCCACCCAAAGTTGTCGGTGAGATAGCCGCCGATAGTCGGGCCAATCGATGGCGCAAACACAGCGGTGATGCTGAATATTGCTAGACCAATCGGTTGCTTGGATGGGGGAAGTTTCGACAGAATAATTGCGAACGACATGGGAATCAGCACGCCGCCGGTAAATCCTTGCGCAGCGCGAAATGCTATTAGTGAGTTGAGGTCCCATGCCAAGCCGCAGCACATCGAGAAGATTAAGAACAGAACTGCGTTGGTAAGGATGTATCGCTTCATGCCGAAAACCTTGGACAACCAACCGGTTAAAGGGATGGTGACGATTTCGGCGATCAAGTAAGCAGTAGAAATCCAGCTGCCCTCGTCTAGACTGGCACCTAGTGCGCCTTGAATGTCCTTCAAGGAGGACGCGGTGATTTGAATATCTAAAACCGCCATAAAAGCACCGAGCGCAGAACCTACGACTGCGACCCAGTCTTTGAAGGAAACCTGCGCTTCGGCTGATTGTGGTTTTGTGCTGTCCATGGCGGGCCGTGCCCTAGGCTTTCTTATGATTTTGAACTTGGACTTCAACTATGACAGACATTCCGGGGACCAGCAGGTCGGAATACATACCAAGACTGGCTTTGTCGAAAACAACTTTGACGGGTACGCGTTGAACGATTTTTGTGAAATTGCCGGTTGCATTGTCGGACGGAAGCACTGCGAAACTCGAACCCGAGCCTGGAGCTACGCTATCGACTGTTCCTTTGAAAACGTGACCTGGGAACGAGTCAACTTTCAATTCAACTTCTTGATGCGGGCGCATCTTCTCCAGTTGTGTTTCTTTGAAGTTTGCAACTACCCATAGATCATCAGAAACCAGCGTTACAAGCGGCTGCCCTGGTTGCACATGTTGACCAACCTCGACTGACTTTTTGCCGATGCGCCCTGTTGTAGGCGCAACGATCGTTGTATACGAGAGATTCAATTCTGCTTCCTGAAGTTTGGCTGTAGCCTCTTCAATAGCGGCATTCGCCACATCGTAGTTTTTTGAATTGACCTCGGTTTGTACCTGGCTGGCTTTTGCCAACTTTACTTGACCTTGAGTTTGAATCAGTTGTGCCTTTGTTTTTTTTACGGTTTCCAGCGCTTGTAGGTACTGCGCATTCGCCTGCGTGATTTGCTTTTGAGCCATATCGCGAGCTTTTTCGGCGACGATAAAATCGCGTTTTGCATTGTCGGCTTGTTGTTGCGAAACGGCTTCGTCTTTAGCTAAGTCGTCAAATCTTTGGTAGTCGAGCTTGGCGCGCTCCATCTCAGCTTGTTTGCCGACGAGGTCGTCTTTAGAATGTTCAACTTGCGCGAGCGATTCTTGAACTGCTGCCTCAGCTTTCGCGATTGATGCGCGTGCGTCTTCGACTGCTCCATTGGCGGTCAGCTCGTTGCCCTGTGCGGTCGTGCTGGCGAGATTGATGGAAGTGAATGCGGAATTGGCTTGGCGTTTAGCGGAATCTAGCGCTGCTTTAGCTTGGTTGACCTTTACTTGATAGTCGCGCGGGTCAAGAACCGCGATAACTTGTCCTTCTTTGACGTGTTGGTTGTCGTCGATAAGAACCTGTTCGACTGTGCCATCGATACGGCTGCTGATTTGGTGCAAGTGACCTGTGACGTAGGCGTCGTCTGTTTCTTGGTGAGCAGACAAGTAGGCGAGCCATTGGATAGCGCCGATACTTCCGCCGCCTAGAAATAAAATAGCTGCGGTTGCGATAGCGAGGACTTTATTTCGCTTGGCGAAAAGGGGATTGCCACGTCCTTTCTTGGGAGGCACTTCAGGTGCGCTATCCAATGGGGAGGCGTTGACTTCACTACATGGAACTACGGTTACAGGGTAAGCTTTGAGTTCGGTGCAGGGCTTTTCTTCTAATGTGGGGACTGCCATTTCCTTGCCCTCGAATCGGTTAACTAACATGTTAGTTAGTATGCGCCCATTTCTCGAAACCGTCAAGGGGGTTGGTTGCCGTTTTATGTAGTCTGGTTTACAATTTTGTTAGTTAACCGGGTGATTTAATGGCAAAAACTAAGATAGTCAGTAAACAGCGTGATGCTGAACTGACCAAAAAGCTCATTTTGGATGCCGCCGAGAGCGAATTTGCGCGCCGCGGTCTGTTGGGTGCGCGAACCGAGGATATGGCGATCGCCGCGGACTGCACGCGCGCGATGATCCACTATTACTTTGATTCAAAGGAAACCTTATACAGACTCGTGCTGGAGCGCATGTTATCCGAACAAGCGAAAGTCGCTCAGGGGTTCGATATCAATCAAGGGACGCCGGCAGAAGCCCTGGAGCGGTTCTTGCGCATTGTTATGACGGATTTGAGAGAGAATCGAAATCTTCCTCTGATCATGCTTTTCGAGGGGATTCAGAATGAGGGTAAGTTCTACAAGCAGATTGTAATAGCCGCTATTTACGAACCTATCCAGGCGATGCTCGAGCGCGGGAAGAAAGAAGGCGTGTTTCGTAGTGATATAAACAGTCTTCACACGGCTATCAATATCATGGGTGCCTGTCTCTTTTACACGATGTCGAGAAACAATCTCGCTCACATGTTTGAAGGTACTCCGGATATTCTCAATAAGGAACTATACGATGTCCACATGGAACAGGCTTTACAGTTGATTATTACCGGCGTGAAAAACTAGTCCTCATGGCTGAATCGATTGCCTTGGTAGAAAGGCGCTTTCAAGTCTATGATGTGGCGGTAGAACTTAGTGCTATCGCCGAATCTCATCAAGACAGTACCGTCATTTCGCAGATCGAGCGCAACTTCTGTGTCCTTCGGATCGTCTTTCATCAGGTCGTTCATTCTGTCTTGAATTTTCTTCAGTGTCGCCGCTTTGTCATCACTGCTTCTGGCAACATCGTAGATGTCTTGTAGAAACGGCGTCATGAATTGATAGTGCCCTTCCATCCAGTCTTTGGCATATTTATCTGCGATTTCTGTGGGCGACTTGTGTGTGGTCAGAAATTCGTATCCTTGTTGTCGAGGATCTAAACTTTCAACTTTGTCATCACCTTGATCTGCTGCGACGGCCGCGCCATCGTTTCCTTCTGCTGCAGAATCATAGAAATCTACGTCTGGAACCACTCCTGCAGGACAGCGAAAGACCGGTTGGTTTTCTTTCTGAAAAGTCTGATTCAGAAAGTCTTCAATAAATGTGGAGTAATTTTGTGCCTGCGATTCAGGAGTGGCAATACAACGTTCGGGACTAGACATAGTTCTATCTCCAGAGTGCTTGGGGTAAGCAGCACTCTAGGGTGAAACACGTAAAAATCACGTGAGAGTATTGCTCGGGTCAGTAGAAGCCGAGTTTGGTGGACCTAGCCCCGGGAAAAACAAATTGGACGTCGAATATAGAACGATCTCTTCGCCGTAAAAAGATAATTTGAATGTGCACCAAACATGGTGCCAGTCCAAGCTAATTCTCTTCGCACCAATCTAAACATGTTGCGCGACCAAGAGAATGATTGAAGAAATCGCGGGCACCAAGCAGTTCTGCACGTAATTGATTTCTTCCTTTCTCTCCACGAAACGGAAGCACGACAGAGTGTCTCAACAGATGTGTGAAGATGAAGAAGTAGGCAGGAAGACGTTTTGCTCCTGGCAAATACTGCGAGAAAAACAAAAACCGATTGCGAGTGTAGTAATAGTCCCGCCAGAATCGGCGCTTGCCTGTGGTCGACGCGTTGCCGGTGTGCGCGATGATTGCATCAGGCACAAGAATACACTTCCATCCTTTAAGCCGCAGTCGGTGGCAAAGTTCGGTGTCTTCAAAGTACAAAAAGTACGATTCGTCAAAGAGACCAACCTCTTTGAGCGCGTCGGCACGCAACAATAGGTTCGAGCCAGATAGCCACTCGCAATCAACTGTTGGGCCTACAGCGTCTCGCTTGAGGTAGGTTTTTGCTTTGGTGAAGTCAATTACACCGCGCGCTTGCACGGTCTTTGCGCGCCCGTCGGCTTCGTTTTCAACAATACTCGCTCCCAGGGCAGCCGCTTTCGGATTGGCTGCGGAAACAGCCAGAAGCTTGTCGAGCGAATCGGAGGGGATGGTCGTATCGTTATTGAGAAGCCAGATAAGTTCGGCACCTTTTTCCAGGCAATAGCGCATTCCTGCATTGCAACCGCCCGCAAACCCTTGGTTAGTCTCCAGTCGCAGCATTTCTATGCCGGGAAACTCACCCACAAGCTGCTTGCCGTCTCGCTCGTCCGAGCCGTTGTCGACCAATAAAACTTGAAAATTCGGTTTGTTGATTTCTCTGAGGGAAGTCAGGCAGCGCCGAGTGTACTCAATGCCGCGCCAGTGCAGGACTAGCGCCCATACGGACGGCTGTTGCGGCGGATAATTTTTCTCGTCCGAACTCACTTAGGCTTACTTTATTTCTTCTACCGGCTCACTTTACTTCTTTTCGGGCTCACGGATAAGAGCGAGGCTTGATAATATTAGAGGGAGTTCCGACGAGTAAAGAGGTTGGTTTGTGTCTGAATCGGAAGCACACAAGATGGATTCCACTCCGGCGGCAGATAGCGCTGGAGAAGAGCAGCCGATAAGACGCCAGGGTCTTACCAATTTCCTCCGTGCTCTTAAGCACGTCAACGAAGCGTCCGTCGCGGAGAACGTTAAGCAGCGTTTTTCCGACTATGTGACCATCGCTCTTGTCGTACTTTGCATTCTCAGCCTCGTGATGGCTGTTTGCGTGCCTGTTCCGCCTGGAATTAAGCTCTTGCCGCTTCTTTTCACCGTCGGCGCCGTAATTTTCTATATCATCAACCGCCTGGGCATCATGATCAGCTTGACGGCGCGCCAAGCGCTTATCGTTTGGCAGATTTTGGTCGCCGGCTTCTGGCTGGGCGTAACCAGCGCCATGCTTGTAATGCTGGCTTGCTTCTATTTCGTGTCTCAAGGCAACGGCTACTAGGCTGTTTGAGACTGTTTTGAGCAAACCAAAGGGTTCAGTAATTCGCTTTAGTTTGATGCTGGCAGGCTTTGCCTTTGTCTGTTTGTTCCTGGCGTTTCAGGCGGTGGGAAAGGGCGCTAGGGGAGGTCCCGAAACGATTGGGAGCCAATCCAGTGCCAGCCAGCCCGTTACCATTCAATCGAATAACAGCCGGACGGCTCTTGAGGCGGAACAGAAACGAACAGTCGTGTTTGGCATGAATTGGGAGCCTGTCGGATTTTACCCTCTGCGCGCCGTGGATTCGGCTTCTTACTATGGCCAGACACTTGTTTATGAAGGGCTGGTCAGCTATGGCTCGGATACTGATATCGTCCCTGGGCTCGCTGAGCGGTTTGAGATATCTCCTGATGGACAGACGTACAAGTTTTGGTTGAGAGAGAATCTTCATTTCTCTGATGGTGCGCCGATCTCTGTTGAAGATGTTGTGCAATCTATACTTGCTGCATCGTCGAAATTCTCGCCATATAAGGATGATTACCGGGATGTGAAAGAAGTGATCGGCGGAGTAAATTCCGTTGTACTGAAGTTAAACCGTCCCTGCGCACCGCTTTTGTCTCGCCTTGTAGAGCTCAAGATCCTGCCTGCAGTGTTGCTGTCGCAGGCGGATAGGGGCAAGGGCGTATTGATGCGCCATCCGGTTTCGTCTGGACCGTTTTGTTTGAAGCGCTGGGAGTCCGGATTGGAGCTGGTTTTTGAACCAAACCCATACTATTGGGGTAAACAGCCAGACGTTAAACGTCTGATTTGGCGGGTTATTCCCGACATGAGCCTCTTGTCGATGGCCCTCAGCCGTGGCGATGTTCAGGTGGCGCAGGTCGATGCTCGAGCTTGGAAGTACTATCTGAGTAAGCGCCCGAATGTCGTGCTCGACTCTTTCGCCGGTTCTAGGACGATTTATGTCGGGTTCAACCTCAGTCGATCGCCCTTTGATGAAGATGCCGTGCGCCAAGCCATCGCGCATTGCGTTGACCGCCAGGACATTCTGAGCAAGCTCTATGGGGATTTCGGAGTGCTTCCTACAAGCGATTCTGCTGAAGGTCGCTGGTCTTTCGATAAGACCGTCAAAACATATGGCTACGACCCTGCCAAAGCTCGCGAGATTCTGGAGAAGCAGGGCTTCCGGTTGGTTAAACAAGGCTATGTTCGACAAAAAGATGGCAAGGAACAGCTTCTTGCTTTTCGGATCAAATCAACTAAAGACTCATCAGACATCGCTGAAGCCATCGCAGGGCAACTCAGGCGAGCACATATTCCTTGCGAAGTGGAAGTGGTGGAGTTTGCTGCCTTGCGGCACAGATACTTACAGAAAGGCGACTATGACGTCACTTTGTGGAGCCGCTCATCTGGACCGGATCCTGATTGTTTCTTGATTTGGTCGAGCAAAGGACCAATGAATTTCTCTCGGTTTAACGACCCTACGGTGGACAATCTCATTCAGCAAGGGCGCACTGCGACGTCAATTGAGGACCGAAAGCGTGTTTACTCGCAAATGCAATCTATACTTGCGAAGCGGGTTCCATGGGTATTTATTGTCCAGCCCAGACTAATGTTGGCGCATCAGAATACCGTTACAAACATAAGTTACGGCTCTCAAAGAAAAACCGGTGTGCCTTGGGACAACCCGCTGTTCAACGCCGCCCGCTGGAGTTTTACCAGCAATACGAATCGGTAGTGCCAGATTTCTTGTGATACCAAGCTAGGTGGCAAGATTTGTAACTGCTTTTTCTATATTTTGATCGACCCTAATCCCTTTCAGGTTCAACGATAATCGTGGCTCGCTCGCTTTACGTGCGCCTAGCAGTAAAGTAAATGATTGATCGCTTGTCATTATTGCGTAGGCGTTGTGCCCAAGACGTGCAAAGGTCGGGCCAGTTGCCCGGCGCAAAGGAGCCGACTGCAGAGATTTGAAATCCGCACTCCAGATATCGTTGCTCTAGATCACTAGCAATGAATTCTTTTGACAAGCTGCTAATTCCAAGGCGCTCAAGCTCTGTTGAATCCCGCTCTTGGTCAACCCCGATAATCACCTCCAATACCGCATCTGGTGCGCAGATGCGGTGGATGTTTTTCAGGATGGTTTCATCCCCGGTGGCAACCCCTTTCAGGAGGCTGCCCCAGGGAAAGTGTATGTGAACCTCATCTGCAACCCCAGCGAGCTCCACAGGCAGGTCCTCCACCGCTGCCTGTATGAATAAGGCGTTCTTCAACCCTCCTTTGGCGGGTTTACGATGGATCTTCTCTGAGACCTTCTCCAGGAGATTGGCGGACGCGTCGATTCCCAGATAGAACCTGTGCGGGTTTTTGCGGGCGCTCTGGTATACAAAGCGTCCGTCGCCTGTCCCGAGATCCACGATGATCCCCTTCTCTTCTTCGATAGGGTGCGATGAGCTGTTCGAATTCATATCAATCAAGTTAACTGGAGCCTTTGTTACGTATGACTTTGAGCATTTCTATTTCTCCTTTTTGGGTGTGTCGATGTTTTAGTTCGGAAAAAGAACCGTTAACGGTCTTTTTTCCAGGGATTGTTATGACAACCAGAAACAAGTAAGCAAAAACCGCCAAAAGCAATCGGGCGCGGGAGCGCGATTGTTTCGACGGTTTGAAACATACCAGGAAAGGCAAGCATGACTAGCATGCTTGCCAAACTAAGTGAACACTGCCTTACGCGGCGGAGAGAGGACTGACGTAAATGTCGGGTCTCTGACGCTTAGCGGGTTGGCGGGTTAACTTGGGTCCACTGAATACCCTGGATGTTGGATTGTTCGCAGATCGGTTTGTTGCCGAGGTGCTCTCTGTACCAACGAAGTGCTTTGGCCATGCGGTGCACAGCGTGTCTTCTTGCAGAAGTAAGTGTCCAAGACGGAGGCTTGAGGTGGAAATAACGACCTTCATCTCCGCAGGCTTGTGCGTTAGCTGGTAACGAAGCTACAAGTAAAACTGACAAAGCTAGGAATGCTTGTCTCATAGAAAACGTCCTCTCCTTTTCTGAGGTTCCTGGCGGCCCCTAATAACGGAAACCATCTTAGAATGCCGGTTGCCATGAAGTTCCATACGTTCATATAGAACCACAGGTCCATTGTACTATTCCCTATTCCACAGTGATAATGTCAAGACTACCCTGTGTTAAATCCGTTAACAGCCAAATGGCGGGCCTTTGCAGCCATGGCTCTGAGAATTAATCTGATTATCGGCTACTTGAGTAAAAACTCGAAGGACCAGGTATTAGATACATAGCTATAGTTTTCAAGTGATAAGGTTATCAAGTAGAATCAACTAGAATCCCCTATAAAGATCAGCTATTTCTGCTGGCGAAAGGGTTTTGCAATTGGCCAAAGGTCAACGAGAGTCCGAACAACCTAACAAAATGCCCGTGCAACCTATAGATTGCCGGGAAGCTTTGCATTGGTTTGTTGAGACGGTTGGTCTCTATAAGGGCTCCACGCGCGGACTTCTCGTTTCTGGTTTTGACGAGGCAGCAGAACCATATGTTGAATCAGCAGTTATCAACCTGAAATCACGCGGCATCACACCAGCGGTTGTCGAAGGAGCCGCAATCTATCAGCAGGCTGCAAGGTTGTGGGACCAGGCAGTGCGCAGTACGTCGTTCGGCAGGCCTGTCGCTACTCAATTCGAACTCGATTTGACCGGCGCGCCCGTGACTGTAATCAACAATTTCACACCTCCGCAAACAGCGCAGCAGCTCTGGTATCTCTATCACCACATCCTGTATCCGCGCGCGATGAACAGCAAGCCTTTGCTGATCACCACAAAACACGACTATTACGAGTTGATAGGTTTGGGCGGGCAATGCGAGGACCTTGAATACGCAGGCAGGAAAGTGACCTGGGAGAAGGTCCTCTATATTCTGGAAGCAACGACTATTGACTTGCACCACTTCAGCCAATTGAAGGAAGAGGGACTCCCTCCAATGCTGAAGGCCGAATACTATCTCTATAAGACCCTCAAGGCAAGAGACTTTCCGATAACTCCAATGCATGTGGTCGGTGACTACATGTTGGACTTTGCTATCTTCAATCGACACGCAAAGTTAGATGTCGAAATAGACAATGTTTCGTCGCTGGACGGCGGCAGCTCCTATTCCGCTGAAGCGAAGAAGAATCTCGAACTGCTTAGTGATGGTTGGCGCATTGTCCGTCTGACTAATTCGGAAATCATGAGCAATGTGGTTGCTTGTGCCGATGCTGTTGAGGATGTCTGGCGTGGCGGTCTGAAGAAGTCGTCACACGGGCGTTTAATTCAAGGCAATTCAAATATAGTTATTCCGGAGTTGGTTGTTGAAGAAGAAGTCCAGCGCATGGCGATATCGCATGGTGCTGGACCGGCTGCCATTACTGGTGGTGCAGGTTGCGGAAAGACAACCGTGCTTGCGCATCGCGTGGTCAACCTCCTCAATCAAGGAATCAACCCTGAATCGATTCTAGTTATCAGCTTCTCGAAGGAAACCCTTGCACCACTGCGCGCTCTGGTCGACGAGATTGGCGATAAGCTCCTGGCGCAAAAGGTGAACTTCTTCACCTGGCACGATCTGGGCTTGAAGATTTTGAAGGAAAACCTCTCAGCGATTAAGCGCAAGCCGCCGCTGAAAGTCGAACAGAATGTATTGAAAGTGGTTCAGCGTCTTTTGCAGAAGTATAAAAAGGACCTTGATCCAGTCACACTGGAACTTTCGGAAGAGCTGGACGAGTTTACTCTTGTCAGTTTGATTTCGCTGTACAAGGCAAATCTTGTCGCGCCCAAGCATGTAAAGGAACGCGGCAAAGGTGATGTTGACGAACTCGTCGCCAAAGTGTTTCAAGCATACGAAGACCAGCTGCAGAAAGCGAATCGTGTGGACCGCGATGACATGATTACCTTATCCGCTAACTTGCTCGTTGAGAATGCGGATGTCCGGGCGCGTTATCAGTATCAATTCGAGTATGTGCTTATTGACGAGTATCAGGATGCTTCTGCCGCGATGGACCTCCTGGCACGCCTGCTGTCTTTCCCGCAGGACAACCTCTTTATCTTGGGCGATGAAGATTTGACCATTTGGGAGGCGAAGGGGAGCCTGCCGAGGCTCCTTCCTGAAGTTTCGCTGCGTTTACCGAATGCCAGATGTTACACGCTGGACAAGAATTGGCGTTGTCACCCTGCGATCGTCGAAAACGCGCGCCACATCGTTCGCGCTCTCGAGCGGCGACGCATGCAGAAAGATTTCACCACAGGCTGGGGGCCGGCTCCCACTGAGGCTGTTATCGGTCCTCAGATACTTCCCGACGAAATGGCTGAATCGGAGTGGGTAGCCGATGAGGTGCAAATCATTATTGACAGCGGCAGGCAGTCTGGCGAAATTGTTGTGCTTTACCGCCAGAACAATTATGCGATTTTGATCGAGGAAGCTTTGTCACGGCGAAATATTCGCTGTATCGCAACACATCCGGATGCAGGAATGATACCGGACGAAGTCGGCGATGTGATGGCATTCTTGCGCCTAGTTATGGACCCGGACGGTCCAAAAGCCAGAGAATCTTTTGAGCGCATTTGCCAGTTGCGTGTTAAAGAGGTAGATCCGAAATTATCGGCAACTATAGCCAGTTTTGGCGAAGCGAACAACCTTTCTTATTTGAAGGCGGTCGAAATTTATTCGGAGGCTGTTTCCGATCCTTCGTGTATTGACCTCGCACAGCTCGTTCGGATCATACGCACCATGCACGCGGAGAAGTTGCCGCCCGCAGAAACTATCTCTTTGTTGAAACGTACTCAGCGCCTCAATGAGTTTTACAAGTCGATAAAAGTTCCAGCTGGAGTCAATTATGAGCCGCTCAGAAAACTTGCTCAACTGGAGGAAGAGGCGCGGCAGTTTAAGAGCGTTTCTGAATTTGTAAAAACTTGGAGCGCGCGTCAGCAAGATAAGGGCGAAGGCAACGAAGGCCCGGTCAGGATTTTGAACGTCAATGAAACAAAAGGGTTGGAATATCCAATCGTTTTCATTGTCGGTATGTCGGATGGTCTTTTCCCGTCAGACGTCAACGATCTCGAGGAAGAGCGCCGCTTGTTCTATCTCGCAGTAACCAGAGCGCGGGAAGCTTTGTATCTTTCCAGTCCTTCTTCATTCAACGGAGAGTCAATGCTTCCCAGCTTCTTTCTTGCAGAAGGTGGGTTTCAGCTTGCAACGCAATCGAAGAGTGGGCAGTCGGTGCCGATTCCTGTGGCTCAGCCTCCCGCGCCGCCACCCCCTCCGCCTCCTCCACCTCCGGCAACCATTGCACCGGTCGAATCTAAGACAATTCCGAAAGATCAGATTCCAGTCAAGCCTGACCAGATACCGGTGAAGCCAGACCCTGGTGTAACACCGGCGGCCAGACCTTTGCAGCAAGGCGGTGCGGCAGCAGCCATTCCCGTGAAACCGGATCCCGGCATGCAACCTGCAACGCGTTCGGCGGTGCCGCCTAGTACTGCTGCACAGATACCTGTAAAACCTGATCCGGGAATGCCTGCTAAGGCACCGGCACAGGCTCAACCGCAGCCGGTCCCGCAACCGGTGATGCAGTCTGGACAGCAACCGATGCAACAGCAGGCTCCACAGCCGATGCAGCAACAGTCCGTTCCGGAGCCGGTGCAGCCAAAGGCCCCTCCACCGCCACCACCACCTCCTCCTCCTCCGGCACCGCCTCCACCTCCGCCACCACCACCACCTCCTCCTCCGGCGCCACCTCCGCCACCACCACCACCACAGGCGCCTACACAACCGCAACCACAAATCCAGATTGTTCCTGTCAAACCAGTGACCGCGCCGATGCCGTCACAGCCACAATCGCTGCCGCCGGTTCAGCCTAGTCCGCCTCAGTCCATTCCAGTAAGACCGCAAACACCGCAGTCACCACCAATGGTGGCAGCGCAAACTGCGCCCGGAGCAATTCCAGTCAAACCTGATCCAGGTTTGATTGACGACGATTTGCCTGTGATCATCAAACCTGTTGTCTCTAAGCCGGTTGCTGAGTCGATTCCAATTCGTCCGGATCCTGTCCTTGATGAATTGCTTGCGCCGTTGCAGCAGTCTGCAGCCAACAAGGAAGCGGCTGCGCCTCCTGTCATGCCGCACGTGTTGCCTCAGTTGCCGACAGCAGAAGCCGCATCTCAAGCGCCAGCACATTCGTTTTCGAAAAAGCCGCTAGAAGCACCTGATCCTTTGTTTCAAGCAACTCAGCAGAATGTCATGCAGCACATGGCGCCGCCTCAGCCTCCCGAGCCGCAGCAGATCGCACCTGAAAGCAAGGAAGCTGCCGGTATCAAGTACAACGTGTTTGGCATCCCAATCGGTCCCGATTCTGAGCCGCTGGTTGATGATAAAACAGCACTGGAAGGTGTTGAAGTGGCAAACAAAGCCATTGTGAACGAAGCGGCTAAAACTGCTGCACGTACTCATCCGGGCTTGCCTGCCGGATTTACGATTCCTGATCCGAATCCGTCGATGTTCACCCTGCCTGCTCTGGCAGACAGTGCTCGATTCAAAGCTCGGGGAAATGTTTCTGCCGGCGGAGTGCCTGGTGGCGCTGTGCCCGGTTTGCCGCCCACAGCTTCACCGCAAGCTCCTGCTCCACTTGTCGCGCCGCCACCTTCGGCGGCCTCAGACTCAACTGTCCCGGCCGCTCCTGTAAAAGGCAGGAAGGGTCGCAAAGGCAAGTCCGTCGAAGTTGCCGCTTCTGAGCCATCAACTGCCGCACCGGAGCCAGCGATTGCTAAGACAGATGCCCCTGAGACAGCGGCACCTGTCGCTGAAGCTCCTTCCTCAGCAACACCACCAGCCGCTTCCATAACACCTGCTGCGTCGACCACCGGTGCCGTACAACCGCCTAATACAGCCGCGTTTGATCCGGTTGGTCCCGGTGCCACCCCTTCATCGCTACCTTCACAGCTCCCGCCACCGGTCGATATTGTCGCTGCTGCGGCCGCTGCCGCCTTCGGACAACTGCCGACAGACACGACTTCGCCGCTTCAAGCTGCGTCCACTTCTCCAGTTGATCCGGAAGTAGACGAGGAAGGCTTCATAATTCAGACCTTTGTCGAACCAGTTGGCGTTGTGGATCCCGATCGGACAATGACTCTTCCGGCACAGCAGCCGCCCATTCAACCCCCTCTTCCACAGGCGCCGACGCCAAATCCATGGGATTCGCCGATGCAGCCACCGCCGCCTCCGCCACCACCGCCGATGCCTACGATCCCAGCTCCACAACAGCAGCCGATTCAACCTGCTGCCCAGGCTCAGAAGCCGTTATTGCAGCAGTGGGCAGCGCAGGCCAAAGAGAATGCGGAGGCGATTCCGAATTCTCATCCAAATCCAGTTTCGCAGGCTGCACCGGCTCAAATGCAGCCTATTGAAGCGCAAGTACCCGAACCCAACATTTCTGCCGAAACACCAGCTCAATCGCAATCAGCTGCTCCAGGGGAGCCACCACCTCCTCCAGGTCCAACTCATTCGCACGACCATATCGTTGGCGATAAGTATCAAACAGGTGCCGGAGAACATCATCGCGGCAGCTGGATGGAGCAAGGTCCCTCCCCGAATGTGCCGAATCTTGGAGTTCCACTGCCTGCTGGTTACGATCCGGATAAACCGAAAGACATTGGCACGCCGGTGCGCAAAGGCCCGCAGCGTCCGCAGATCTCACCGCTGTACCAAGAGTCTTTCAAGAGTCCAGTGGAGATGCCTCCTGTCGTTCCACCTGCTGTGGATTCGACACCGCCAGCAGTGGCAGAAGGTGGAATTTACAATGCGCTAGACGATAACGAAAACATGCCGGGAATGCCCAGCGTGCCGGTCGTTCCGGATAATATTGGCAAAAAAGGAAAGAATGTTGCGTGGGGAGGAATAAAAGGCGGCTTGTCACGTGGCCAACGTTCGGAGGATACACCGCAGGTTTACAAAGACCAGGCTCTGGAGCCTGAGGCAGAAAGCGCTTTTCCTGAGGTTGCAGCCCGTCCGATGCTGCCGCAGCAGGGCACTTCGCAAGGTGTTCCTTCACAACAATCGCAGCAACCATCCTTGCAGGCGCAACCTGCTTTGCCGCCGCAACCAGTTCAACAGCCAGTCCCGAGTTTCGCGCAAGGCAATGATGATGCGCCTCATTGTCCAGAATGTTCTGCACGTCTGGAAGGTGGTTCTAACTTCTGCGGTGAGTGCGGTTACAAGCTTGGTGTCCGCATCCCTACTTGTGTTTCCTGTCAGGCACCTCTCGACCCCACTGCGCGCTTCTGTGGCGAATGCGGAGCCAAAGTTGCTGACCCGGCTGGCGGTGCAAATCCAGCGCCATCACAAGGTTCAGCAGCGCCGAATGCAATTGCCCCGCAAGATCCTGAGAAAGCAATGGAAGATTATCTTTCGGGCTTTGGACCAAATCAAAAAGACAAGCACTGGTCGAACAAACTAAAGAAAATTCTCGACTAGCTCCTGCTTGAAATGCCCGCTTTCAACTTTTCGAGATTTACTTCCACCTGACGTTTCGTATCCTCTCTCGAGGTCGAATTGTCGATGACTACTGATGACAAACGTGCCTTCTCTTCCTGGCTGAATTGGGCCGCCAATCTTTGAGTGATGAGATCGTCGCTAAGGTTGTCCCGCTTGGCTAGCCGTTCGCGCAAGACTTCTTCCTTCGCTACAATTGCCCAAATTTCGTCGTACTCGCTTTGCACTTTCGCTTCGAATAAAAGAGGAGCGAGAATAGCTACGATTGGTTTGTCAGAGTGTGCAGCCACACAACGTCTGCTTTCTAGTATGACGGCAGGATGAATCATCGCTTCGAGATCTCGTTTTGCACTCGGATCCTTGAACACCAATGCGCCCAGTTTTTTACGATCGATCTTGCCTGTGCCATCATCAGTCAAAACCGCCTTGCCAAAGCGTTCTACGACTGCCCGCTTGATTTTTTCGCTGTTTTGAACTTCGTGCGTAATTGTGTCCGTGTCTATAACGGGAACACCAAGTTCTTCCAGGATACTGCCGACGGTGGATTTGCCTGAGCCGATGGTTCCTGTGATTCCGATGATGAATGGTTTTCTATCCGGCGACAAATTTTTTTCTCCACTTAAAGCAGATCATTGCGAGCGGCGATATCTTGTGCTCGTGAAAAGATTGATTCTAACTGACTTTTGTCAAAGTTCTTTGCATCAGGATCCGTGGCGACCCGCACAACTGTATTGCCTCCATCTCCCGGATGAGCTGCAAAAATCAAACGCAGTCTGTTGACCTCAGGATCGGTTTTAGTAGCTAACAAATGTCCTGCCGATGCGCTGAACTGACTGGTATTCCATCCGGCTTCGCTCAGTGCCTTCATGATTGCTTTCATCGTTACAGTCGTTGAGAAAGGAAATGAGCTTTGCGACTTAGATCTCTTTGGCGGAAGTGTTTCCGGCGTTATCCAGAGTTTGTATGCCACGGCTCTCCACGACAGAGAAGGCGTTGGTTCTCCATTTAGAACCATGACTGGCGCTTGCACCGCTGGTGGTGGCGGAATTGGCGGGCGTTCAGGAAGCGCAGGGGGGCTGTGAATGATTGGAATGCCGTCGATTGGTCGAGCATTTGTCGGCTGAGAGGCGCTCGGCTGAGTTGCGTGCAACGAATTACCATTTGTCGGTTGTATGCTATTGGGCAGAATGGCAGGAGCCGTTGAAGGTGCACTGAAAGGCTCGCGCAAACGTTCGGGTGCTGGTGCGGCAGGAACTGAATTTTCAATCGGACCAAAAGTAGAGGTATTGGGTCGAAACCTTGGTGCTGTTCTCAAATTCGGAACGCTGCTTGCCGGCGCCACAACCGGCGTCTCTGTTGCTGCTGGCGGTTCTGCCGCGGGCTTTCTATGGAAAAACGGAAATGAATGCGACGGAGGGCAGGTTGCGGAGGAGAAGATCAGCAGTCCGCAAGAAAGTGGCAGTGTTTTAGTTAACTTCACTCTCATCTGCCCCGGGAAAACCATCTGCCAAGTCGTCAATTTGTGTCATTCTACTATCTTGCTTTAGCGATGGAATCCCCCAGGATGCAGACAACAATCAGATGAAAGAACTTCCTTTTACCCACGGTCGCCAATCGTTCGATTTCAACACATTCGAGATGAACCCTTGCCTTCCGGAACGGGTCGAGCCGCGAATTCAGTATTACCTTCTCAATGAATACGGTTTGCAAGTCAGGCCGTTTATCGATTTTGACAGCATTTGCGAAGATCGCGGCGAGAATGGAATTTGCTGGCTGCATATTTCCGGTTACCTTGGCGATGAGTTCTGGAAACAATTGGCAAAGTTCATGGATCTTTCCGACGAGCAGCAGAAGCTGTTGCGCTGGCCGCATCACCGCTCGTTTTTCGATGAGTTTCATAACGGACTGTTTTGGACACTGCAGCGCCCGTCGGTTGGTGAAGTGGTTGAAGCGATTGAAGTAATCAACTTCTTTATGACCGAGCGCGTGATCATCACTCGGCAATTTAGTCATGATGCTGCCTTTGGAGTGACAATCGATCGTCTGATGGCGCGTGGGGAAGACCTGGTTGGATACACAGTTGACCGGCTCTCTGCGCACCTGATTGAAGACATCATTCACACTTATATTGAAGTCTTGAAAGTCGGGGGAACGAAGCTCGAAACGATTCAAAGCCGCATCATCAAGCACCCAGGCAAACAAGAATTGCATCTCATTAACCGCGCTCAGCAGGTTATTTGGATCTTTCTCAATACTGTCTGGCCTGTTGAAACAGTGGTCTTGTCCTTGTCTCGGTGTCGTTGCCATGTAATTACAGACAAGGGAAGGCAGGAACTGGGGTACTGTCACGATGAGGCGATGGCGCTCGTGAGAATGTTCGAGACGTATCGCTCAATGTCCTACAACTTAATGGACGTCTACGTTTCAGGGCTTGGACTGCGAACCAATGAAACAACGATGATTCTTACCATCATCGCCACTCTGTTTCTGCCGCCGACTTTGATTGCCGGTATTTACGGAATGAATTTCCAAATTCCGGAAGTACATCTGACCTGGGGCTATTACTTTTGCCTGGGCGTGATGATTTCTGTATCCGGAGGGTTGCTTTGGTGGCTGAAGACCCGCGGGTTTTTGGATTTCAGATAAGCTCCAAATCTAATCTTGAGAACGGGAACACACTGGTTGCGAATACCGTCGTAACTCAATTACGTGCCAAGTTCAACACTCAACCAGTTAAAAGTCTGATGAAAGGTCGACGTCAGGAATGACAGATCTGAAGCGGACGGTTAAACCTACAGTTAGTTTTGCGCCCCCTCAAATACGAGGGAATCCATGTTTTCACTTTTGTTATGGGCATTTCAGTGTCATAATGACAACATAGCGCTTCGGTTAAATCAGCCCAACTTGGTTATGCCTAAACGGCCACTACTAGTTTTTTCGTTATCTTCCGGCATTTTTGCTGCAGCTTTTGGCATCTTGTCGATTGCGCAAACGCTTCCTGCATCAGGGTCCGCGATGTACACGCCTTTGGAAGAAGGCGTGCGTCAATTTCACGCCCGCCGTTATTCGATGGCAATCGGACCGCTCGAACGTGCTGTTTCTAAGGCGCCTCACTATGCGATGGGTCGCTATTACCTGGCTAATTGCTATGTTCACTTGAATCGCCACGAAGAGGCGCAACGTGAGTACGATATGGCATACCGCCTTGATCCGTTTGGTCCTGTCTCCGGATACTGCCGGCGTGCGCTTATCGGTTATGGAATGAGTATCCCCGGCGAGTCCGAGTTGGCTGCTCTGGGTAAGCCTGTTGCAGTTCAGAAAGCCGCATTCGTGGCTCCAGGCACTGTCCAGCACAACGCTCCACATCATTTGCACAAAGCAGTTGATACTATCCGTCGACAAGCTGACTTCGAGAAAGGTCGCCACAAGCAATCATCGGAAGTGTTTGCCAGCAATGCTGCAAAGACTGGGGAAGGCACCGCCAGAAAGATTCTAGATGATGCGGATGCTGAGTGCAGAGCGATTATGGATGCGCCAATAACAGCTGCTGGCGCAGGCCCTAGGTGGGGCGTCAGTTACGCCCATATTGAATTGGCAAAGCAGATGGAATTGCAGCGCAGGCGAGACCTTTGCGCTGAAATTCGCAGGAAAGCCGATAGTGATGCGAACCGCGTCAGAGCGGAAGCGCAGGATAGATCTCAAAAGTACAAGCAGTACAGCCAGGATCGTCAAGCCGCGCTTGATGAAGTTGCCGACAGTTTGGAAAGTCAGCTTTCAACCAGCCGTCTCAAAGACCGCGTGAAGATGCGTGCTGAAGGTACGGGATTGTACGTTAGAAACTTTGGCGTTGTGCCAAGTCCGTCTCCGGAAGTTCACAACTCCGTAGCCCGCATTCGCCCGCATCAAAGTTCGCAGCAGCCCAATGAGCCAGAATTTGAACCGACTAGTCAAAGCAGCGGTGACGGTGGCGGACCTGCCAGCGGTGAAAGCGCCGGTGAAAATGGAAGATTGCCTGCTGATGCGGGTGTGCCTGCTTTGAAAGTTCCGGAACGTTCTGTTAGCGGCAAGGTTTTGGAAAAGAACAAATGAGTAAGAAAACCGGCAAATCGCAAGTTCCGCCGGACAACAATCAAGTGGAATCAGGTTTTGATAAACGTCTCGGTGGTAAAGACGAGCGCGTCGAAATTGTCATTGAACGCGGTGAAACCTTC
>DTSE01000350.1:0-3821 GCA_012965515.1 Candidatus Melainabacteria bacterium | reverse complement strand
ATGCAAAAATGAGGTACTTTTTCAATCGTATGGGATTTCCTATACGTTTTGCAATACCGCCTTTACGTTACAGGTCATAAAATGCCAACCGTTTGGAGTTGAGAGGTCATTGACCCCATTTTGAAAACTAGAAACATAGGGGAATCAGATAGTGAAGTATGAAGGAAAACATCCACTCGCTGCAATTTTTCAAGCGAATGGGCTAAAGCCCTCGGTTGTATACGAGAACGGGCTTCGCAGGCTGCTCGATCCGGTATACTTCGCCGGAAATTCGTATGTTCTTCCAGCTTGGTCTGAAATTGAAAGTTTGGAAAAAGCTTTTTACAAGTTGATGGATGAAATTCATCCGCAACTGGAAACTACTGGCTCTGAAAACAACTATTCGAGTGAAAATGCTGATGATAAGCAGCGTTCGTTTGTCACGATCAATTGGGATCAGACACTGTACGCGGTGGCACAGAAGAAATACGGTTCAGATATTCCACTCGAGGCAATTTACGAGCTCAATCAAATGACTCCGGTGGTTGCCGATGGACCTAACGGAAAAGCTCTTAAAGAGCCGGTTTATCCAGGTGGTAAGACCTATTGGTTGCCGGCGCGCGATGAAGTATGCGCTCTTACCGAGAAATACAAAGAACGTGTAAAACAGCTATTGTAGGGTCGACGCCATGCGTCGACTGCAAGTTTAACCGGTCGACGCATGGCGTCAACCTACGCTAGGGAAGATATGCCACTGTGATTGGTGGCGATAACGCTTTCCTTGGCAAGAAAATTCTTTCATTTAGGGGCTTGCCAAAACTTTGTCTTTACCCTTTGTTGACAGGCTTAGGCCACTTCACTATGATGCGGTTAGTCTCAGTCTTGGACAGAAATTCAAAAAGTTTTGTCCTACAGAATTGAGTATTCGGGGTTCCGACTCGAGATGGCCACGTATACCTATGAGCCTGGGACGTAAGTCCTTACAAACAGGAAGTAGGAAACGGTAAACCGTTTAGGAGGTTCCCCACCTGGAACATTCCGGGTCAAAACTCATTCTTGTTCGGGGCTGGGACCATCTATTTAATCCGAGAACTTCAAAATAACTAGCTGACGAAGTGCTCCGGGAACAGAAGACAACGACAGTGAATCTCAAGTTGGACGGCAGACAGAAGACGATTCTTCTGGGTGAGTTGTTCGGACAGTCTATAAATGATTCTTGTGTGATTGCACTGGAAGGACCGCTTGGCGCGGGCAAAACCACCTTCGTAAAAGGGCTGGCGCAGGGTTTGGGTGTAAAAGAGGTTGTGCAAAGCCCTACCTTTACTATGCTGAATGAATACCATTCCGGCAGACTTCCTCTTTACCATCTCGATCTATATCGTCTGAGCGAGTCAAGTGAAAGCGAACGCCAGGCGCTTGGAGATCAGCTTGTTCTGGAGCTGGATGAGTTCATCAATCAGAGGATGGTTTGCGTAATTGAATGGAGTGAATTGTTCGATTTGATCAAAATCGACGGTCAAGATATCTCCTATCTAGATGAGTTGGACCATCTGACTATTCGATTCGCGTATGAAAATTCAGCGGGGATCTCAAGTGAGGTAGGCGGTGGCCCTGACGAACCGGAGGAAGACTTCGGCAGAACGGCTGTCTTGGCTGGTTCTGGGGCGCTAAATCAGGGCGTTTTGGAAGAGGTTGTCGGGAAGTTTGCCAAACAGCGAAAGTGAGCAAAATTTTCGCTTTGCAAAAGATGGGTTTTATCCCGACCGCTGTAGTTCTCTAAAAGCAAGGCTGTGACTGGAAAATATTCGTGTTCACCTTTCAAAAATTGGGGGACCTTTCGGTTGGGCCGATTTTTAGAGGGGGGTTGACGACCGTGTTATAGTACCCCCTTGTCCGCATATCTTGACAGGTTGCAGTTCCGAGGTGCCGCGTTTCAAATGGCGAAATTTCTAGTTATTGTTGAGTCTCCGCCCAAAGCCAAGACGATTTCCAAAATCCTGGGTAAGGATTTCCAGGTAAAGGCCAGCGTTGGACATGTGCGCGATCTCCCGCGCAACAAGCTAGGCGTCAATGTACGCAAGAATTTTGAGCCTTTATATGAGGTTCTGAAGGAGAAAGAGCCGATCGTTAAGGAGCTGAAAGAAGCTGCCGACGAAGCTGACCAAGTCTATCTCGCGCCCGACCCTGACCGCGAAGGTGAAGCGATTGCCTGGCATTTGTCAGAGATTCTGGAATTGCCTAATAAGAAAGTACATCGCATCGAGTTCAACGAAATCACCAAAGACGCCATCCTGGCTGCGATCAAAGCTCCTCGCAAGATTGACAAGCGCCTTGTAGATGCGCAACAAGCACGTCGCGTTTTAGACAGACTGGTGGGCTACAAAATTAGTCCGCTGCTCTGGAGAAAGGTCAACGGTCGTTCTGCAGGTCGGGTGCAATCGGTTGCCGTGCGCCTCATTTGCGAGCGTGAAGCAGAGATCGAAAGCTTCGATGCTAAAGAGTATTGGTCTATAAAGGCCGAACTTTCACGTTCGAGATCCAAACAGTCGTTTATCGCGCCTTTATATAAGTACGAAGGTAAGCGTGTAATTGCTGCATCGGAAAAGTCAGCTGCTAACACGATGATTATTGACAGCGAAAAAGCTGCCAACAAAATTCTCAAATCCATCGAAAGCGAAGAATTCAAAGTCAGCTCGCTGACCGAGAAAACGAGCCAGAGACAACCGTCTCCACCCTTCATCACTTCCACCTTGCAGCGGGAAGCTTCCACCGTACTTGGCTACGCTGTGAAGAAAACCATGCAAGTTGCGCAAACGTTATATGAAGGCGTCGAGCTGGGCGCAGCAGGTGCGACAGGTCTCATCACTTATATGAGAACCGACTCGACTCGGGTTGCAGAATCGGCACAAGTAGAAGCGCTCGAATATATCAAAAACCGCTATGGTAAAGAGTATTGCCCGGATAAGCCGAGAGTATATACGCGCAAGGCCAAGAACGTTCAGGATGCTCACGAAGCAATTCGTCCGACATATCCAGAGAATTCGCCTGAGTCCATCAAGCAGCATTTGAGCAACGATCAGTTCAAGCTATATAAATTGATCTGGGAAAGATTCATGGCCAGCCAAATGTCGGCAGCCGAGCTTCTCACTCGCACTGCTGAAATCTCCGCTGGTGATGCCATTTTCCGTGCATCCGCAACCGAGACCAAATTCGCCGGTTTCACCATCGTCTACAACCGTCCCACCAAGCCGGCTGTATCCGAAACAGAAGGTGAAAACGCTGAAGAAGGCGAAATGAGCGGTGAAACACAAAGCTTGCCGGAGCTCACCAAAGGCGAAGCTCTAAAGCTCAAAGAAGTTAAGCCTAATCAGCACTTCACGCAGCCACCGCCGCGTTTTTCCGAAGCCAGTCTCGTGAAGACTCTGGAAGAAGAGGGAATCGGCAGGCCATCGACATATGCCGCGACGGTAACAACAATTGTCGACCGCAAATATGTCGAGCGCGTCAACAAGACTCTGGTTCCTACCAAGCTTGGAAAAGCCGTCAACTTGCTGCTTGTCGAGCACTTCGGCAGTATCGTCGATGTGAAATTCACAGCAGACATGGAGCAAAAACTCGATAAGATCGAAGAAGATCAAGTCGATTGGCACGGCATGCTGAAAGAGTTCTATCTGCCCTTTGGTGAAACACTGAAGAAGGCCGAAGAGAACATGAACAAGGTCATCATTCTTTCCGACCAACGCTGCACAGCCTGCGGAGAGCAGATGGCGATTCGTTCTTCACGATTCGGTCAATTCCTGGGATGCATCAAGTATCCTGAGTGCACGACCAAGATCGCGCTC
>DTSE01000349.1 GCA_012965515.1 Candidatus Melainabacteria bacterium | reverse complement strand
AGTGTAAAATGTATCGAATGGCTGGTCGTTGGAAAGAAGCGCTAGAAGTCGCTCAATATAAGATTAAGCTGTTTCCTGCCAGCAAGCACAGCTATATTGCCAGGGCTCTTTGCTATGAAGCGCTCGGAGAGTACAGAAAAGCGGTTGAAGATTTCGATCGAGGGCTCACTAAAAACTCTAATTGGCGCGAAATGGTCAATCGTGCGAAGTGCAATTTGATTTTGAAAAATTACAAGAGAGTCTTGGACGATGCGAATGTGTTGATTGCGCAGCACCCCGGTCACATAACGGCAACGCAGTTGAAAGCTCGCGCTTACATGGGCATGGGGCAATTGCAGGATGCTCTGTCGCAAGCTGACTCTTTGATCAAAATGAGCGCCGATAATCCTGAATTTATTAAGTTGCGAGCCGAGGTGTTGCAAAAGATGGGACGCGCCAAAGAAGCTAGCGAAGAATTCGCAAAAATCAAAAAAGACAATGCCGCATATGAGTAACACTAAGGCAGTCGGTAAATTTGCCAGCCCGTCAGACCTTTGCGGGATTTTGAAAGGTTAGATTAGATTTTGTATCTAATCGGCAACTTCTGGAAGCTCCCGCAGTCTCTAGTTTCGTAGACTGACAGGTGCATAATGGGAAAGGTCCCCGCTCAATCGAATGTAGAGAAAGACGCAGGGGGAGATAGACCCCTCGTTCTGATCATTGACGATCAGCCTGAGTATGCGAGGCTTTTTGAACTACTTTCCGACAGCCTTGGAATCAAATCGTACATAGTAAACAGCTGCCAGGAAGGATTGAAGGCGCTGGAAACCATCAAGTTCGACATTATATTGATGGATTGGCTAATGCCTGATACTGACGGGCCGGAGTGCGCCTGTAAGATTCGAAAAATCGAGGAGACCGCTGGCGGACGTGTACCGATCATAGGCGTCAGCGGGTATGTGAAGGCGAGTCGCCAGGAGTGTCTAGATGCAGGTATGGACGACTACCTGGCGATCCCCTTCACGCTGGAACAGCTGCAAGATGTGCTGGCCAAATGGCTGAAACGGTAAACTTTTGCTCTGTGATTTATCGATATCTGGCGGTATCTGTTAAGGTCGGCCAACTTTCGTTTCGTTGACCTCTGCCCGGAAATCTACTGGAGCTTTCTTGCGCGTATTATTAATTTCAGCCGGAAAATGGTGTTTTGCTGCGCGGTTCCAGTAGGCACCGGCGCCCAACTCTTCTAGTTTGAGTTCTATTTCTGCAGCCTTGGTCACTTCAGACATCTGTTCGTACGCGCGCATCTTAACCATGAGCACTTGCACATGGTCACCTTTGTTCAAGTCTTTTGTGTTAATAGCTTCTACTACTTCGATTGCCTTTGCTGGTTCTTTCAGTCCTAGATTCGCCCTTGCTAACAGTATCCGCGCTTGTGTTTGGAAAGGTATGTTCACCTCCTGCGGACCAAAATTTCGTTCAACAACAAACTCAAAATTCTTCCGTGCCTCAAGGTTGCGCCGTTTTGCGTCTGCTATATTTCTAATGCGCTCTGCAGCCTGTGCCGTTTGTAAGTAGGCGAGGCCAATCTTCAGTCTAGAAACGAGACTTGTAGGATTGTGCGTCCTTTCTTTCTCAAGATCTATGAGTGCGACGTCCATGTGTTTAATTGCGCCAAGGTAGTCTCTTTTCTCATAGCAGGCAAGCGAACATTTAGAGTGAACTTCGGGGCGCACTGAGAGTAATGACAAGTCATTCGGCGCCAAAGCAACGGCTCTGTCAAGGTCTGCAGCGGCATTCTTGTATTGTTTGGTTGAAAGATAAGTTAGCGCTCTTTGCTTGTAGCCTCGAGAGCTATTTGGGTTTATCTCAATCGCTTTCGTATAGAGCTGAATTGCCCCGGCATCATTGTGCAACTCTCTTAAGAGCTTGCCTTTTTGCATAAGAGCTTGGAAGTTTTTGGGTTGGGACTTAAGTGTTTCTTCCAAATCTCCAAGAGATTTCAGCCTCGCAACTTTAAGATCTTCATTGTCTTCGGTGAAAATGAATTCGGTTGGTGTGTCAGGGTCTGAAATCAATGGATTGGCGAATACAAGTGAACCGAGCGCCAGGGTGCAAAAAGCATACAGGACAGCATTGATTTGCCGATTGCGCATTGCGAAAACTCGGTTCCTCTGCAAACTTTACGCCGGCGACTGTTTTTTGAGAGCAGCTAGTTCAGCTTGGGCCGCGTCTGCTTCGGCTGCGAGTCCATTGGCGCGCAGAACGCCATCGTAGGTCGTGTAGACCATTTTGCGAGTGATGGGTTCCACTGTTTTAGACCATTCCACCACTTCAGCGAACATCAGCCTGCTTTTGTCCATATCTTTCAAGTGAGTTCCGTACAGTTTCGCCAGGTTCATCAGGCTCATTTTGTACTCGAAAGAGTCCTGTCCATGCTTCGCCTGCATTTGTTGTGCGTCAGTGGTGAGGGCTTGTTCCAGCTCAGGTAGCCGGTTTTGTTTGACTAGAAGTCTCTCTAGGTCATTGAAAGGCGATACAGGCTCGCG
>DTSE01000348.1 GCA_012965515.1 Candidatus Melainabacteria bacterium | reverse complement strand
ACTGCCGTTTTCAAACGATCGATTTCGGTATCGGAAAGGCGATCGCAACAGTCTTAGCGCAGCACGGCGCCAAGATTGTCATCAGCGATATCAATGTGGAAACGTCTGATGGCACCGCAGAAGAGATGGTGAAAGCAGGTTTTCAGGCAGTTAGCTGCCCGGCAAACGTCACCAATTCCGAAAGTATCGACAAGATGGTCGAATCAGCGATGGAAAAATTCGGACAGATTGACATTCTGGTCAATAATGCCGGCATCACTAGGGATAACCTCTTATTGAAGATGAGCGAAGAGCATTGGCAAGCGGTAATCGACACCAACCTGACTTCCGCTTTCAAAGTAACTCAGCCGATTGTCAAAATCATGTCCAAACAACGTTACGGGCGCATTATCAATATCGCCTCGACAACCGGCGTTCACGGCAATTTCGGACAGTGCAACTACGCTGCCGCGAAGGCCGGTCTGATTGGTTTTACGAAAACTGTTGCGCTTGAATACGCCAAGCGCAATATCACCTGCAACGCAGTAGCGCCAGGCTTTATCGATACCGATATGACCAAAGCGCTGGGTGAAAAAATCATAAACTCGTTCGTTGAAAAAATCCCGGCAGGCCGCATGGGAACGCCAGACGACATCGCTCGCGCTGTGCTTTTCTTCGCTGGTCTGGGTGACTACGTGACCGGTACGGTTATGGAAGTCAACGGCGGTTTGTATACGTAAAAAAGTCCGCGGCGGAGCCGCCAGGGGCGGTGCCAGGACATCGGTTTTTGTTGAATTAGTTTGTGTTTACAACGCAAGTTTGGCACGTAAACGAATCTATAAAACCGAGACCACCGGAAAGCCGACGTGCTATCCTAGGTCGCCTTGGCACACAACCTTTGGTTGGATTTGCCGCTTAGTGTCGTGTGCGTTTCTATTTGATTTAAGGGGGTTGTAGGACACATGGAAGAGAAGGAAGCCTTCGAACGAGTCAAGAAGGTTGCTGTGGCTCAGCTTAACGTCAATGCTGACGAAGTGACCATGGAAGCGAGCTTCACGAAGGACCTCGGTGCTGATTCCCTCGATACCGTCGAGCTGGTAATGGCTCTCGAAGAAGAATTCGGTATGGAAATTCCGGACGAAGACGCCGAAAAAATCACCACCGTTGGCGAAGCCGTTAAGTACATCGCTCAACACGTGTAATTACGTCTGTTGTAGCAGACTGTTCAGTTAGTCGATTCGGCACCGGATTTGATGGCGCAGGCAGGGACATTGTCCTGGGCCCTGTCCCAACCCGTTGCCGATTTTGACAACTATAATTAGGCGTGATGGCGTGGACAACGTGATGGCGTGGGCGTGGTAGCGTGACCAGGATGACCAAAGAGCGAGTAGTAATTACAGGCATAGGCGTAATAAGTGCAGTAGGCAGCGGTAAAGATGCCTTCTGGGACGGGATTGTCAATGGACGCTCTGGCGTAAAAAGGGTCACAAAGGTACCTGAGAAGCTTCAGGCTACCTGCAAAATCGCTGCTGAAATCACCGATTTCGATGTGACCAAGTACATGGATCCCAAGCAAGCGCGCCGCGCTGACCGCTTCATCCAGTACGCAATTGCTGCGTCGAAACTGGCAGTTGAAGATGCCAAGCTGGACATGACCAAAGAGAACCCTGAAAGAGTGGGTGTCGCAGTCGGTTCGGCAGCAGGTGGTTTGCAATCGCAAGAAGATCAGATTCGCACTCTTTATGAAAGAGGACCGGATCGCGTTTCTCCCTTCACAGTGCCGCTCTTTATCGTCAACATGCCGGCTGGCTGGGTTTCCATCGTGCATGGAGCCAAAGGACCGAATGTCTGCAATGTGACTGCGTGTGCAACTTCATCGCATACCCTGGGCGATGCCTACCGCATTATCGAACGCGGTGAAGCCGACGTAATGTTTGCCGGCGGCACCGAAGCACCAATCACCCCGCTCTCTATGGCGGGTTTTGCTGCAGCCAGAACACTTTCCACGCGCAACGATGAGCCGGAAAAAGCTTCCAGACCATTCGACAAAGACCGCAATGGCTTTGTGATGGGAGAAGGCGCGGCTGTGCTCATTCTTGAAAGTCTCAGCCACGCCAAAGCCAGAGGCGCTCATATCTACGCTGAAATCGCCGGATACGGGCTTACCGCTGATGCTCACGACATCGTACAGCCGTGCGGCGACGGAGACGGCGCCATGCGTGCGATGAAGATGGCACTAGAACAAGCTAATGTTAAGCCGGAAGAAGTTGATTACATCAACGCGCACGGCACTTCTACGCCTCTGGGCGACAAAGCCGAGACGACGGCAGTGAAGCGCGTCTTCGGCGAGCATGCCACCAAGGGTGGTGTAGTAATTTCGTCCAGCAAATCAATGACCGGTCACCTGCTTGGCGCAGCCGGAGCCATTGAAGCAGCCGTTTGCTGTTTGGCAATCGAGCACGAAACTATTCCTCCGACGATCAATCTCGATACTCCAGATCCTGATTGCGACCTTGATTATTGCCCCAATGTTGCGCGTAAGAATTCACCAATAAAAGTCGCTTTGTCCAATAGTTTCGGCTTTGGTGGTCATAACGCAAGCCTTCTTTTCAAGAAGGTTACGGGTTAAAATCTAGAGCCTTGCCCCGGGCAGTTCTAGCTGGGCAATTTGGAGCATTAGTTAATGACTGAGCTTGTCGGGCGTTCGATAAGTGAATTGAAAAAGCTTTTGGCGGATAAATCAGTTTCTGCCAAGGAAGTCTTGGCTGCGCATGTCAAACACGTTCAGGCGCATGATTCCGACATTAAGGCGTTCACATGCTTGACTGAAGAACGCGCTCAAAAACAAGCCGCGCGCGTCGATGAACTGATCGCAAAGGGCGAAACACTCCCACCGCTTGCCGGTATTCCGGTGGCAATCAAAGACAACATCTGTGTCGCCGACTACCCGACCACCTGTTCCAGCCGAATTTTAGAGAACTTCATCGCGCCCTATGAAGCCACCGTTGCCCAAAAATTGGATCAAGCGGGCGCGCTGTTCATCGGCAAGACGAACATGGATGAGTTTGCTATGGGTTCGTCCACGGAGAACTCGGCCTTCAAAAAAACCGCTAACCCGTGGGACCTTTCTCGCGTGCCAGGCGGCAGCTCTGGTGGCTCTACCGCCGCTGTTGCGTCCGGCATGGCGGTTGTTGCCTTAGGTTCCGACACAGGCGGTTCCATTCGCCAACCCGCTGCTTTCTGCGGTGTTAGCGGTATGAAGCCCACTTATGGAATGGTTTCGCGTTTTGGTCTTGTCGCCTTCGCTTCGTCGCTCGATCAAATCGGACCACTGGCAAGAAGCGTAGAAGACACTGCTATCGCCCTTTCTGTCATAGCTGGGCATGACAAGAAAGATTCAACATCTATTCCTGAGCCTTTCAAACACCAGGGACCTCGCTTCGAAGCAGCTTTATCCTCAGACCCGGAAAAGCTGATGAAGGGGCTGAGAGTCGGCGTCATCACAGAACTCGTCGGCGAAGGAATCGAACCTGAGATCGTCAGTTCCATACGTGCAGCTGCGGCGATCTTTGAGAAGCTGGGCGCGAAAGTGACAGATGTTTCTCTTCCCAACTCGAAATTTGCTTTGCCTGTTTATTACTTGATCGCAACCGCCGAAGCTTCTGCCAACCTGGCACGCTATGACGGCGTCAAATATGGTTTGCGCGAAACAGATGGCGCGGCGAAAGATTCTATTTTGGAAATGTACAAATCAACGCGCTCTAAAGGTTTCGGCGCAGAAGTGAAACGCCGGATCATGCTTGGCACTTATGCTCTCAGCTCAGGCTATTACGATGCATACTACAAAAAAGCTCAGCAGGTCAGGCGTTTGATCAAGAACGATTTTGACAGCGTTTTCCAGAACTGCGACGTTCTTATCTCTCCGACATCACCTACGGTGGCATTCAAAATTGGAGAGAAAACTGATGATCCGTTGAGCATGTACTTGTCGGACATTGCAACGATTCCCGCTAACCTGGCGGGTCTTCCCGGTATCTCTATTCCAGCCGGTCTTGGCAAAGACAAATTGCCGATTGGCTTGCAGATTTTAGGACAGGTTTTAAGCGATGAAGTCGTCCTTAAGGTCGCTCACGCTTTCCAGCAATCCACAGATTTCCACAACCGTCAGTTTCCGGGTCTAGCCACAGTCGGCTAAACAGAGACTTTTTGTAAGGAGTAATCGAAATGTATTCGACCAGCTGCAGCCAGTATCGGACGAGCCAAACAAAAAGGAATCGTATTTTCTTTTCTTTGTTGACTGCTGTAATGGCTGCTGGTGGGCAGCCAGTTGTTGCCGGTCCAAATGATTTCTTCGGCTCGGCGATGCCTGCAGGCCAGCTGGCAGATCCAAACGCCAATCAGTTTGCCACTCCCGGTCAAACTAAAGCCGGCGACATGCTCAATCAGTCGAATCCAGGTGATTACACCGATGACGAAAAGCGCATGCAGAAGAAATTCAAAGCAAGCATCAGCCATGCCAGAGGTTTGATTGCAAAGGGAGAGCGGATGATGAAATCCGTCGATCAAAAGGAATCTAAGAAAGGCAAAATCCTCAAAGAGATAGGCGAAAAGCGCCTGGCCGAACTGGAAGCCAATAATCCGAACCCGAAGGAAACTCGGAACGTCGACAAGTTCAATGAGAAAAAGGCGGTTGCAGAATGACAGCTACTAGAACGGAACAGATTGCGTCCGACATTACGCGCATAGTCGGGCATACTCCAATGGTCAGGCTCAACAAGCTCACCAAGGGGCTTGGCGCTGAAGTCGTGGTGAAGTTGGAGTCTCTGAATCCACTGGGATCAGTTAAAGACCGTATTGGTGTTTCCATGGTCAACGAGGCCGAAAAGGCTGGCGTCATCTCTCCTGGAAGCACGACTCTCATCGAGCCGACGTCCGGCAACACAGGCATTGCTTTGGCATTCGTCGCGGCTGCGCGCGGTTATAAATTGATCTTGACCATGCCCGATACAATGTCTCTCGAACGCCGCAAACTGCTTGCCGCTCTCGGAGCAGAGCTTGTTCTCACCCCTGGTGCGGACGGCATGAAAGGTGCGATTGCCAAGGCAGACGAGCTGGTCTCGACGACCAAAAATGCCTACATGCTCCAACAATTTCAAAATCCTGCCAATCCTAAAGTACACCGCGAAACAACTGCTGAGGAAATCTGGCAAGCCACCGATGGCAATATCGACATTTTTGTTTCCGCAGTAGGAACCGGCGGCACCATCACCGGTGTCGGGCAAGTTCTCAAAGAGCGCAAGCCGAGCATTAAGGTCGTTGCTGTGGAACCGTCTGACAGCCCGGTAATCACTCAGACTCTGGCGGGGCAGCCATTGAAACCGGGCCCGCACAAGATTCAGGGAATCGGCGCCGGATTCATCCCGCAGATTTTGGATCTATCCGTAATCGACGAAGTCTTCCGCGTCACCAACGAACAAGCGCTGGAATACGGCCGCAAACTTTCAAGTGAAGAAGGAATTCTTGCCGGTATCAGCAGCGGTGCCAACGTCTTTGCCGCACTCGAAATCGCGTCGCGCCCCGAGAACAAGGGCAAGCGCATCGTTACAGTGGTTTGTAGCACCGGCGAACGTTACCTCTCCACCTTGCTCTTCGCCGACATCCTCGCTGGATAATGTAACCGTGGGGGCGCGTTGCACGCGCCCGAAAAAAAATGAGCGCATGCAATGCGCCCCCACGCTTCGCTGGAGCTATTTAGTTAAAAGATCCGGGTCTTCGGCCAGGACGCGTTCTGTAAATTTCTTCAAGCGGCTGAACGAGTAGATTAGACTCTCGATAGTTTCTTTCGCTTCGATCCAGCTATTCTTTCGTGCGTGCGCGGAAAGTTTGTCCGACAGTGTCACCATCTCTTGCGCGCCTACAGCCTGGGACGAGCCTCTCAATTGGTGGGAAAGTGCTGCTAGTGCGACAGCGTCGCGAGACTCCCTGGCTTCTCTAAGACCGCCCAGCAGAGTTTCCGCAGCCGACAAATAAACGACGATGATGTCGTGAGCTACATCGACGCCACAGCTCTTCTTGAGCTCCTCGAAGTCTACTGGGTCGCGCAGCGGAGTGGCTGCTACGACTGAGGCGTCCGGTTTCAAAATCGTTTGAGTGATGCGCTGCTGTTTTTCCGTTTGTTCTCCCTTCAGAAAACGATCGATCACTTCCATCAGTTTGTTTGGCGCGACCGGCTTTATGAGCACCTCATCCATGCCTGAATCCAGACACTTCGCGCGCCCTTCTGCGTCGGCGCTGCCGGTCAGTGCGATGATCGGAATGCGTTTATTAGTTCCTTCTTCCGTTTTCCGGATTGCCTTTGTCGCCTGGAATCCGTCCATGTCCGGCATTTGACAGTCCATCAAAACCAGTGCATAGTCGCCTGTAGCGACCTGGTCTAATGCTTCTTCGCCACTGGACACGGCGCGTGCCATGAGACCGAGGCTCTTCAACTGCAAAAGCGCGACCTTCTGATTGACGGGACTGTCGTCTGCCACAAGAATTACTTTGTCAGCGTGTGCAAGTTTGGGAATCTGCACGGTGAGGCGGCGATCGAGTTTTGGAGACAGCGACTTGACGAGGATGTGCTCCAACGTATTGTATAGACTCCAATATTTCACAGGTTTCGCGAGCAGAGCGGCGAAGCCTTCTGCCACCATATGCGATTCCACATCTTCATTGTAATTGGACGTCAAAAGAAGAATTCTGACTTTCGGAGAAAGGAGGTTTCGATGTTCCGCCTCGATGAATAGCCTGTGGGCATCGACCGAATCACCGTCGATGATTACCGCGCCCGCCTTCTTTTGCTGATCGATGGTTCCTAAGACAGCCAGAGCCGAATCAATTGAATCGGTGTTTATCACGCGCATGCCCCATGCCGCCGCATAGCTGTCGAGCACTCCGGCAATGGGTGGAAACGCAGAGATAATCAGACAAACACGCCCGGACAACTCTCTTGTCGCGGTGCCGTTCAAGCCACCGCCCACCGCTTTAAGAGGCAGATCGAACCAGAAGTGCGAGCCTTTACCTTTGGTGCTTTCGACGGCTAATTTACCGCCCATAAGATTGACCAAACCGCGTGAAATAGTCAGACCAAGTCCGGTGCCACCGAATTCTCGTTTTACCGAGAGACTGGCTTGTGTGAATGGTTCGAACAGTCGCTCTAAATTATCGCTTTCAATTCCCATGCCGGTGTCTCGAACCGAGAAGCGCACAATCAGATTGTCTGCGCCCAGTGATTCAAGCAAAGTTGCTTGCATGAAGACGCAGCCAGATTGCGTGAACTTGACGGCATTGCTGGCGAGATTCAGGAGCACTTGACGGATGGAACCCGGATCTCCTTTGAGAACTGCCGGAAGTTTTGGGGATACGAAGGAAACAAGCTCAATGCCTTTCTGTCTGGACTGCTCGGCCAGCAAATCAGCAATTGCTTCAACACTTGCAATGAGCTCGAAATCGATGATTTCCAGCTCGGCTTTGCCTGACTCAATGCGCGAGAAATCCAGAAAGTCATTGATGAGCTCCAGCAAAGAGCGTGCTGACTCGCTGATTACCAGCGCCTGATCGCGCTGTTCTCCATTCAGGGCGGTCTTCAAAAGCAAGTCAGTCATGCCGAGAATGCCATTGAGCGGCGTGCGCAATTCATGCGTGAGTTTGGCTATGAACTGTGACTTCTCATGCACGGACGTTGAGAGATTTTGCCCCGTCTGTTCGAGCTTCTTTTCAGTTTCTTTGAGATGCTCTTGCGCGGAAGTAGCCTGATTTTCGTACTGTTTGTTCTTGAGCTTTTCGATCGCCAGCTCGGTTTCCAGCGCCTTGATGCGCTGCCTCAGATCACTAAATTCATCTTCTGAATTTTGCATGGCGCGTAAACGGTAATCATGCGGGGGTGTCTTTATCCAGGCTCCGTTCTGGTCTTTCGCTTTCTTTGAGGCTGTTCAATACGGCAATGAATATGTCGACAAGAAATGGGTCAAATTGGCTTCCCGCGCCTTCGCGCAACGCCTGAATCGCGCGTTCCGTAGACATTGCCGGTCGGTACGGACGATCCGAGATCATGGCGTGATAACTTTCGACAATGTGAATAATGCGGGCCGCAAGCGGAATTTCCTCGCCGCTCATGCCATTTGGGTAGCCCGTGCCGTCCCAGCGCTCATGGTGATGTTCGAGGATTTCGCAAACGTCACGCAATGCGCGAATTGGTCTAAGCAATTGTGCACCAAGAATGGGGTGCTGTTTGATAATCTCCTTTTCTTCTTGCGTGTAGATGCCGTCTTTCTGCATCAAATCCTGCGGAATGGATAATGTGCCAACGTCGTGCAGGAGACCGGCGACGCGAATCTGCTCCACTTGTCCCTGAGACAGTCCCATGACTTTTGCAAGTAATTCGGAAAGGCGAGCAGTTTCCAGATGGTGGACTTTGTTGTACTCAGATTTCGAATAGAGCGTCGACGCCAGTGCTTTGACCATTTCAACGACTTCAGGTACGAGTTCCTCTTTATCTTCGACGCCGGGTGGAACCGAAGGTGGAACGAAGTTTGTCGGCTGGTAGGTTGCCGGAGCCTTCTCGCTCTTCGCGTGCTCGGCTTGTTCGATGGCGATGAGGTTGTCTTGATTCAAATCATTGGCGGCATGAACCTGGTTTCGTCCAAGACGTTTTGACAAATAGAGTGACTTGTCTGCCAGGTCGAGGAGTGCCTGCTGGCTTTGCGCGTGCTCGGGAAAAGAGGCAATACCCATCGATGCTGTAACACTGATTTCGATGTCATCGTGGTGAACGACTTCGGCAAGGAGACTGCGTCTGATCCGCTCCGCTACAACAATCGCGCCTTCCGTGTTGACCTCGGGCAGGACGAGGAGAAACTCTTCGCCGCCGTATCGAACCGGAATGTCGACGTCGCGGCAGTCGTTTTTAATCACGCTGGCGACAGCGCGTAAAACAGCATCACCAGCCGGGTGTCCGTGATTGTCGTTGATGGACTTGAAGTGATCGACGTCGATCATGACTACAGACACGTTACGTTGATAGCGCTCTGCCACCCGCAACTGTTCCGCCAATTTTTCTTGACCGGTACGGTGATTGTAGAGCGTGGTCAAACCATCTGTGGTGGCTTGGCGCTGGACGCGTGCATAAAGGCGAGCGTTCATCACACCTGACGCAACTTGGTCGGCTACGGATTTGAGGAATGTTTCGTTATCCGGAACCCAGTGCGCGACTCGTTCGCATCTGAATCCCCCGAGCAGTCCCAGCAGTTTTTGCTCATAGGTGACTGGTATGAGGAACATCGATAGAATCGGAACAGAAGTCAGATTGTGCTCGCGGAAAGGTGCGAATTTTCTGTCTGTTTCCGCGTCGTTGCAAACCAAAGCCTGCTCGACCTGGAAGTGCTTTTTGAAAATCTCGAGGCATTTCATGTCACCATTCGAATTGATGATGCTGAAATCGCTTTCGGTTGTGTACTCAGCGCGAATCGAATCCTGAGGCTCCTCTTCGCTGGGAAGCGCAACAAAGCAGCAGTCCAATTCTCGCCAGCCGGCCAGTTCTTCAAGCATGTCGCGAAGGTTGGCATTGATGTCGAACGAACGCCTGATCGTATTGCTTATGCGGTGCAGCAAATTGTCCTGATTGCGCAACAATTCCGAATCTGACTTCGCTTTTTGATAATTCGCTGCTTTGATCTGCTCTTCGGCTTTGTCCTTGTGCAACTTCTCTGTAGCTTCTTCCAGCCTTTGCGCATAATCGTCGAGAAGCTGGAGTTGCGAGGCCAATTCTTTCTCGATGCGTCTGTGTTTGAGCGATGACTTCACGCGGGCGAGCAGCTCGGCATCCGGGCAGGTATCCGAAAGACAGTCGTCGGCGCCAGCTCTGAAGCCTTCGATGCGCGAGCCTGAATTCGCATCATTGGCTAAAGCTTCAGCAGTAATGAGAATGACCGGCACCTGCTTCCACTGCTGAGATTCTTTCAAGACAGAGCAGAATGAATAGCCGGAAGTGCCCTGAATTTCAGCATCAAGCAGGATGAGGTCAATGCGATTTTGCTGCAGCAGCTCCATCGCCTTGTCGCTGCTTTCCGCTTCCAAAAGTTGATAGCGATTGCCGAGAACGCGCGTATACCGGCGGCGGGAAAGGCGGTTGGAATGTGCGATTAGCACAACATCCTTTTGCGTGAAACTGTCGGCAACTTCTTCTTCCTCTTCAGGTGCCAATAAGTCCATCGCATCGGGCAGCTTGCTCGTCAAATGTTCGCCAAGCCGCTTCAGTGTGGAAACGTCTTGGGCGGTCACTTCTCTGGAACTGTCGAAGGAGATTACGCGTATCAGCCCGCGATGTATGCCTGTGCCAAATACCGGATTTTCCATCATTGGAACAATCACATACGGATAGCCTTCAGGATCGTCCGATTCGTCTTTGTTCTTATTGAATGCTCTGCCTACCCAGGGCGATTGCGTGTGAGTTACCTTTTGAGCCAGGTGCGTGTTTGCCACCGTCAGTGGTTGCTGGTGCTCATCTTGTAATTGTTCGACAATTTGCCGCGCCTCGACATCATCTTCGGCGGCTGAAAACGTGTAGACATTGAGCAAGTCATGCTGCCTGCTCAAATCAACAAAGCCATAGTCGAATCCGAGAATGTGGCAAATATGCCGTTTGACCGCGTCAAAGAATTCCTCTTTGGGAGGAAGTTTTGAATCTTGGGAAATGCTTTCCGTGCCGGTCACTTTAAACGGATGCGAATGAAATTAAGGAGTTGTAAATCGAGTCAGGGCCCACAATTTGAGTCTAACAGATGCAGCATTTTACGGACAGGACGCAGGCGCCTTGCACCTAATCAAGAGTTATATGCCCCGCGTGTACAAGGCTAACCTTCGCCTGAAATAGCGTCAAAGTTAGCTTTACAAGGCGCTCAATGCTTGCAATTGGTGACCAGTTCGCTGGCACGAGATGCCATGAAGAACTTGCGCCACCACCATTGGAATTGAAGAATTGTCCACAATTCTTTGCGTCTATCCGCCAGCCCGTCGTCGTGCTGTTTGAGCAATGCCCGCACGTACTCCGGCTGGAAGATACCTTGCTGGCGAAGGAAAGCGTCATCCAAGAGTTCGTCAACTATCGGGCGAAACTCGGATTTAAGCCACTTACCGACAGGTATCCCAAAGCCCTTCTTGGGACGCTTGAGTATATACTCCGGCAATAGAGGCGCCACTGTCTTTCTCAGCAAGAGCTTGGTATTCGTGTGGTTTAGCTTCATTGAAGTCGGCAACGAAAGCGCGAATTCGACGAGCGGGTAGGCAAGAAATGGCAAGCGGACCTCGAGAGAGGCTGCCATGGACGCTCTGTCAGACTTGACGAGCAGATCGTCCGGCAGATAGGTGCTCATATCCAGGCGCATTGCCGCCTCGGCAGCGTCTTTTCCTGCAGATGAAGGCATCAGTACTCTGTCGAAACCTGGTGCATCAAAGAGCTCTTCCTCATTTTCCGAAAGGTTGCCCGCGCGAGCCATTGCGTAGATTTCCGGAGTGAGCAATCCAGCCTGTTCTTTAATGGGGATAGAACCCATCCAGCGCAAGTGACGGCGCATGGGCGGCTCGTCTACGGCTGAAATGAATCTTTTGACCTTATAGTCGAAGCTGAGATTATTGAGCGATACGGGCAGTTTTCGCAGCGCCGGCTCAATGAAATTGCGCCGCAGAGGTCCAGGAACTGTGCGCCATAGAGCCGCCATGCCGTGTGCCTGATATGTCGGGTAGCCGCCGAAAAGCTCGTCACCGCCCTCTCCAGCCAGCGCTACTGTGACATTTTGCTTAGTCATCTTCGAAAGGAAGTATGTCGGCACAATCGACGCATCGGCAATTGGCTCGTCGAGATAGCCCCACAATTCGGTCATGGTTTCGAAAGCCAGGTCTGGCTTGAATGTGACGACCTTGTGGTCGCTTTCGATGTGCTTCGAAACGGCTAATGCATGCTCGGATTCGTCAAAAGAGCGGTCGGCAAAACCAATCGAAAACGTCTTGATCGGGCGCCCGGTTATCTTTGTGGCGATGGCGGCGATCCCGGATGAATCGATGCCGCCGGAAAGGAAGATGCCTAAAGGAACATCGGAGATGAGGCGCAACTCGATCGAGCGGCGCAGCAATTCCATGAGTCGCTCGGAAGCTTCTTGCTCGTTTAGTTTGCAGGGCTGCGGGCTAGGATTCCAGTAATTTTTGATGGAAACTTGGCCGTTTTCTACAATCAGATAGTGAGCTGGCATCAGCTTGTTGATGCCTTTGAATATTGAACTGGGCGCCGGTACGTATTCCAGAGCCAGGTATTTCATAAGCGCAGCAGGATTGAGTTCGCGCTTCACGCTCGGGTGGGCGAGCAGCCCTTTAATTTCCGATCCGAAGATGAATTGACCGTCAAAGATGCCCCAGTGCAGTGGTTTTTCACCCATGCGGTCGCGGGCGATAAAGAGCCTCTGTTTGGCTCTATCCCAGATGGCGAACGCGAACATGCCCTCCAGGTGCTGCAGGCAGTCGACTCCGTACTCTTCGTAGAGGTGAACGATTGACTCTGTGTCGCTGGCCGTCTTGAACTTGTGACCTTTAGCCAGCAAGTGTTCACGGATTTCTTTGTAGTTGTAGATTTCACCGTTGAAAACAATCCAGGCGCTCTCGTCACTGTTGGGAATAGGCTGCTGCCCGGTGGAAAGGTCGATGATGCTCAATCTGGTCATGCCAAGAGCTGCCGAATCAATGACTATGGAGCCCTCTTCGTCCGGTCCCCGATGGAAAATCGAGTGACACATGGCGCCGATCAGCTCCCTGGAGCCGTCCAGCTTTTCGTTGTTAAGGTTGAGATAGCCTACGATTCCGCACACGTTTGTTTCCGCCCGTTTGTCTGGATTTGCCATTTGTGGCTGTTTTGCCACCGCCTAATTGTCCCTTTTATGAGCAAATCTGGCATTAGACGCGGTTTCGACAACAAATCCTGCATCTTAAAATTCGAAAACCTGGCAGGGGTATCGATTTGCGGGAACGGCTCTATATCGGGTACATATGTATTATCGACTTCGAGATTTAATCTTTTGGAAGCCCAAAATTTTGAACTTTTTTGTCGCTGGATACGTATTCAAAAGTATGTCCCCCTGACGGGCAAGTATCCCCTCTAAATCTTGGAGCCAGTCAGTGATGAAACGAAATCTCCTAAGTCTGGCTGCGTTGGCGCTTTTAGCGATACCGCAAGCTTCTGCCATTCCTATGATCAAGGGTGATGAAGCCTCTTACAGAGTAAGAGAGCTTTCCACCGGAATAAATTGGTACACCAATTTGCCGATGGCACTTCAAGAAAGTGCGCGCACCGGCAAGCTTGTGGTGTGGATTCATATGCTGGGTAAAATCGACGGCGCCACTTGAAGCGCCGGAAATTCGCTGAGAGCCGTGTCGCTCTCGCAGGAACCAGCTTTCTCTTACCTCAAAGACAATTTCGTCGTTGGCTATAAAGACATTACAGGCGCGTCCTATGCCGGTGTGTCGGGCGTCCACATGCCTACAGGCAATGCGGTGAGTACAACCAATGGCGCCGGTCCTCATAATTTGCAGACGTTTGTTCTGGCACCGGACGGTACCGTAATGACTTGCCTGCCTGGTTATTGGGCGCCGCAAGATCTTGTTTCTGAATTGAAGCTTGGGCAAGATCTCTACAAGGTCTGGAATAACAAAAGCTTGTCGCGCGCTGATAAAGATTCGTATTTCCGGCAAATGCATCAAGACCACTTCCGCACACATTCACTGCAAGAGCAGAGAAGAAGCCGCATGCAGGGCTTTGATATGAAGTACGAAGCGAAGAATCGATTGCATACATCCGATTGCATACTCGATTCAAGGCTGGCTGCTACTGTACTGCAGAAGGGCATGAAACCGCCGATGGGCGCATTCAAGACGACCGATCAGATCATGCATGACCGCATGAGCCAGAGACCGTTTACGAATTACATGAACTTTGACGTAGTTGCATACACAGACTACGGCAGGCCTTTCTACAACAAGAATGAGGATCAACGCACCGCAACCGGTGAGGTCAACAAAGATCTCGCTAGAGCTCAACCGTTGATGGGCAATGTTGATGAAATGAAAGGTGCAGCCAAACGGGCACGCAGGCAGCAACAGCAACGAATGGCTGGAGGCCGGATGTTGAATCGCGCAGGCGGCTATCTAGCTAGACGTGGCGTGCAAACATTCGTCCGCGCAATGCGATAGGTGTACCGGACAGCGGCGGAAACTATTTGTTAGACTATCTAACTGTGGCAGTTAGAACGAAACTAACAAGAGCTTTTTTCGCGAGGCCGACTGTTGAAGTTGCGCCGGAATTACTGGGCATGTCTCTTGTCAGAAAATTGCCGTCTGGCGAAGTCGTGCGCGCCCAGATCGTTGAAGTAGAGGCCTACACCCAAGATGATCCTGCATGCCACGCCTATCGTGGCATCACCGAGCGCTGCAAAGTAATGTTTGGTGCGCCGGGATTTGCGTATGTGTATTTCATTTACGGCATGTATTTCTGTTTGAATGTTGTCACAGAAACTGAAGGTACTCCTGGTGCGATTTTGATCAGGGCGTTAGGAATTCCTGGAGGGGACGGACCCGGTAAGCTCTGCCGTCAGTGGGAAATAGACAGATCCTTAAATGGCATAGATCTACTGGACTCAAGCTCTCCGCTTTTCCTGGAACCCGGTACCAAATATGGTGCAGAGCAAATAAGTATCAGTGAGCGCATTGGCATCAATGTTGCTCAAGAGCGTCTATGGCGCTTCTTTGTCAGCGATCATCCGCATGTATCGGGAAAGCGCAGCCGCGCACTATCCAAGCCGAGAAGTGCAGCCGGCAAGCCGAAGCTGTCGCGTTCAAAGCCGGTGCTGAAAGGATGACGTCGTTGCCGATTGAATCATTGCGCAAACCGCACGTCGCCTGGCTGTCCGTGGCTGTTTGGATTGCCGTCATCTTTCTTTTCTCGCACCAAGCCTATTCTGGGGCATTTACAGAAAGCTATTTGCACGATGCGAATATACCGATTCGCAAACTGGCACACATTACCGAATTCGGCATCTTGTTTTTACTTTCCCGGTTTGCCATATCGCAAAGCCGCTTTTCATCAGGGTGGGGCAATACGCGGCTGTGTGTTGCCGCATATGTTTTTACGCTTGCTAATGCATTGTTTGATGAGTGGCATCAATCATTCGTGCCCGGACGCAGTGCTACCTTGTCTGATGCGACTGTAGATATGTGTGGTGCTATGCTCGCCTGGATTGCTGTTTTTCTCATTCTGAAACTGAAAAGGCACAGACCTTGACCGCGAGTTTCAAAAGTCACGTCCGCGTAAGTTGAATCCTAACGTTTTCAACAGCCTGAAAGTTTGAAAGCATTCCATTATCTCCGGTTTCTCTCCCTTCATATCGCCCGTTGGGGTGATCGAGGCGTCACAGACTTGCGCTTTAAACTTTTCACTAATCAAGAGATATTCTGCCGTTTTTGCGAGGAACAAACCATTTAGGAACTACAAGAGGCCTTAGCCGATTTTTGAGCGGGTGTGTTCAGGGGGGCGTATGAATCAAGAACAGGGTGAAGTATTCAATCAGATCAGACGTCGTCAAACCGAAGATCTCAGTCGACGAATTCTTTCCTCTTTGAACACGTCATTCGTAGGCGATCAGACTATGGCGTGGCTGCAAAATGTCAATGAAAACGTTGATTCCAAGCCGGCTGCTACAGCAACTTTAGAAGACCCGCTCTGCCAGTTGAGCATGGTTATGTTGATGGATACGTTGTTCGATGACTTCAACAGATATGCATATCAGTACAATCAAACGGAAGAAAACCGTGCCTTTGTCGTGACTTGTCGTCGCCCGGCCGGTGATGGCATCAAAGATCCAAGCAATCTGTATCAGGGCTATTTACAGAACAGCGTCTGGGGAATGTGCGTCAGAGGCGATGCCAAATCTGTGCGTTTCTCTTTTATTCCTCCGAAATTTCTTTATGAGGATGAGACGAATCGCCCGGCTATTCCTGCTTTTGTCGAACTTGCGATTCAAATGTTCAACGAAGGTCCTGGTTGGTCTGTAGATGGAAAGCCGCTGAGGAATTCGCAGGTTTCTGCTCTTTCTAAGAAGATTTTTGCTCGTCTTGTGCGCGTTTCGCGCGGAGACGTGAACGAGACTGAACCACTTAAATTCGACGCTGTTGCCGAGAAGGCAGAGGAGCAGTCAATGCCGGGTGGAGTGCAAGCGCCCGTGCAAAGCCCTGCTGAGACCATCACTTTCTCTTTGCTTGCAGTTTTGGACGCAATAGATGCGGAAGTCGTTAGTTTGCAGCAGGAAGGCATGACTGCAATGCGTTCAGGTGGAATGGAAGCGATTATGCCAATCATGAAACGCGCCGAGGCGATGAGGGCATTGAGAGAGAGCACTGCAAGCGTTGCCCGCGATTGGGCGAAACTCTTGCAAGGCGGCTAGTTCAATCCCATAGAATAAAGTCTATTGATGAGGGATTCTCTGAGAAACCCTCATCTGTTTTTCTTAGGTACTAAATATGGTGGCAGTTCATTTGTTCCTGATGAATTGTGGTTGGCGCGTTCTTGTTTGCGGAAAGAATTTTTCGTCAGCAGTAACGTATTTGCTGAAATTGTGTATTTGACGGAATTTCAGGTGAGCTCATTGTCCGAAACGTTTTGCCGATAGCGTGTAGATATGTGATGGATAATGCAGCAAGCTTAATTAATCCCCAAACCCGCTGCCCCTCACGTTCATTACAGTTTGCATATGTTTTGTATGTCCCAAATGACGCCTATGAACGTTATTATTAATGTAGATAGTCTGTAGAAGTGCGCTTGTTGTTGGGAAAGGTCCCTATTGATCCGCGCTATTTGCACTCGATCTGGTTTGCACCAGGATACGAGGCTCGGCATCATGGTTACACATTTGAATAGATTTGAAGAATCACTGAGAGATGGGCGCTTCAGTGATGCGGAAATACAATGCAAAGGCTTTTTACGAGCCAATGCGGAAAGTGGCTGTGACGAAATAACGCTGATGGGTGTTCTTCACTGTCTGGCACAGTCTTTGGAAGGTCAAGGCAAACTTGGTGAAGCGTACAGCACGCGCATCAAGGTCCGGCAATTGCTAACTCAGCGTGCTTCCGACGCGCCTGCAGAAAATGAGCAAGAGGCGTTTCTCTACTAGAAGTAGCACATCATTAGCGCCGGCTGGAAGCCGAACCTAGAGAAGCCGCCAGTTCTGCGGCGCTCCGGCAAGAGTTGGTCTAACGCAGTCTACTCGTGTGTACCAGCAGTCAGGTCTTTCTGTTCAATCACTTGCAGTTCATTGTCAGCCGTTTGCGCAACTTTCAGTTTCAAGTGAACTGGGCTGCTCATCTTGTTGTCGGCACTTACGAGTTCCGCAAAAATATCGACGTCTTTGGTCGTTTCGTTAACACGCTCTTGAGTCACTTTGGTGATCAAGACTGTTTGATTTTGCGGCAGACCGGCCAGCTGCTTTCTCGTCAGCGGGAAATTGGTTTCTTGCCAGTAATTGTCCAGCAATTCGGGATTCATGACTGACATCGCTTGAACTTGAGACATGCGATACGAAGAAGGTCCGAAATCCAGCATGTTGGAGACGAAAGTGCGGGCAAACTTGTCTACTTTAGTGTCAGACAAAGGTGCTGCAGCAAGAACATCAGGCTTCGGTGCCGCCTTCTCGGAAGGTTTGATTACAGAGAAAACAGTGCCGCCGATCGCCACCACCACTAGTGTCGCGACCACGCCCAGTGCCAATTTCTTTGCGCCTGGCGGAATGGCGATTGGTTTCTTGCTCTTGCGTTGTTTTCTTGCGGCGCGGCGCGCTTCCGGTGTGGGCTCATCCATCATGAATTTATCCCAGCGGGATGAAGGTGATGGTTCTTGCTCACCGGAGTCGTATTGATCTAATTGATTGTAGGCATCCAATTCGCCGGCGGAGGACTCTTGCTCCGCTCTGGCTTCTGCCTTCGAAGAAGAGAGTGTGTTGATCCAATTGTCTATGTCGCGTGCAAAACCGGATTTGCGTCCGTTGCCATTGCTGGTCTCTGCGGTTTCAGTTTGACCATCAGACAAAATACGAGCCAACTTCAGCGACTCGTCTTGGGTTAAAAGAATTGAACTGGACGGAGGAGTGCCGATACGGCGCTTTACAGACAACGCCAGACGGGCTTCCAATCTTTTAATGACAACGAGAAAGCCTGATTGTGTGTCAACGACACGTTCTGTCGTCACTGGCGAATCTGCTATCGCATCTTGAGCATCACTTTGTGTCGATGTCGTTGCGTAATCGTCAGAATAGCTCACAATCTTCTCCCCCGTGGTCCTTTTGGGTCCTAAAGTTGAGTGCGCCCGAGCTGTTTGTAGCTCGGGCGCCTCGGTTTCTTTTTACAGGTACTCTCTCAGTCTTGAGGAGCGACCCGGCTGTCTCAGTTTTCTGAGTGCCTTGAATTCGATCTGTCTGACACGCTCGCGTGTTACAGCGAACAGTTGTCCGACTTCTTCCAGAGTCCGTTGTCTGCCGTCATCGAGACCGAAACGCAGGCGGAGCACATCGCGCTCGCGAGGAGTCAGTTCGTTGAGCATCTTCGCCAGGTCTTGGCGCAGAAGTTCGTGGGTGACGGTGGTTTCCGGTCTGTCAGTTTCTGCGTCTTCAATGAAATCGCCAAGGCGGGAATCTTCTTCCTTACCGATTGGTGTTTCCAGTGAAATCGGCTCTTTAGCTGCTTTGATGATTTCGTGCAGTTTGACCAGCGAAACATCCATCGACTTAGCCAGCTCTTGTTCAGTAGGCTTGCGATTCAGTTCTTGAGCCAGTTGGCGCGTAACCTTCTTGAGCTTGTTGATGGTCTCAACCATGTGCACAGGCACACGGATTGTGCGGGATTTGTCTGCCAGAGCGCGGGTGATTGCCTGACGAATCCACCAGGTGGCGTACGTCGAGAATTTGTAACCGCGTTCGTGATCGAACTTTTCTGAGGCGCGGATTAGGCCGAGGTTGCCTTCTTGAATCAGGTCAAGGAAGGAAAGTCCGCGTCCGATGTACTTCTTAGCGATAGATACAACCAATCGGAGGTTAGCTTGTACAAGCTTTCTCTTCGCCATCATGTCGCCTTGCAGGATTCTGCGGGCAAGCTCAATTTCTTCGTCCGGCTTGAGCAGTTGAATACGACCGATCTCACGGAGATACAGTCTGACCGAATCTTCGGTTGCAATTTCTCTGCTGGAGGGAAGTTCTACTGGAGTATCGTCATCATCCGCCAACGGATCTTCTTCGTCATCAATGATGGTGAATTGATCGCCATCATCCATAAGATCCAGGTCTTCCAGTTCGTTTCTTTTTGCAATGTTCTCGTCTTCTACGAGTGCACCGCCCATAACTTTTTCGCTATCCGGGGACTTTTTCGCCATAACTGCCTCTATATAAGGGTTTCGATTTCGAGCAGGTAAGCAACGCAAACCAAAATCGACTGTTCGCCGCGATTAGAAAGCTCTTATTCCATCCGAATGGTTTTTTAAATGTCCCCGAAGCGGACCAATTGTTATGGATGGAGAGAATTCCTAAGCGAACTCCGTTTTTGCATCATAGGTGCGTCTTTTGTATTCAAGTGGTTTCTAAATAGTTCCCTAACAATTCCACGCAATCATGTTGTGACCGTCTAGTCGTCACAGTGCTCAAAGGCAGGGCGGGTCAGTTAGGAAGAGTCATCCAGATTCCTTCTTATATGGTTCGGAGTATTCCTAGCCATTTTCTTTAGCGTACGCACAGCGCCAGACCGGGCGTACACAGGCGTTTATTTGAGGCGTCCTAAACGGAGGTCGTCAAGAGATCGCCGGGCGCCAGGAAACAACGGTTGCTTGGCAACGCCTACCTGCAGTATAAGTGCGGATTGGAACTTGTGCGCGTCTTGTTAACGGAGTTTAAGGCTTTTGATACATAACGTTCAATGCCCGAACTAGGCAACAGATCACTGTTTTCGGTTCTTGAGCGAACGTTCCTGCAATACTTTTAACTGATCACGAAGTTCGACAGCACGCTCAAAATCAAGATTTTTGGCTGCTTGCTTCATTTCTTTTTCCAGCTTCTTAATCAGTCCTGGTATTGCTCTTTGCTTGCTACCGGCGGTTTCTCTGCGGGTTTCCCCACCCTCGAGGAAGAGCATTTCCCCAATTGATAGATCGTCGGATTCTTCTGGTCTGCCGCGAAGCGCTTCCAGTATAGGATTCGACACATGCTTGGTAATTGTTTGCGGGACGATACCGTGCTCGTCGTTGAACGCTCTCTGCAAGGTTCGGCGGCGCTGCGTTTCTCCGATTGCTTTAGACATTGAATCAGTCATGCGGTCGGCATACATGATCACCTGCCCGGCAGCGTTTCTCGCTGCTCTGCCGATTGTTTGAACCAGTGAGCGTTCCGCCCGCAAGAAGCCCTCTTTGTCGGCTTCCATAATGACCACCAAGCTTACTTCAGGAAGGTCGAGTCCTTCTCTTAATAGGTTGACCCCGACCAACACGTCGAATTCACCAAGGCGCAAATCGCGCAAAAGTTCAATTCTCTCCAGTGCTTTGACGTCGCTATGCAGCCACCGGACCTTGATTCCGAGTTCTTGCAGGTACTCGGTCAAATCTTCAGCCATCCGTTTGGTCAACGTCGTGACGAGCACTCTTTCCTGTCGGGCAGACCGCGTTTTGATTTCTTTGATCAGGTCATCAATCTGACCTTCGATAGGTCGAACATCGATTTCAGGGTCGACAAGCCCGGTGGGACGAATGATCTGTTCGACAACCTGAGTGCTGATTTTAAGCTCGTTGTCTCCAGGTGTAGCAGAGACAAAAATCGTTTTGCCGACTTTGCCGAAAAATTCGTCATATGTGAGGGGGCGATTGTCGCGCGCGCAAGGCAGGCGGAAACCGTACTCAATTAGCGTATCTTTGCGCGATCTGTCGCCGGCATACATACCTTGAAGCTGAGGCAAAGTAACGTGCGACTCGTCGATAAAGGTGAGGAAACCATCCCGGCCGAACTTGCGAACGAAATAATCAACAAGTGTCTGAGGCGGCATTCCAGGCGCTCTTCCTTCGAGCACCCGTGAATAGTTCTCGATGCCGTTGCAATATCCGACTTCCTTGAGCATCTCGATATCGAAGCGCGTGCGTTGTTTCAATCTCTGCGCTTCCAACAGTTTTCCTTGCGAACCTAGCTCTTCCAGCCGTTCTGCAAGTTCAAGCTCGATTTGTTCGATCGATCTCTCTAATTCTTGCTCGTCGGCAACATAGTGTTTTGCAGGATAAATTCTTGCGATATCGGCAAGTTCTTCAATTTCACCGGTCACCGGATTAACGATGGCCAGCCGTTCTATTTCATCTCCGAAGAGTTCGACGCGCAAAATTCGTTCTTCATATGAAGGATAGATTTCAATGACGTCACCTCGCGCTCGAAAACGCGAACGTTCTACAACCATGTCATTGCGGGCATAGTGTATGTTTACCAGAGCCGTCAAAAGCTCGTGCCTGTCGATAATCTGACCGAGCTTCAATTCGATTGCAGCGGACAAATATCGCTCCGGAACACCGAGACCGTAAATGCAACTTACCGAACCAACCACGACTACATCGTTGCGTTCCCACAACGAACGTGTCGTAGAGTGGCGCAGGCGGTCGATTTCATCGTTAATGCTGGCTTCCTTCTCAATAAAAGTATCTGTGGAAGGAATGTACGACTCTGGTTGGTAATAGTCGTAATAGCTGATGAAATACTCGACGGCATTATTCGGGAAAAACTCGCGCATTTCGTTGGTGAGCTGCGCTGCGAGGGTTTTATTGTGCGCAAGAACGAGCGCAGGCATCTGCGTCTCTTGAATCACCTGCGCCATGGTCATTGTTTTGCCTGAGCCTGTAACACCGAGCAGTGTTTGAAAACGCTCATTGCGCTCAATTCCGGCTTTCAAGGCAGTGATTGCCTTTGGTTGATCGCCAGCCGGCTTGAAGCTGGAAATGACTTCAAACGGAACTTTGGGATTGTCCGGAGCCTTGGGCGGGGTTTTCTGATGTTGAACGCGAAACTCATTGTCTTTCGCGATGCGAGACTCTAAACCCTTGCCTACGCCGGATTCAGATTCATCAGCGATTGTGACGTTTGCCACGTCACTCTTTTTCGACCTTTTGGGGCGACTGTCTTTCGCACCTTCAGCAGGTCCGTTGTTAGTGTTTGTCTTTCTAGGCATTTGGAAAAATCAGGCTTGAGGCTTAGCGCTCTCTTCCTGGGCTGGCTGCTTCTCTTCCGCTTCCAAGGCTGTTTTCAATTCAGACTGAGCATCGGTCAAACTCTTCTTGAAATTGCCCAAACCCTGTCCGAGGGCTTTGCCGAGCTCCGGCAGCTTCTTGGGTCCAAACAGCACGAGTGCCAGAATACCGACAATAGCTATTTCGCCGGGACCTACGTTGAACATTGGCTGTCCTCTTTGCTCGCGATTAACTGCATCCTAATCCTAACATGAATGTCAGAACCCTACTGCCCGAGTCGTCTAAGGTGACGCCTGAGAACCTGTCTTGTTTCCGGCTTCTGATTTCTCGGACGCTGCTTCTTTAGTACTGCCGTCTTTGGTACCGCCCTCGTCTTTGGTCTCCGAACCATCTTTGCTTGTAGTCTTGGATTCCGGCTTGGGCTCGACTTTCCGGGGATCAGCAATGGGTGTGTAGTCCGAGAGCGTTGCGGCGAGCGGGAATTTCAGGTTGCCTGACTTGGCGCGATCAGAAAGTTCCGCGACCAGAGCGTCCATATAGGCGTACTCAGGAACGAGACCCAGTGGCGCCAAGTGTTCGACAATGTTTGGAGCATCAAGGGGTGAGTTGGGAGGGTTTGAGGAGAAATTGTTGACGTTCATCCGGCAAAGGGAGGAAACGTAAACAGGCTCAGGGTTTAAACGCAACCATTTCGGTTTGCACTCGAACAACTTGTTGTAGAGATATGCGATATGCGGGTGATCGGGTTGTCTTTGCGTGTGTGCCACGCGCGCTCCGAAAAGACCGAATAGCAAATTGGGATAGTTCGTTACAACGTCTTTGATATACAGCGCGCCATCCCTCGCCTCGAAGTAGGCTTTGCTTGTAGGAAGATTTGCAATAGTTGACGGCCAGCGTGATCTATCAATCTTGTATTTGAAAATCGCCAATTTAGCTTCATCGTATGTCTTACAAGACATCGCCAGCTTCTTCAGTTTCTCTGCTACAGGTTTTCTCTCTTCTTCATTCAGAAAAGACACTTTGTCGGAAATCTGTTTGCCGATAAACTCCAATTCTTCTTCTTTGTTCTTTGGCTTTCTGTTTTCAGTTGAGGCTGGTCCGGGCCTTATTCCAAGCGCCAATTTCCTCAAGTCAGGGATCTTAAAATCCACCTTCTTCCCGTCAGGCTTTTTCGCGTCGGCACCTTTCGCGGTGCTCTTTCCCGTATCCAATTTTTCATCGCCAGGCTGTTTCGCGCTAGCATTCTGCTCACCAGGTTTTCCCATGCCCGCCTTTTGATCGGACGAATTCGAGACAGCAGTCCTTTGCGAACCTGGGCCGGCGGATTTTTCAAAAACTTTGTGTCGCATCAAAGCTTCAGTGATTGGTGGAGCGTAAATTTGTTTCTCCAGACCGACTTCGCTTGCGAAGTTAAGTGCAAACTCTGCGGCTTCGTCCCAAGTATTGTTGTTATTCTCATCGAAGAACAAAACTCCCCTCAACTCAGTTTCGCCGCGCTTCTTCGCGACGCCCGGGTGACGGCGAGCGTTTTGCACAAACGTAAGTTTGCGATAGTCGATAAGGATTTGACCGGCTGCGGCGCTTCCCTCTCTGTAGTGTCGGTTTAAGATCATGTCTTTGACCGTGCCCAAGTTGTCCGGTGCAAACATGCATCCGGCGGCACCTTCAAAGAATGCGAGGTAGGAGATAAACGGTATCTTGTCTTGATGTTTCCCCAGGGTAACGAGCGCAATGTTTGCGCCGGTTTCCCAGGCGACAAGCCCGACAACGCTTTGATCCAAGCTGACTGGAATCAGTTCTCTCACCGAACGACCTTTATAGTCTTTCGTCTCGCCTTTCATAAAGAGAATGACGTCTTTCAGTGCCGTGCTGCACGAGTCCCCGAAGTTGTCGAAAATGCCGTCAGAGTGGAACTGGCGCATGCCGCAACCGGGATAAGCAAAACGCACTTCGGCGATGCCCGAATTGGCTGCGTGCATGGACATGGACAAACTGGTGGATTCATTGCCGCTGACGACAATTGCAATTGGTGCGCCGGCCTTGTATCTAACTTTTTCAGGATAGATGATGTTGACTGCGATGCCGTTGCCGGGGGCAACGGAAGAAGGGACATAAGTGCTCACCGAATCTTCGCGGACCGGAACCGGTTTTTTCAAAACTGCCTCGGGCAGAATTGCACGCGCATCTGCCGGTGCAAGACAGGCTGAGATATTCGCGGCGACACCCGACATAACCATTAAGAACGAAATCGCGAAAACCATTGCAGTGTTGCGCTTTTTCATCGTTTTGTGGTTGGATTCCATTTTGATCTGTTCCTGATTACTATCGATTTCCATTCAATCCGAATTGAAAATTGTTTGCCAGACCAACTAACTTTGTCCGCCCGGAATGATCGGTTGCAGTTTCGGAAAATCTGCAACTTCGGCGAAGTGCTTGTAAATGCGGTTGAGAAGCGCTCTTCTATTGGCGCGCTTCTTTTCGTCCGGATCATTGACCATGACTTTGTCGAAGAAACCATCGATTTCTGGTGTCACTTTAGTCAGCAGATTGAGTGCTTTCTCGCTGTCCGAAGTTTTGTCTTTCGCGATCTCTTCTTCTACTTTCGAGAATTTCGCCCACAGGTTTTTCTCTGCATCTTCGCTGAAGAGTGATTCTGAAACCTCATCACCAGCCGGTCCTTGCAGGATACGTCCAATACGATTTCCGACTCTGAAAAGCGCCAGACCATTGTCCGTCTTCGCCAGAGATTCGATTAATGCGAGGCGTTTCAAAACATCACTTACATCAACGAGCGGATCCTTGATCGAGAGCACGGCATCCACAATCTCTCTGCTTCTGCCGCCTTCGAGCAATCTTGCTTTCAGTCTTTGAACGATGAAATCGTTGACTTCGGCGCGAATCTCGTCGCGTTTGAAACCGCGCTTGGAATTTTTCAGTTTTGGTTCAAACTCATCCAGCAGTTTTTCAATGAGTGCAGAAACCGAAAGCGCTTTGTCTGAGAGTCCATGGATAAGGATGTCTACAAGCCCTTGAGCCTGTCTTCTCAGCGCGTAAGGATCGCTTGAGCCCGAGGGTTTTTTGCCGAGTGCAAACAAACCGACAACGTTATCGAGTTTGTCGATAGCGGAGATGAGCTGTCCAACAGCGTCTTTGGGAAGGCTGTCATCTGTGTGCCGGGGCGCATAGTGCGAAGCAATCGCAGCCACGATTTCCGGCGGTTCTCCTTCTTTCTTTGCGTACCATGAGCCTACATAACCTTGCAGCTCCGGCAGTTCGCGAACCAGGTTGCTTACAAGATCGAGCTTGCACAGTTTTGCAGTGCGCTCGAGGCACATCTTCACATTGCTATCTAAAGCGAGCGTGTCGACTATTTGTCCCGCCAGCATCACCAGGCGTTCTACCTTCTCTCCATAGCTGCCTAGACCTTCCTGGAAAGTGAGTTGGTCGAGCGATTCTTTGCGATCTGAGAGTTTCGTCTTTTGATCGTCGAAGTAGAAGAATTTACCGTCAGCCAAACGCGCTTTGATAACGCGCTCGTTGCCTTGCTTTATAGAATCCTGGGCTTCTTTCCTGTCATTGTTGGAGATAGTGATGAAGTACGGCAACAGATTGTTGTCGTCACCGTTCTTGGTTTTCTTCTCAATTGGGAAGTACCGCTGGTGGTGCACCATGATCGTTTCGATCAGAGTGTCCGGCAGTTCCAAATACTCTTTTCCGAATTCACCGACTACAGGGTGCGGCCACTCGGTCAGGTTGACGACTTCGTCCAACAAAGAACCGCCCAACTGTCGAACATCGCCGTTTAGTTCTTTCGCGCGGTCGAGTACACCCTTTTCGATTGCCTTGCGGCGCTCGGCAGGATCAACAATTACTTTTGCAGTCTTCAATCTTTCGCTATATTCCGACGGATTCTTCAAGTTGATGTCGCCGGGCGAAAGAATGCGGTGCCCTTGCGTGACCCGTCCTGACTTGAGACCTTCGAGTTGAAACTCCACGACTTCTTCGTCGAGCAAAGACACGATCCAGCGGATCGGTCTTGAGAACTTCATTGTTTTGGCACCCCAGCACATTGGTCTCTCGAAAGGCAGTTGCCCCACAAGACCTGGTGCGATTTCTTGAAGCACAACCTGCGCGGTCTTTCCGACGACAGTGACATTGGCAAAGAGGTGTTCGGCGCCGCCGACCTCTTCGCGTTCCAACTGTTCCACCGACAAGCCATATTTGCCTGCAAAACCGGTCGCTTGGGGAGTCGGTTTGCCGTCAGGCCCGAATGCCTGCTGGACTTTCGGTCCTTTGACTCGATTGGTGGTGGTTTCCTGCTTTTCTTGCACGTTCTTGACCATGACCACCAGCCGCCTGGGCGTGGACATTGCCTTGACGCTGTCAAACGCCAGATTGTTGGACTTCAACGCGTCCCCCATCAGCTGTTCGAGTTTCGCCTGCGCCTCATTTATTTGGCCGGCGGGCAGTTCTTCAGTTCCAATTTCCAGCAGGTAGTCAGGCATAATTCCATTTCTTTATAGGACGACAACGAGGGTCCAATTATAGAGAACGAGCCTGCTTAGCGTCTTCAAGTGTAAAGGGTATATTCTAAAGGCAGGCACATCAGCCGCCCTGTCTAGGCTCCTGGCGGGTTTTCGGCGAA
>DTSE01000347.1 GCA_012965515.1 Candidatus Melainabacteria bacterium | reverse complement strand
CGGTGGACTCTTCGATGCCCACCGAAAGTCTGATTAAGCCGTCAACGATGCCCAACGGTTCGCGGACTTCTTTTGGAATTGGTGCGTGGGTCATGGATGCTGGATGGCAAATCAGTGACTTCACGCCGCCGAGACTTTCTGCAAGCTGGAATAGTTTTGTGTTGCTTACGACAGCTCTTGCCGCATCAATGCCGCCTTTGACGACGCATGCCACGACTCCGCCGAATCCCTTCATTTGCTCGCAAGCGAGTTCGTGTTGTGGGTGGCTGGTCAAGCCTGGGTAGAAAACTGATTCCACGCCGGGGTGTTGTTCTAAGAAACGCGCAACTGCAAAGGCATTGTTTTGATGTTCTTTCATACGGAGGGCGAGGGTTTTCACACCTCTGAGAGCCAGGAAGCAATCGAGCGGACCAGGCACGGCACCAACTGCATTGTTGTGGAATTTGAGAACTTCGTACAGCTCATCATTGGATGTGATGATGGCACCACCAATGATATCGCTATGTCCTGAGATGTACTTAGTGGTACTGTGAATGACGACGTCGGCACCAAGTTCAATCGGGCGTTGGAAGTAGGGTGTGGCAAATGTATTGTCCACTGCGAAAATCAAACCGCGTGATTTCGTGAGTTCTCCGACTTTTCTCAAATCTGCCAAACGCAACAGTGGGTTGGTTGGCGATTCGAGCCAGACCAATTTTGTTTGCGGCGTGATGGCGCGCTCGATTGCATTGATGTCTTTGCCGTCGATGTAGGTGAAGGTCAGACCATATCTGGAGAAGACTTTTTCGAACAGGCGGTACACGCCACCGTAAACGTCCTCACCGACAATGACGTGATCGCCGGCGGAGAGAAGGTTTATCACTGTGGCGGCTGCCGACAAACCAGAAGCCGAAGCCAAGCAATATTTGGCGTTTTCCAAAGAAGCAAGGCATTCTTCGAGTGCGCTACGGGTTGGATTGTGAGTTCGTGCGTACTGGTAGCCTTTGTTGACGCCCAGTTCTTCAAGAACGAAAGTGGATGTTTGATAAATCGGCGTGATCAGCGCGCCCGTGGTTGGGTCGGCTTCTTGTCCTTCGTGAATTGCCTTTGTGGCAAAACAGTATTCTTGTGATTCGGCAGTGGATTTGACTTGTGACATTGAAAAAAACCTCCAAAACAAAAAGCCCCTTCTTCCGCACGGAAGAGAGGGCATTGCAACACTTATTCGGGTGAGCTACTTGCTTAGCTAGACATTCTCACGTGTGGCAATGGCACCCCCCTCCCGGAGGGCATCGGCATTACCATAGTGGTGGTCGAGCGATTCAACATGCCCCCATTATGGTTGGATTGCGGCGAGAGTCAATTTTTGCCTCCCACTTTGTAACGCGGAGCCTTTGCTTAGAGCCGTCTCAGGCTGGCGAAAGCTGCAAGGGGGCGATGCTTGAGCCTGGTAACGCGCAACTGGCGAGGCTTAACAGAGTTTTGCTGATTTTCCCTATTAGATAAAGGTCTTTCTCTGACCTATGTAGGGACCGGTCCGACCTATTTTTTCGCCTCGGTTGCAACCTTTGCGCCATCAGTAAGCGTGTCTTGCGGATTGACCACCAACGATTCATGTCCATTCAGTCCGCCGACGACCTCGATGTCCGTGCCGAGGTCGTGACCAAGTTGGATCTTCTTGAAGTGAACCGTATTGTCTGCTGCGAGTGTAAGCACTCGTTGTCCCTCGCTTGAAGATACAAGAGAATTTGCCGGTATCAGATAAGCCTGCGCAGTAGTGGGGACGGAAATACTCACATCGGCGTACATGCCTGGTGCCAACAAGAGTTCCTTATTCGCGATATGAATCTCAGTGCGCAATGTGCGAGTGGCTGGGTCAAGCGCTACAGAAGTTCTTGCAACCGTGCCAGTAAATTCTCTGTTGGGAAACTCTTTCAACTTCACGTTCACAGGCTGGCCATTTTTGATGCCGACTGCAACATATTGCGGAACGTCGATGAATACTTTCACCGTATCAACCCTGGCAATCTTGAACAGAGATGTTTTCGAATTCTCGCTGCCTGCAGTGACCAACATTCCAGTGTCGGCATTGCGTTCTGTGATGATTCCGGCAAACGGACTGGTCACGTTTTGAAAGGATTTTTCGGTACTGGATTTGGTGGCGCGTGCCTTCGAAGCAAGTACGTTTGCAGAACTGAGATCAACGGTTGCGCTTTCCGCTTTTACTTTTGCGCGAGCTGCAACGACGTTCGATTCGGCTGCGGTGACTTTCTCCAATGCCGCCTGGCGTGCCGCAGTTGTCGTCTTGTATCGATTTTCTTTCTCGTCAACGTCCTGCCACGAGACGGCGCCTTCGTTGCCCAGACCTTTCCAGCGCTGGTATGTAGAGAGGGCGAACTTTTGATCGCTTTCCGCTTCAATCAATGAAGCTCGCGCCTGCGAAACCTGTGCGATTGCAGCACTCAAATCCGCGCGTGCTCGATCTCGATCTGCCTCACTTTGCGCTTTGGCGGCAATTGATGTAAGCACCTGGGCTTGCGCTTCTTGCTCGCTTGCGTCGACCTCGGGCGTTTGCAGTTTGGCAAGCAATTGACCAGCGGCAACGCGATCTCCAATGTCTGCAAATCGCTCTTGAACGTATCCGCTGCTGCGCGCAAAAATGTCAGTGTCAACAATCGCTTCAATCGTGCCTGGCAAACTCAACTGTGTTGTGGCTGGTGCTGGACGAACTTTTGTCACCGAAACCTGCGGAAGTTGCTCGACGATCTTTTTGTGACTTTCGTTCAGCTGCTGCCCTTGCATAATTCGCGGTATCATGCCAATCGGCAGAGCCAGGGACATGATGACGCCTGAAATGCCAATCAGCCTCGCAAACCCGGTTGGTTTTCGGCCTTCGCGCATGGGCTGCGGCGAAGTCGTTTCTCTGGTAGGTTTCGGAATTGTTTGTTCTGCCATAACTAGGACTCCAGTTTTTCCGTTTTACGGACACAAGCATTTAGACAACAGCCGGTCTTTCATTCCGGCAATTGGCAGGCGGTTTTTGCCGCGGCATTTCGATTGGGTATGTCGCTGTTTATAGATTAGACCGGTCGGTCTAATTCGTCAATGGTTTTTCCCCGCAAATTAATGAAATTCAAGGCTTTCAAGGGTTTTTCTCCGTTCCAAGTTACTTTGAAGATACCTTGGATTTGAAACTACGTTGTGATCTCTAAAGTCTGCGCAACATGGCTCGGCTGCAGCCTTTTGCGTATTAAGCTGAAAACGACAGGCACGAAAAAGAGCGTAAAGAGAGTTGCCATCGAAAGCCCTCCGATTACCGCGCGGCCCAATGGCGCGTTTTGCTCTCCGCCCTCTCCCCAGCCCAACGACATCGGGATCATCCCGATGATCATCGCTAATGCTGTCATCATGACCGGGCGCAAGCGCGTCTTCCCTGCTTCTAGCGCGGCCGAGCGCACGTCCAATCCGTCTGAAAGTTTCTCGTTAGCAAAAGTGATCATGAGAATACTGTTTGCCGTTGCGACGCCGATGCTCATGATTGCGCCCATGAGCGAAGGCACGTTGAATGTAGTAGTGGTCATGAACAGCATCCAGACAATCCCTGCGAATGCACCAGGAAGCGCTGTGATGATGATTAGCGGGTCTGTCCAGCTTTGGAAATTCACCACCATCAAGAGATAAACCAGAACGATGGCACCAAGAAATCCGATTCCTAGCTTGAGGAATGCGCCGTCCATGTTTTCGACAAGACCACGCAAGAAGATTTGATTGCCGGGCTTCATCTGCGGTTTGTACTCATCCAAAATCTTTTGTATATCCTGTGCGACACCACCAAGATCTCGTGTTTGCACATTTGCATAAATGTCGTAAACCGGTTGGATGTTGTAGTGATTGATGGTGCCTACGCCTGAGGCATGTTCGATGGTGGCTATGTTGCCTAAGAACTCTGCCTGCTGAGTGAGACCTTTTGTCGAAAGTGGTGTCTTCAAAATCGAACTTACGGAATCTACCTTGTATTGAGGAGTTTGCACTGCCAGGAAATATTGAATTCCGGTCGCCGGATCGACCCAGTAATTTGGCGTTACCTGTGTGTTGGAACTCAGTGAAACCAAAACATCATTCGCTACATCGCGCTGAGTAAGTCCGAAACGCGCCGCACGCGCTCTGTCCACATTGAGTTTTAATTGTGGTGCATCGACTTCCTGATGCAAGTGAACATCAACGGCTCCTGGGATTCTACGAACCTTTTCAATCACTTCTTTTGCGATTTTCAGATTCTCGCCTTTGTTGTATCCCGCAACGCGAATATTGATGGGGGCAGGCAAGCCGAAACTGAGAATTTGATTGACTATGTCGGCTGGCTGATAGTAGAACGCCAGATTGGGAAACTTCGATGTGAGCGCGTTTCTCACTAATCTCATGTATTCCGGGGTTGAGTGGGTTCGATGATGGTGCAACGATACGAGTATCTCACCATCCGCAGTGCCGATGGTCGCACTGTCGCCGAATGCCAGATTGAACGACTCCGCAGGCATGCCGATATTGTCTATGAGCAAAGCGATTTCTTCTTTTGGAATTACCTTGCGAATCTCTGCTTCCACGTCGCTGAAAATCCGCTCTGTTTTTTCAATTCTGGTGCCGCTTTGCGCTTTTACGTGCAGGCGAAACTGTCCAGCATCAACGATAGGAAAGAAATCACGACCGATGAAAGGAAGCAGCACCGCTCCCGAAATTAGTATCAGCGATGCAAGCACAACTACCGCTCTTGGCGAATCCAGGGACCAACGCAAGCTAGCCATATACACGCGGCGCAATTCATCGAATCGGTCGTTGAACCATCCGTGAAATCGCTCGAAAGCGTTCGCATCTTTTGTTTGGGAATGCGCTTCAAGCTCCGCCCTCAGCAGATACTTCACCATCACAGGGATAAGTGTTCTCGACAGGATGTAGGACGCAAATACTGCGAAAACTACAGCCAGCGCGAAGGGTACGAAGAGAAATCGAGCGGGACCTTCGAGAAGAACCACGGGCAAAAACACAATACAGATTGCGGAAGTCGCAACAAAAGTGGGAACAGCGATTTGCTCCGCACCATCCAAAATTGCTGTTTTCAGATCTTTTCCGAGTCCGATGTTTCGATGTATGTTTTCTATCTCCACCGTCGCATCATCAACTAAGATGCCGATTGCGAGAGCCAAACCACCGAGAGTCATGATGTTGAGCGACATGTGCAATGCATCAAGTGCAATGATGGAACTCAAAATTGACAGCGGAATCGAAATTAAAACAATAAGCGTGCTTCTCCAACTGCCGAGGAATAGTAGAATCATCGCGCCTGTTAAGCACGCGGCGATAATTCCCTCGTGGACAACGTTGTCGATGGCAGCCTTAACGAATAGCGATTGATCGAACAGTTGCTCGATTCGCATTCCCGGAGGTGCGGCTGCTTGCAAAGTCGGAACTAAGCTTTTGATTTGATTGACGATGTCCAACGTGGAGACCGCACCGTTTTTCAAAATCGTAACGAGGACCGAGCGCGAACCTTCTGCTCTAACGACGTTCTGCTGCACTGCGAAACCATCTCGGACGTGTGCAACGTCACGAATGAAGATCACTTTCCCATTGACCATTTTCACCGGCAAGTCGTTGAGTGATTGAATTACTTCCGGTGTGTTGTTCAGCAGAACTCTGTAGTCGGTGTCCCCGATCTTGGCTTTCCCTGAGGGTAGAGCGAGGTTTTGTGCGTTAATCGCATCATTCACTTCGCGTGGAGAAATACCTTTGGACTGCAAAGCCATCGGATCAATGTCGATCATTATTTGTCTGACCTTGCCACCATATGGTGCCGGCAAAGTTGTACCCTGCACCACCGCTAGTGCCTGTCTGATGCGGAATATTCCGTAGTCATAAAGCTGAGCTTCGTTGAGGGTTTGACTGCTAAGTGCCAATTGAATGATAGGAACTGATGATGCGGTGTAACGCAAAATAATAGGCGGCTGCACACCTGGTGGCATACGTTTCAAGATGCCTTGAGAAACTGCGGTTGCTTGCGCCATCGCCGATTCTACGTTGGCTCCAGGGTGAAAGAACAAGCGGATAACGCCGACGCCGTCGGTCGTTTGTGACTCAATTGCCTTGATGTCTTTGACATTGGCTGAAAGAGAATATTCGCTGTAAATCGTAAGTCGGCGTTCCATCTCCTCGGCGGACATTCCGCCGTACGTCCAGATGACGCTGATTACGGGGATGTTGATATCCGGGAAGATATCTACAGGCATTGTGCGTACCGAGCCGATACCGAGAATTAGTATCAAGATCGCCATGACGACGAACGTGTATGGGCGGCTCAAAGCCAGCCTTACGACCCACATAGGAATACCTCTTCGATTGTTGAAACTGGGAGTGCTGCGGCGCGAAACTTTTGCAGCCTCACTGCATAGTCACAGAATAGACCAGTCGTCTAGTATCGTCAACTCCCCCCAAAATAGTTTGAGGAGATTGCTGTAATGTCAGACTCCAATTACTTTTCGTGCTTGCTAGTCAGGTGCCACGTCAACCCAGGACACTTCCCGAATTAAGAAGTTAAATCTTCAAAGGATGGAACCTCTGCCCCTCTCAGGCAGTCCGCCCTATGGCCCATCGGTCAAAGTATCCGATCGGCTACGACAGACTCAGCGATATGCTGCGAAGTCGGAGAGAATCAGGAGTCATCAGGTGTTAATTATGAAAACCCGCGAAATCCTAACACTCTCGTTGTTGGTTTCAATTCTGGCTTCTCCTGTTGCAAGAGCCGCAGAGGGGACGAAGAATTCAGCATTTGGACCGGCAAGTGTTGCCGGATCTTCTCATACAGACATTGATGCAGCCAGGCAGGCGACCGTTGAATCGCACGGTCCAGCACCCGAAGTTATAAACAATCCTAATCCTTCGGTAGTCGAAACCAAAGCAACTGAAGTGAAGCCGGCCAACCCGGAATCAATGGAATTTGGATATGTTCCGAAACTGCGTCCATTTGTGACCGGCGACGGGAAGTTTCAGGTGAAGAAGGCAGATCAGCGGAAGACGATGGCTCTGGCGCTTGGTGGCGGTGGGGTTCGAGGAGCTGCTCATGTAGGCGTTCTTCGCGTTCTTGAAAGAGAAAAAATTCCAATCGATTACATCGTCGGCAACTCAATGGGCGCTATCGTAGGCGGAATGTATGCGGCTGGCGTTGGTTTTGACGAACTCTCGAACGAAGGTAGTTTTGAAGATTTTCGCAAATCATATGTACCGACTTGGTCCGCTAAGGCATTTAAACTGCCACTTTCCGTATTAGGCCGGTCGTTTCGCTCTGGACCCGTGGGCATCATGACCGGACGCAAATATCAAAAATTCCTGGAGAAACACATCCCAAAAGGTAAGGAAAACATCGAGAGTTTGAACATTCCATTCTCTGCTGTTGTAACCAACTTAATTGATGGACAGGCTTACAGAATCAGCGAAGGCGACCTCGCCACTGCCATGCGCGCAAGTTCAACAATTGCGCCGATCATCAGACCTGTGAAAATCGGCGACAAGCTTTGCATTGATGGTGGTGTGCGTGCAAATCTTCCTGCTTCGGCCGCGCGTGACACCGGTGCGGAGGTTGTAATCGCAGTCTTAGTCGATGATCCGCTGCGAAAAGTACCGGAGAAGAAATTGCGCCACTTCCGCGCGATTACTGAGAGAATGACGGATATCGTGCTGGCCGTTACGGACGAACATCAACTGCAGTTTGCAGATATCGTTATAAGCCCTGATGTGAGCGGCATCTCAATCTTTTCAAAGAAAAAGAGTGATATCACACGCGCCATGAAAGCCGGTGAAATAGCTGCTCAAAAAGCGCTGCCGTTGATTAGACAGAAAATGCAATTGCCACCCGCAACTCAACTGACCGAAAGCTCGCGGAGTCAATAGTAGGTCAGTCTTGTCCTTCGCCGTTTAGCCGCGCAGTCAATTGTGGTTTAATTCTGGAGACGGACCGTTTAATGTTTGACCAGCCGCCATGGAAGCGTCAATCACACTCATTACATCCCAAAAGGCATTTAGTCAGTTCTTTCCAGGGCTGATGTGGGATTGCGCGTATGTGAAAGAGTCGCACTTCGTCCAAGCGCAATGGCAAGCTCCTAATGGCGCGGCTTTTAAAGAGCAGTCAATCTTACGAATTTTGTTCATGCTTCCATGCGAGCTAGCGAATCAAGCGATGGAGCTTGTTGCCTATGATGTTTCGAACTATTCAATGGCTGAATGGCTTGATGACTGCGTTCCCTCTGGTACTATAAAAAGCAGGCAAGCCGAAGTTTCCTTTGGCCCCGTCACTATCAAAGCCGCATGCATCGGCTATCGCTGGGTCGATAACATCTCGTCTGATCGCCATCAATTTTTCACTCAGGAAGGCTACTTCGATGAGCAAGGTCGAATTGTTGAGCCCTACAACATCGACTGGCCAAGCGAAATGGATAAGCCCGTCGAAGCAATTGCAGAATAGTTTTGCAGCCCAAGTTCAATCCGTAAATTGCCTCTGTTCCAACTTTGCTAGTATCGCTTCTTCCTTGGCAATGTTTTTCTTGTCGTTCTTTTTTCGATATAGCTCAAGCAGCAGTTTGTGTGCTTTTCGGTTGACTGGATTCTCGCGAACAACATCCTCCAAGTCGGCAATCGCTTTTTCGTTTTGCCGCAAAGCAACGTAAGCATCAGCACGAAGTCTCTTGTGGATCAGATAGCCGGAGCCGATCTCCTTTCTCAATTCGATTAGTCTGGTCTCGTCCTTTACGACAACTGTCCATCGTTTCAGTTGCCTAGCCATATCTGAATGCATCGAGAGAACAACATCATTCTTCGGAAATGTTTTCAAGAAAAGTTCCGATTCCTTCATTGCTTCTTCATATCGACGAAGTTGCTTCAATGGTTTTATTCTGATACTTCTAAGTGTCGGTGAGCAAGCCACGGCATGATCTGCGGCTTGCAATGCTAGTTCTGGATTGTTTTGCCGCATCAGAATATCTGACTTTGTGTACCACGCTTGACCGAGCTTGGGGTCAATTTGAAGAGCTTTGTCTAAACTTATCAGCGCTTCAACGTAGTCGTTGTCCGCAAGTATGCTGCCTTTGAGATTGTAGAAGTTGGCGTTTTTTGGATCTATCTTAATTGCTTCATCGATTTGTTTGAGAGCCAAGTTTCGCTTAGCCGGTTTTGCGCTGTTTGCTGTTGCTTGTTGGAACAAAACATGAGCCCTCGTTTCATTCGAAGGTCCCGCGAATGATGCGCCGGTTGTGAGCATCATGGCGAGAATCAGAATGATTTTGGAAGGAGCG
>DTSE01000346.1 GCA_012965515.1 Candidatus Melainabacteria bacterium | reverse complement strand
TATGGGGAAGTGCAGAGCAGAAGCATCCAGCCCAGTTTACAATTGGCATCTGCGTGCGCGAAGAATGCGGATTTCATCCATATTGCTGTCCAGCATGCGGACAGCCCTAGTGCGAAACCATTCATGACGCCCGCGAGCCTGGGGCGGACTAAGTAGCCGCGTCGCAGTGCCGACCAAACTCCGAAGTTGAATAGTGGAACAATGACCAGGAGTGCCAGTTTCCCGATTTCCTGCGGAATGTTACTTGGTGCTGCCGAAAACAGTGAATTGATTCCATAAGCAAGCAGCCCTAGTCCCGGCAGAATTGAGCCGAATGTGACGACGAACACTCCTTCAAAGGGTGCCGCGAACACGTCGAATTCTTTCTTCGCTCGGAAGATCCTGCGTTCCGCGAGGATGTGGAATATGAGGGCGACCAGGCTCAATACAGTAAATGAGATTGCCGCTGCAACTGGCGTTTTGTTCAGACAGGCAATAGTTGCGACCGCAATGATCGCGATGGAAAGATAGAGCGATGGCTCCCTCAGCACATGGCGGTTGCCACCATCAAAGCCACTGATCTTTGGCTTAGTTATAGGCTCTGAGCCAAGTGTTCCTGTCTCATCAGTATTAGTTGTTTCGGTGTCCTCCTCGTCCTGATGCTGTGTGTGACGTGTTTCAGTGTACGTGGTTGCAGCACCTGCTGCGTTGTGTGCCTCTGGGGGAAGTTGCTGGGTGATCTCTTGTTCCGCCTGATCACGATCGTGATCAAGCGACGACTGTTCTAGGGTGTTCATGACGAAAACCTCTGCTTCGTATATGGTGAAATTTTGACGTTAAGTAGCTGCTGCGCAAGGCGTCGCGCGGCAAGTCAACAAGCCAGCTATATATGTCTACTTAAGCTGTTTATTTATTCGATCTGAACTCGGGTGGCAGTCCGAGTACACGTGGCGTTTTAGCGTTCAGGCATTATGTACCCGCTGGAAACTGGCGGCAATACTGCATCTCAAAAATTAGTGGGGGATTTCCCATGATTTGGCATATCTTGAATGGGTGCGTCATATCTATATGACACGCGATAGCGCAAGGGCAGCATAGACCCCTCCAGTGAAAACGAGAATACTGGCCGATCAGACCTAGATGTAAATCGTATACAATCATGCGGCACGGTCCATTGCGTGGGGTGTCCGGGTTGAAACGCAAGAAAGGCAAGAAGTTTTCACAGAAAGACTATAAGCATCCAGCGGCTGCCTGGGGTGCGGCATTTAGCGTCGCGCGCGTTTTGTTGGAACAGAAAGAAATTCTCGAAGGTACCGAAGCTGTCTTTCGAATGAATCATGAAAACGGTGGATACGACTGCCCTGGTTGCGCTTGGCCTGATGATCGCAAAGGGCTGCGCATGGACATCTGCGAGAACGGGATCAAGCACGTTACCTGGGAGATGACTCGCAAACGTGTTGGAGCTGATTTCTTTGCCAAGCATACAGTAAGAGAATTGCTTACATGGAGCGATTTCGAATTAGAAGATGCAGGCCGTTTGACCGAGCCGATGCAATACGATGCGGCAACAGACAAGTACGTTGCGATCAGTTGGGACGCAGCGTTTAAGCTTATTGCGCAGAATTTGAATTCACTGCCAAGTCCGAATGCAGCAAGTTTCTACACATCGGGGCGCCTGTCTAACGAGGCTACATTTCTGTATCAGTTGTTCGCACGCGAGTTCGGCACTAACAATCTGCCCGATTGTTCCAACATGTGTCACGAGGCGAGCGGCCGTGCGCTGGCTGCTTCGATAGGAACAGGCAAAGGCACTGTCGATCTAATTGACTGGCAGAACACCGATGCGATCTTCATTCTCGGCGTGAATGTGGCGACGAATGCGCCGCGCATGTTGACTGCTCTCTCTGATGGCGTCAAAGAGCGAGGCACAAAAATTGTGCATATCAACCCGCTGGTTGAAGTTGCCGCGACAAGCGCTATTACGCCGCACGAAATCATGGACATGTTGCTATTTCGCTCGACGCCAACGAGTTCTCTCAATTTGCAACCGAACTTGGGCGGTGATTTCGCTTTGATGCGCGGAATCGGAAAGTATCTGTTTGAGCAGGCAGAGAAGGACCCGTCCGTTTTGAGTACGCTCTTTATTGAAACCTATACTAGTGGTTTTGAAGAGTATAGACAGGTGTGTACATCAACCCCTTGGGCTGAAATAGAGCGGCAATCAGGCGTAGCGAAAGCTGACATCGAGAAAGCGGGCGAGATATACCGACAAGCGAATGCCGCAATTATTGCCTGGTGTCTCGGTGTTACGCAGCACGAGCATAGTGTCGACACCATTAGAGAAATAGTCAATGTCTTGCTTTTGCGTGGCAACATTGGTCGCGAGGGCGCTGGTCCGTGTCCGGTGCGGGGGCATAGTAATGTGCAGGGTAATAGAACCTGTGGGATACATCACCGACCACCTGAAGCTTGGCTCGCGAAGATGGACGCCGCATGTGGTATCACTTCACCTCGTGAGCATGGCTTGGACACTGTAAGAACCATTGAAGCTATGCACAACGGTGATGTGAC
>DTSE01000345.1 GCA_012965515.1 Candidatus Melainabacteria bacterium | reverse complement strand
GTGTCCAAAAATTTACGCGATGTTTCGCGAAGCTTGCGACATTCTAGATGTGCATGAGCCGGACCTCTTCCTCGTATCCAGCCCATACGTCAATGCATTTACTTTCGGCGCCGAGCGCCCTTTCATTGCCATTCACTCTGCGCTCGTCGATCTACTGACCGAAGAAGAACTGATGGGCGTTCTCGGGCACGAATTGGGACACGTCAAATGCGGACACGTGCTCTACCGCAGTATCGCTGTTTTGCTGTACGAATTGGCGAAAACAATGGGATTGGCGAGAATCGCATCTGCCGGTGTCGCGGTTGCTTTGTATGACTGGTTCAGAAAAGCAGAGATGTCGGCCGACCGCGCGGAGCTGCTCGTCACGCAAGACGTCAACGTCTGTTTGCACGTGCATATGAAACTCTCGGCTGGCTCCAAATGCATTTACGATCAAATCGATCCAAAGGAGTTTTTGAAGCAAGCAGACTCATATGAAGAGCTCGACTACAGCACGCTCAACAAGGTCTTCAAACTACTGAACGAACTTTGGCTCACACACCCTGTGCCGGTTTACCGCGCCAAAGAAATCAAACTATGGTCGGAGAGCAAGCAGTACAAAGAAATTCTCGCCGGTCGTTACCCGACCGAAGAACCCGGATTGGGACTGCGCCCTTGCCCGCACTGCGGCTCGAAGATCAGCCCGTCGTTCTTCTTTTGTCCGGACTGCGGCAAGAACTCGCGCGTTTAGTCGGGTGCTATACCCTGATTGAAACTTGTTGATTGAAATTCGTGGGGGTGCAAACAATGCGCCCCCACTTTACTTAGGGCAGCCTGCTCATCAATCTCATGCTTTGCCAACAGAAAAGGGGAACACATGGTGCTCCCCTCTCAAAGATTTCCTTGAGGCAAGACTTAACGCCCCGCTCTATGAGCGACATTGACTCCCGCTACAAAAGATGCGCTTCAGTTGCCGTTAGGCTCAACATCTACGATATCGTCTGAAACAGATCCAGCTTTTTTAAGCGACTCACCGCAGCTTGGACAAAACGCTTTGTCGCGGGCAGCCGGCGCATGGCAGTTAGGGCACTCATAGCCCGGCGAGGTATGAAATCCAGCGCCTTTTTCAGACTTCTTCGACGTCGGCACTTCAGTGTCTACCTTGAGGCTGTCCATCTCGGCTTGCAAGATTTGCATTTCGCTCTCGTAGCCGGCGACTTCGTTAGCCTTGTCTTTGAGCACGTCTTCAGCAACGTCTTCTCCCTTTACGTACTTGTCCGTAACGAGACGACCGATCTCTAGAAGCTTGCCAGTCTTTTTCTTTTCCAACTCACGAATCTGGTTCTGCAAGTTGAAGCTCTGCATCATTTCCTGACCGCGAGCCTGCACTCGGCTGACTTCTTTGCCAATCCCCTGGACAACGTCATCTAATAGTCCCATTCGTCTTCTCCTTAGAAAACTGCCGGCTCTTCAGTCCTGCTTTCTACTTCCTACAAAACCCGATCATAGACTTCATGCCCGCAAGATAGACTTAAACGACAATCGATCCCTCATCTTTATAGGTTTCTTCAGCTTTATAACTAGTTTTATAACCGACTCAAACCATCCCCGCCTCAGGACTTTCCCTAGACAAATACTTCCCGCGTGACTGAAATCCGCCGCGGTAGAAACTGCAGGAGGGGCGACGCCAGGCGTCGAGCGTACATTATTTGGGTGCCGGGTTTCCGCAGTCTATCGTCCGTCAAGCGGCTAGTGAGTGTCGACTAGCTTCTTAGTTGAAGTTTTTTTTTCAGGCGGCAGTGGAGCTTTCGGCTCTGAATGTCCATTGCCTTTCGTATCAGCCGGTGCATCATTGCCATGCGCACCAGATTCGATGATATCGCTCATCTTGTCTGTGAAGTGGGTAAGATGGGTGCTGTCGTCTTTGTTGGCGACATGAACGCGATTGCGGCCGCTCTGTTTGGCTGCATATAGCGCAGTGTCGGCTTTCTGGAACAGCAAATCAGGATCGTCTGCATGACTTGGATAGCTGGCAACACCGATTGAAGCAGAGATGGTGCCGGGCCCCTCAACGTGTACTTCGTTGATCTTACGGCGGATTCGCTCCGCGAGCTGCTCTGCCATATCGAGTTCGGTATTTGGAAGGAGAAGGCAAAACTCCTCACCACCATATCTTGCTGCTACGTCGCTGACACGAGATGACTGTTTGAGGAGCTTTCCGATACTTGCGATAGCATCATCGCCGGCTTTGTGACCGTAAGTGTCGTTGATTTTCTTCAAGAAATCCAAGTCGATGATAACCAGAGACAACGGCTCGTTATAACGTCTGGCGCGTTCGAATTCTCTGCTGAATGATTCATTGAAACTGCGACGATTAGCGACACCTGTCAAACCATCAGTCACCGCTTGTCTGGCGATTTCTTGGTGAAGCTCAGCATTTTCTATTGCCACAGAGAGGTTGTCCGCTAAAGATCCGATAGTAGAGATGTCGTCTATACTCCAGTCGCGCGGTTCAGTGCAATCTTGCAAGAACAAACAACCTAAGACGCGTTCACGCATGATCAGAGGGACT
>DTSE01000344.1:7717-9348 GCA_012965515.1 Candidatus Melainabacteria bacterium | reverse complement strand
GCGATGATTAGGGGCCGCTTCGCCGCCATGAGTTGCTCGGCGACAGCTTCTATTACTTCGGCATAAGCACCAACCGACCTGGCATCGGCTGCCGGTGCTTTGTCGGCAGGTTTCTTTTTGGCATCTGTGTTCTTGTCACCCTCTTTCCTGAAGAAAGGCAGAGCGGCTATTTGCACGTTGCTGCTGGAGCGGTTGCGTGCCGTTTTGGACTTTGAGTCCGCCGGCTGATATGTCGCAATCAAAGACACCGAAATTGCCAAACAAACAGAAAGCGCAGTCTTGCTTTTACTTGTAATCACGCTGATTTTGCCCCTTTATCTACCGTCCGAAGATGTCTTCGTACACTCCTAAAGTTTCGCCAGGTGTCAGTCCGTATCCGACGTAATGTCCATCAAGCCAGATTTCGAAGTGCAAATGCGGGTATTTCGCCTTACCGGGCAAGTTTTGTCCTGTGCCTGAAACGCCAATGTACCCGACTGTGTCTCCCCTGTTTACGAACGCGTCCTTTTTGAGTTTGGCATTGATTCTATCTAAATGCGCATACCGCGTCACCATCCGGTTGCCATGATCGAGCCAAACCTGGCAACCTCTAAAGAGGTCTTCGTTATGGTCTGAAGTCGTGTGATCCCTTGCGCACTGGCTCATTACGCGGTTGAAGGTGGGCGCGTCCATGTCTTTAAACCCGTGGTCAATGCGAATAATTTTTCCTCTGTCGGCTGCGATTGCCGGTGTGCCCATTACAACCTTGTTGCCGCCGCCGTTAAAGAAGTCGACCCCGGCGTGAATGCCATATCGGTACAACCTTCGAGCGCCAGGAAATACGCCCAAGTGAGACGGCAATTGCCCGCCCGGCACAGGTATCCCGATGCCGTCCAGCCGCTGATCAAAGGAGCGGGGATGAATCTCTGCAGTCGGTGCGTCGGCAGTATCGAGTCGACGCGTGACAAGCCGGTTTCCATTTACAACCACGAAGCCGTCCTTAATCGGCGCGAGCCCTCTCAAGTCGCTGCCTTTAGGGAAGACAAAATGAGTGGTTTGACCGGTCTTCTTGTCGATTGCCAGAACACGATTGTTCTCGCGCTCGACAATAAACAGCGGAGAATTTGCGGCGGTGATTATTCTAGATGGTCTAAGGCGAGCTTTACCCGGAGCCCGATAGGAGAATTTCAGTTGCCGAACATTGGCTCGAGAATTGCCACTAAATTTGGTGACACCTCCGTGTTTACGGAGCAGATATGTAAGACCGTCATAAGCGATGCCGATGCCATCGCCGACGTAGTAATCACCGCGCTTCACCTGCCATGGCATCACTTCGCGGAAATAGGGCGTCAAATATTTTGAGTTGGGTGGGCACACCCAAATGTCATTGCGTTCGGGGTCAATGAGGATGATGTCTTTTCCGTTAAACGCGAGATCTACATAATCAGGATCGGGCGACCCAGTCAGCCAGAGGTTGGCTCGATACTGATGCCATGCACCTGTCTGCGTGAAGTATTCAAACAAATCGCCTGCTTTGGAGAGGATGACGAGCGATTTTCGCGAAGTGATGCCATGGCATCAGGATCGGGCGACCCAGTCAGCCAGAGGTTGGCTCGATACTGATGCCATGCACCTGTCTGCGTGAAGTATTC
>DTSE01000344.1:0-7707 GCA_012965515.1 Candidatus Melainabacteria bacterium | reverse complement strand
GGGATTTTTTCTATCTTCGCCGGTGGGTGGCAAGCTTTGAGAAACGTCTTTCGAGGCTGTCCGGCAGCCGGTTGCGTCCATTCGAGAGACCACAGGTGATTGGGTCCGAGGAAATAGAACTTGCCGTCTTGTGATACCACTGCCGATGGCGACACAGGAGCGCCCGCTTCATCTACGAGAGGAACAAAAGTGCCTTTTTCATTCTCCTGTGGTTTCGCTGGCTGCACTGGACGCGCGCTTGACGGAACCGTGTTAGTCTGCGGAACGGCATGAGGGAGCGGGACGCCACGGGTTTGAGGAATTACATGAGTTTGATGAACGACGTGGTTAGGAGCAGCCGCAGGTGCCTGCGGGACAGTCGGCGCGTGCATTACCTGAGGAATGGAGTGAGTTTGCACGGGTGTTGTTACAGCTGTGCGTGCATGCTGCTGAACAGGCGGCAATTGATGTGTCACCGGTAATTGTCTGATGGCCGGATGGGGCTGCAAAATTACACTCGGAGGAAGTCCATGCATTTGCACATTGTGATGATCAATGGCTGAGGCTTCCGGTCCATCGCGCTTCACATGGAGCGCGTCTTGCGTTGCGGCTGTTTTTACCGGCTTTGAGTTGCCCTGAGCAAGCACGAAGGCGTTTTGTGCAGCTGTCTCGCTGCCTGATACCGAGAGCGTTCGGAAAAAGACGAAGCCGACTACCAGTACCGCAACTCCGGCAACAAAGGGGACGCGGCTCTTCCCTGATTCAAGAACCTCGGCACGTTTGTTTTTTTCAATCATCTTGGATTACAGTCGCCTGTTGCTTATCTCTGTGGCGTATTGATCACGACGGAATCGCTGATGAACCATTTACCATCAATCTTTTCAATTGTGTAATTGACGTTATAGGTGTCTTCTGCGTCCTTCAATGACTTGTTTGTTGTGTCATCTATGAAACGGCGAAATTCTTTGACTTGAGCGAAACAAGCATATTTCTTGCCCGGCACCAATTCCTGATACTTGCTCACGGTGACACCGCGCGACGTCATGTCGTAGTACTTGTGCGTCGACATCAAATACTTGATTGCGCCTGTTTGTTTTTCCAGTGCCTTTCCGGCAAGAATCTCAGGAAGCTCGGATGTGACGCGGTTTCTCACCGCAGTCTTTTTAATGGCTTGCCAGGTTTTTAGCAGTTCGGTAAACGTATTTTTTAACGCATCGGACTGAGCTGTCGCCGTTGGTGCCGGCGCAGTCTTTACGGCAACGGGCGGCTTGACTGGCGGTTTTACTACCGGTGCTGAAATTGTGGGTACTGTGGCCACCTTCACTGGTGGTTGTTCTACAACTTCGTCAGGAGTCGTATCGACTGTTGAATGCGCTTTAATTGAATCCGGGCTGGCATCACGGCTGGAAACTTTGATGACGAGCGCGATCTTCTCCTTCTTGTCTTGTGGCAGTGAGGAGAGGTCTTCGTCAGTCGGAGGCGCGATCGAAACCTGGTACTTTCCGGCAGGTAGTGAAAGAGGCTTAGGCTCTTCCTTCACAACTTCTGCCTTCGACTTTTCCAACTCTTTGTTGAAGTCGGAAATCTTACCCGGCTTCACTCCGAGAGCTTCCAGGAAGTAATCGGCGGTCATCTGTATGTTAATGAAGTTGCTTGCCGGATTTGGCTGTTTGACCAAGCACAGCTCGGCTTCGGTAACTTTCTGATCGCTGACTGTGAGACGAAGATGGTTGTCTTGAGCGTCTTTCATTTCATTGGGCACACGGCTTGTGGCATTGAAGGGACCAACGCCCGGCCAACCGCCGGACTTCACAAAGTCGCTGCCTTTGAAAGAATCGATAGAGCAGAGCGGCGCAGAGTTGAGTTGCGAACCTGATGAAGAGCCGGTTGCTTCGGTAGCTTCGGAGGTGGTTGAGAAATCAGGCTTGGAACTAGCCGATTCACTTGCACCACCTGTAGTGACTTTGAAGTTGGGAGAAGTGTCGATGCTGGCCGGTTGTTTTGTGCGAGGACGCGATGCGGGGGCATCTTGCTTTGCCGGCTGGCTCTTTGCTGAATCTTGCCCTTCGTTCCAGAGCGCATCGAGCGAACTGTCGTCTTGCTGTGCGAATGCCGGTACCGACAATGCCAGAAGGACCTGAGCAATCAAGGCGGAACGTATGGCTGGTCTCACAAATGTTTGACCGAACTTCCCGCAAGCTCTTTCTTTCATCGTTTTCTCTCTCGTCAAATTTCAGTATGCGTATACCGATAATCAGCTATGAAGTTAGCATATACTGCCGGAGTTAATAAAGCTCATCCATCCAATGTAGAGCGGTTTAAGCGTTTAATACATAGCAACAAAAAGCGCGATAGCTAAGCCCTGAGCGCCTCTAGGGCTAGGACGCTTGAATTTTGTTCAACTTCGTAAGGGACCAGGTGTTCGCCATGACCCAGGCTTGTGCCGTGTTTTGCTAGATATGAAAGGCATAGCGCTTCGGTTGCCAAGTGAATCAAGGTTGGTTCCACCGACCCGGTTAACAAGACGATGTTTGCAGGATTGCCGTCTGCCACGACATATAAGCGCTTTTCTGCATCGGAACCGGCCGCTTCTTTCAGATGGAAGCGCTGGGTTTTGAGCTCCAAATCATCAATCTTTTGGGCTGATTTGCGCAAGGCGTTTAGGTCCAACTCCTCAGGCCAGTGCCCAACGTTGAGAAAAATCGCACCATCTCTTGCCGCTTGCCAGTGCGTTTCTCCAATAATGTGTTTTTTGCCGGTGGCTGTTACGACCACATCTGCTTTTCGAAGAGAAGTGAGCAAATCGTTGACCGAAAATCCGTCGAAATGGGCGATTAATCGTCGTACAGGATCATTGTCAACGACGTTGACAATGCCACCTTCTTTTCTGAGGTGGAAAGCCACTCCCGAGCCGACCGCACCATAACCGACCACTGTGGAGTTGAGACCGGAAAGAGAGCGCCCTGTCAGGCGGCGCAAAAGGTCGACTACTCCGTCGCCCACTCCGTGATAGTTTTCGATGCGTGCTTTGAGAAGTCCACCGTTGATGTTAATCACAGGCAGTGGCAGATCGCTTATTTTGCGCAACTTCTCGATACCGCTGGTGGTGATTTCCGAGGCGGCGGTTACGGATTTTGGACGCTCGGAAGGTGCCATGGAAAGAAACTTGCCTATGATGACGAAGCCTGTGTCGGTCAGTAATTGCGGGGATTCGGCTAGAACTTTCTCGGGAGAATTTTCACCGGTAAATACTTTTGCACCGAGATCTCGAATGCCCTGCACTGCTTCATCGTCAGTGGTGGCAGGGTTGACTTCGCTGAGAAAGAGTTTTGCGCCGCCTTCCACAAGGGCTTCGGCGGTCAGCAGTGTCAACTGTGTTAGGTGGCAGTGCCAGCCAATCTTCACGCCATTCAGGCTGCCATCTTCCTTGAGATGCTTCCCCAGTTTTTCCATCAGCGGAAAGAGCTCCATCAGCTCAGGGAGTTTTTCGCTCTTTTCTTTTGGTTTTTGTGTGGGCATTTTGTTTGCTCTTTGACTTTTTGCAATTGTTTGTTCGATGCTTTAGAGCCCTAGTACTTTCAATCCCGAGCGCCTGAGCAGGTCGACTGCTCGTGACACGGGAAGTCCGATTACGTTCGAGTCGCTGCCGTCTACTTTGCTGACAAGAAAAGCGCCGATGCCTTGCAAGGCATATGCTCCCGCTTTGTCCATGGGCTCATTAGTGTCTACGTATGCTTCGATTTCGGAGCGTTGCAGCGGGCGGAAAGTGACGTATGAGGTTTCTACTGCATTGATTACACTCTTTTTGATTCCACCGTTGTCGCTTGTTTTTTCGGCGCGAAACACGACTACTCCGGTGTGCACCATATGGGTTTTACCGGAAAGACTTTCAAGCATTTCGATGGCTTCTTGCCGATCGCCTGGTTTGCCCAGGAGTTTTCCCTCGAACGCAACTAATGTGTCTGCCGCCAATATAAGGAATGGGCCGTCTTCGGTTTCAATTCGCTTGCGAAGCTGGTAAACGACGTCTTCAGCCTTCTGCTCAGCAATTGAGAGGACCACGTCTTCCGGCGACAGTCCAGATTGAACGACTTCTTCTTTGTCGCTCGGCACGACTTCAAACTCGAGCCCTAGCTTGTTGAGAAGATCGATTCGTCTTGGCGATTGTGACGCCAGTATCAGTCGGTTCACGTGTTTCCTCTGTTTGTTTTCAACAAGTCCAAATCATATTCAGACGTCTTCAAGCTTCGATCTGGAAGCATTGGATTCTGCGATTGCCTTTATCGGCGATATATATCGTGTTGCTCTCAGTATCGATACTGACGTCCGAAGGCGCCAACAGCTGCCCGTTTTCCGAGCCCTTTTCACCGATGATGTAGAGAAAGTCACCAGTCGGACTAAAAACCTGTACTCTGTGATTGAGCGAATCGAGCACATAAATTTTGTCGTTTTGGTCGACCGCAACTGCTCGCGGAACGTTGAATTGCCCTGGTGCAGCGCCTTTCTGACCGAATGAACGAACCAGTACGCCGGCTTTGTTGAAGATGCTGACGCGGGAAAGTCCATAGTCTACGCAGTAGATTTGATTCAATCGGTCCACCGCAAGACCGCACGGTAGCTGCATTTGACCGGGACCGTCGCCTTTCGAGCCGAGCTTGCGCAGCCACGTTCCCATGTCCGAGCTGAAGATTTGAATGCAGCCATTTACAGCATCCGCGACATAAGCAACGCCGGTAGAATCAATGGCGATGCCGGTCAAGCCTGACTCATTGCCATGCACGTTCTTAAACTCTCGCATAAAAACGCCGGATGCGTCGAAGACTCGAATAAAGTGGTCATTGGCATCGGTAACGTAGATGCGCCCTCTTCCGTCGAATGCCAGACCTGACGGTTTTGTCACGCTGCCGCCGCGTGTGGGTGAGTTTTTTGCATCGGGCAATTGGGCAAGATCGCCGGACCAGCGCCCGTCTTTTGAAAACACTGATAGCTTGCGGGTTCCGACGTCTGCAACGACGAGTCGACCGGACCAGAAGGCAACCTGGGCTGGCTCTGAAAACGGCGCCTGCTCTTTTCCTCGCGTCGTAATCGAGCGCAGGAATTTGCCTTTGGTCAAGGATGCACCGCTCAATGAACGAGACGCCGGAGCGCTGAATGACTCGGTCTGTCGTTTTGGATCGAACGAACCACCTGGTGCATTCACCGTGCGAAAGTCGGATGAAGAGCCCCATGAGCCCGCGCCTGAAGAATTTTGATTATCGGAATGATCCGGATAATTGATCGCTTGTGGGGACGCCTGAAACGGCTGGATTGCAGGGTTTGCAGAAGTCTCCGCCGCTTGCCTGGCATTTAATCCTCCGCCTGGTTTCAGTCCAAGATAATCTTCGTAGCCCGGCGGTCTGTAGTCGGGCGGCAGGGCCTCGAGATTTTCGGCGGTCTTTTGTCCGACATTCCAATTTTTCGGCGTGCCGTCGGCTTTGTCGCCGAGGCTCGACGCGAAGTCTCTGGCGAAGTCTTTGATGCTGCGGTATCTCTCTCTTGCTCGCTTGCGCATTGCTTTTGCCACGCATGCCGATGTTTCCACACCGATGGACGTATTGAGGATATGCAGCGGCTTCTCTTCTTTCGATACGATTTTGACGATGGTGGCAGCTATCCCTTCGCCTGAAAACGGGATCTGCTTGGACAGTGCCTCGTAGCTCACCACACCGAGCGAAAAAATGTCCGCCCGGTGGTCGACGTTTTTAGCGTCTTGTAATTGTTCGGGAGAAACATAGGCCAGCGTCCCCAGCATCACGCCAGTTTTTGTCAGTTTCGTCTCTTCGAAGTCGACGGCGCGAGCGATGCCGAAGTCAGTGATTTTGACGCGCCCATCTTTCAATATAAATATATTGTCCGGCTTCACGTCGCGATGAACGACATTCATCGTATGAGCAAAGTCCAGAGCCTCCGAGACCTGACTCAAGAAGGGCCAGTACTCTTGCGGTGTCATCGGCTCCTGGCGGTGCTCCAGCTCGCTCTTGAGGCTGTGACCTTCCAGAAATTCCATTACATAGTAATATTTGCCCTCGTCCACTTCGACGTCGAAAACTTCGACGATATTCTTGTGGCTTAGGCGCTTGATTGTGACTGCTTCTCGCCTAAATCGATCGCGAAACTCCCGCATTTTTTCAGGGGAGATATTCTCCATGACCAGTTGTTTGATCGCAACAAGGCGATTTTCCTCGGGGTCATAAGCCTGATAGACGATGCCCATCCCCCCGCGTCCAATTTCCGAGAGGATTTTGTATCGGCCGAAATCCGGCGTCATTTACTCGTTCCTATTCAACAGAAAAAACCATCTCGGTCTTACCGAAGGTCAACTTGTCACCGGGGAAGATTTGTTTGCGCTCTTGGAGCACTTCACCGTTAAGCAGAGTGCCGTTTGTCGAGCCAAGGTCTTCTACCCAGTAACCGCCTTGCATCTGCAAAACCCAGGCGTGATGCCGAGAAACGTAGTGATCGGTGGTTATGGAAATATTGTTTGTCTGGTCGCGTCCAATCTTGCTGACCGATTGAGTAAGCGGATATTTCTCGGACGTCAATTTGGCGATTAGAAACGCCGGGCGTGACGTACGACCGTCTTTGCGCGCGGGTACCGCATAGAGGTCCTGCTGCGAACGAGAAGCGCCACCAAAGCCGCCCTGAATCTCAGAGCTGACGCCGCAGACGGTACAGGTTCCGTCTGGGCTAACTACACCACCACATCTTGTGCACTCGGTTGTGCTTTTGGACATAAGACCGCTTATTTGCTTCCGTTGTCGGACGCTTCGTCTAGATACTGAATTACTACCACGGTTACATTGTCCGGGGCTCCACCGTCAAGAGTAAGCTTAACAAGGTCTTCGCAGACTTGCTCCGGTTCCTCGTGCTCGGCGCAGACTTCTCCGATTTGCTCATCTCTCAAAACTGTTGGCAATCCGTCGGAACAGAGCACTACCCAGTCTCTTGCTTTGAGCTCGACCGGTGTATGGTCGATTTCCACACGCTCTTCATGCCCGAGACAGCGCGTGATTAAATTCTTGTAAGGATTGATTCTGGCCTGCTCTTCGGTCAATCTGCCAGCTCTCACCATCTCTTGTACGACCGAGTGATCGTTGGTGAGCAAGACAGGTTTTCCGTCTCTGAGCAAATAAGCGCGGGAGTCGCCGACGTGGGCAATTTCCAGTGCTTCTTCCGATTGGACGCCGACCACGATGGTGGTACCCATGCCTCTCACCGAGGCGTCTTCTTCAGCTTGTTGCCAAACAGACTGATTCGCCAAATTGACGGTCTCAAGCAACCACTTCTGAATATCCGAACGTCCGTTTTGCGGCGGTGGATTATCAGTCCACTGTTTTTCAACCGCTTCTACTGCCAATTTACTGGCCTTTGCTCCGCCGACTGCGCCGTCGCATGCAACACCATTCAACCATTGCCGCGAGTCCATATTGATCTTGCATTTTCGACCGGTTCGCGCCGACGCCAAACAAAATACCATGCAAAATCCCACGCGCAGTGCAGTTGCATGCGTGGTTCGCGCTAACCACACGCAGTTCGCAAAACGCTACGCGTGTCACGAAAATGCACCACCGACGTACCAGTTGCGCTTCTTTGTACCATCCTTTGAATTTTTCCCGCGCGGCAGCGGTCTCTGGAGCCAATTCGCGGGCGCCGCTGGATGCCAACGACCGATGGGGGCTGGCACTTGGA
>DTSE01000343.1 GCA_012965515.1 Candidatus Melainabacteria bacterium | reverse complement strand
CCGTGAGACACCAAAAGCGGTGCTGTTTGGAACGTCCACCTTCTGGGAGGGCGTATCGGTTGAAGGCGATCAACTAAGCTGCGTCATTATCGACAGAATCCCGTTCCAGTCACCGGACGACCCTGTCTATGAAGCAAAATGCGAAGCGATGAAACAAGAAGGAGAGTGGAGTTGGTTTAACGACCTGGCTCTTCCGCATGCCACGATGCGCTTGAAGCAAGGTGTAGGACGGCTGATCCGCACGAAGAAAGATGTCGGCATTGTTTCCATTCTTGACACGCGCATGACCGGAAAGCAGTATGGAAGGCGCATTTTGGAGGCCTTGCCCGGGATGAGAGTCGTCCGCAGTCTAAACGGCATGAACACACTCGACGATGTGTTCGGACCACTTCTTTCAGAAAGAGAATCCGGCGGAATTCCACACGGAGAGCCCGGAGTAAATGAAGAAGGCGGAAACTATTCGTTTTCCAATTCTGAATCAGGTATGACGTCGTGGCGGATCAATACCAACGAAATTGGTGAATGGTCCACCAAGTAGTGGACGATAGGATCTTTTTTCATAAAGAAAAAGGTCGGTGACTGGGCGCCGATGGTTGTCGTGCCAACAAACAACAAATCTGCCTTCAGATCGACAGCCGCTTTGACGATACCCATAGCTACTTCGCCCACGCGCACTTCGCCAGTGGCGTTGATGCCTTGCTCTTTCAGTTTTTCCACCACACCATCGACTTGAGACTTTGCCTTGTCGACTGGGCGATCAGAAGAAATAAGCTGCGCCACAACGCCAACCTTTTCCGGGTCTGGCACCATGCGAACCAAAACGACTTCCGCTCCCAATGCCTTGGCGTGACGAGCCGCCGCTTCTACCGTGCGGGCGCTTCTTTTCGGGCTGCTGAAAGCGACTACGAATCGCATTTTAGTCTCCCTTTCTCATCGCGTTACCCCTTCCATACGGCTCTGATTAAAAGATAGCTTACGGCTGCAAGAGTGGCAGCGACGGGCAAGGTCAAAACCCATGCTAAAACAATCAATTTGAGGGTCTTCGGGTTGAGCTTTTCAGCTCCGTGCATTGGGATCGTACCGCCGGCGACGGCAGAACTCAAGGTGTGAGTTGTACTGATTGGTGCACCAATTGCCGATGCGATCATGATGATCATGGCGGTACTCATGGACGCGCCGAAGCCCTGAGCGTGGCTCAAGCGCTCGCGGCTGATCTTGGTTCCTACCGTACGAATTACGCGCCAGCCGCCTATTACCGTTCCCAGCGCGATGGCGGTCGCCGCAGAAGCTTTCACCCAAAGCGGGACGTCTCCGATGGTGTAACCGTACTTGGCGAAATGAGTGGCAAGAATGAGCGTGATGATGCCCATTGTTTTTTGCCCGTCATTGCTGCCATGGCTGAAACTTACCGATGCGCTCGAAAGTATATGCAACCAGCGCATCAATTTCGGGGGATGCTGAGCGCTGCTGCCTGGATCTTCCTTGTCTTTAGAAAGTTGCAAAGCGAGCCACGTCAAAACCATGCCGGCGACAAACCCGGTCAATGGCGAAATCAAAAGTGCCATTAGAACCTTATAGAGTTCGTGCGTGTCTACACCTTTCACACCAGCGGCGGTGACACCGGCACCAAACAAGCTGCCAATCAAACAGTGGGATGAACTTACAGGAATGCCGAACCACCAGGTGATGACGTTCCACAAGACCGCAGCTACCAGCACTGCCACCACTATTGACAGCGTCACGGCGTCTTGCGGGATGATCTTTGTGATAACCTGCGCAACCGCGGTGCCCACGATAAGAGCGCCCAGGAAGTTCAAAATCCCGCTCATAACAATCGCTACGCCGGGCTTTAGTGCTTTTGTATATATAACAGTGGCAACTGCATTGGCAGTGTCATGGAAGCCGTTGACGAAATCGAATCCGAGCGCAAGTGCAATCGCCAGAATTGCGATTGCTGTATCGACGTCCAGGCTCATTTCAGGTTTGCCTCTACCGAATGGCTAGACCCAGTTCGGAAATCTCGGAAGTTGCTTTTCACAAGCAATAAATAGCAGCCCCGAGGTTAAGGTCGGACTAAGTAATTCGGAATGTAAAAGACTTACAAGCTAAAGACTGCTTCAGCCGGCTCAAGATAAGTGGGGTCTAAATAAACCCACAAGTCGCCGGGGCGCCAGCTCAAGGGCTTTCGCAGAATATATCTGTAGACGAAAAGCTTCTGTATGATGCGCCGAGCGGTAGGATTATCTTCCCCGCGCGGGTCGTTTGCCAACCGAGTGCGCAACTGCATTGCTTCTCGTTTCGTATAACATAGCGCTGGTCCGCCGTTGGCTCCTTTCGAACGACAAAGAATAGCTATCTTTCCGCTCGGTTGGGGCCACCCCAGTACAAAGTATCCATCGTTGCTCATAACTATCTATGATAATTCATGTTGCGATAAAGTCCAGTGAAGCCTAGCCAATAATGCTCAGTTTCGGAAATATAGTCATATTGCACCCAGCCGCTATAGGTGATGCCATGTTGGCGACACCTGTCGCCGCTGCGCTCAAGTTGAATTATCCC
>DTSE01000342.1:39443-59731 GCA_012965515.1 Candidatus Melainabacteria bacterium | reverse complement strand
ACGAAGCAGCTCGGAGATAGCGATTCGGGGCTTTTTTGTCATTGCCCCTGGTGACAGCTTCGCTATCTCCGACCCAACAAGAGTGCTTCAAGCTTTCTCTTTTCTGCGGCAGATGGCAACCTGGCCATACTGTTCCAAAGCCTCTCCGAGGCTCTGTCGCAAATGCCAGCAATGAGACGTTCCAAAGTTGAGACACCAGGTAAAAGAATTTTCTGTGACACCAGCCTGGCCGTGGCCAGGTCGAACAGGACAGTAGGGCGTTCCGCAGTGAGCCAAGCTCGCTCATAAAGCCATCGAGTGAGACGCCATTGGTCAGGCTGTTGCTCAAAGTCACGGTAACCGAGTCGGATCTTGATATCTAGAGAATGTTCCATCCTCGTTTCGCGCCGGTCCATGTATTCAGGCAAACACCCAGGATCAACTCCCAACTGTGCGCTGATGTATGCGATGACGCCCTCGGGCAATTCCAGCGGATTGGCTAGGAAAGTTCCTAAATATCGAACCGTGGCCAATTGCAATGCATAGCCCAGGCGATTATAGGCACCGCGCCTATTGCTAATCAATTCATGGTCTGTTTCGTCAAGATGAAAATATTTTGTCAGTTCGGCTGCTGCAGGCTCTGCTGCAAACTGCCCGTATGAATTTCTTTGTTGATCAGTCAAAAAGTTAACTGGCATGGTGCTTCTCACAAACGGTCGTTTGTTAGAAAGGTGAGAGCACAAAAGAGCCCCTCTGACAGATTGGGGCTTTCGCGCTTCTCAATTCCCTTCTTGATTGCAGTCGTTCAATATCGCATAATCAAGTTGGGTTTTGAGAAGTTCTAGAGAAATTTAAATGCTTATTGGATATGCAAGAGTATCAAAAGAAGATCAGAATCTGGAGTTACAAATTCAGGCATTAACCGATGCCGGTTGTAACAAGATTTTCTCGGACAAAAAGAGCGGAGCGCAAAAAGTAAGAAAAGGCTTGGAAGATGCTTTATCGCATTTGCGGCCCGGAGACACTTTGATAGTGTGGAAGTTGGATCGGTTAGGCCGAACAGTGAAGCAGTTGGTTGATTTGGTATCAAAACTAGAGTCGGACGGAATTAATTTCAAAAGTCTGACCAATGGTATTGATACCACCAATAGTGCTGGACGATTCTTCTTCCATATAATGGCAAGCCTTGCTCAAATGGAGCGGGAACTGATATCCGAACGCACTAAGGCCGGTCTGGAAGCAGGCAAAAGACTTGGACGACTGGGCGGGCGCCGACGACTGATGACCGATGGAAAAATTCGCTCGGCAAAAAAACTTCTTAAGACGGGTATGCCACCCCGGGAAGTGGCCGAAGATTTGGGAGTATCTTTGGCTACTCTGTACCGTTGGATTCCAGAAGCAGCATCAGTGATTTGACGACGGAGCTGATAGGTGGAAGGGAGATTTAAGATGCAAACCGCAATCACCAGACTTTCATTATTGGAGTCGATGAAGATTTGGCAAAAGCGAGCAACAGTTTCAGTGGTACTAATTGGTGTGCTGGTGCAGCAATCTCATGCAATGCCGGCCAATGTCTACCGCGAATTTGGCAACGACCACGGACTTACGAACCTACAAGGACGAGAAATTGTGCCGTCTAAATATCCGTACATTGTCTATGTAGATCATGGTTTGTTCCTGCTAAGTCAGCGGAATCCTAATCCAGATCAACGATTCAAATGCACTAACGAGAAGATTCTGATAAATCGCAACGGAATAAAGCTGAAAACACAAGTTCCTCTAAATGCAACCTTCGAAGGCATATTTTGGCTTGGGGAAAAGGCAGGAAACAACAAAAACTTTGTGCCAGACACACTTCCAGATGATGCTCTTCTTAAGTTCAGAATTGACCAAAACTCTGGAATTTGCGACAAGGACGGCAATATCGTTTTGCCGGCATCATTTCCTTGGATAGGAACTGCAAGAGAAGGCACGGCAGTTGTGCGGCGCGAAGACAATAAACTGTTCGTGTTTGACGTAAAAAGCCGACAGCAAAATGAGGTTTCAAGCGAAGTAGCGGACAACGGAGTTGGAATGGCTTTCGGCGAGGGACTAGCACCCTTTCGAAACCACAGACTCACTGGTTATATTGACACATCAGGCAAAGTGGTAATAGCTCCCAAATTCAATTGGGGACTTATTTTTGAACAGGGTCAGGCTTTTGTTACGGTACTCAATTCCGATGGAAAGGCCGCATCAGGCGCCATAATTAACAAGATGGGAGAAATAGTTTCTCCACCTACGTTGGCAGTTTGTGAGTTCTATGGTGACTATGCAGTTGCTGGAACTGGAGCAGGTAAAGTTGGTGTTGTGAATCGCAAATTCGAATTTGTAATTCAGCCAGAATACGAGACGCTGCTTCCACAAGCAGCACCTTATTATTCAGAGGAAGACGCTTGGTCTCTTCATTCCAAGTCGCCACTGTTCTTCTATGCTCTAAAGCACAAAGGAGCTCGGCCTGCTGTACTTTCAGTCAATGGCACGATTTTGTTCGAATTGCCCGAAGCCGTTCATCTCCCAAATTGGCCTCCACACGTTCGTAACAGCGTAATTGTCTGTCCTGTTTGGATAGATCCCAATCACAGCAAGCAAGTTTTTCTAAATATGCAAGGGAAAGAGGTGGCGGCTCCGTACTCTACACTTTCAAAATCTGAGTCTGTAAAGTTCAGAGAGATTGCTCCAGGCATATTGTTGAAGACAATAGAATGCGATGATGCTCTGTACCGGGCAAAGCTTCGCAAAAGTGGATGTGTCAGGCCAATCACACCATAGCTCCCTTCCAAGAGTGCTTATCGTAGCCGTTTCGCATGGCTGCCAAGGAGCTTAGCGCCACTTTTCGTTCCATTGATCCCCGGACCCCGTTATCTCGTTCAGCTAGCTGCGCTTCGTGATAGCCATTTCGCCATGTCAACGTTTCAATTTTGTCAATTAATTCCTTCAGCAAATGCTGTTGGACGGGGGCATGGTCCTCCGACCAGGTATGGCCCTGGCCATCGTCCACATCTACGGCCACATGCTCAATAGCGCCGCCAGTATTGTTTTTCGTTTCCAAGCGATCTCTTATGCTTGTCTTATTAACCATCCACTGGCCGTGGTCGTCCTTGGTCGCGGCCAACTTGCCTTCATGGATAAGGCGCAGCGCTGAACGTCGTGTCATATTCAGCATTTGTGCAGCTTTCGTGAGAGGCAGGGACTGGTCCTCGGCCATAGCCGGCCCGACCACGACCTGGTCGTCGGCCACCTCTGGCCCAAACAATTTTTCCAGTCCTCCTGTAGTGGCTGGATCAAATGTTTCGTTTTTGGGCGCTGGTTCAGTCATTGTGCCGATTATAAAGTGGTCAGATCAAACCCGGCAATGCTTGACTAGCGCGCGATATCCAACAGGGGCAAGGCTCGCCACCTTCAAGATATATTCAAATCCATTGCCATATTTGAGTGTCTGATATCCGGGCATTATGTTGCATATTCGATACCGGAAATGCTTACCAGAACAGGGTTCGACAAATTAGCAGACCAGTCTAATAGTCACAAGGCAAAAAAGAAAATTACCGGACGGAAAGGGTTGGGTATAGCTAAGGCATGGACACGAATTCACTAGAAACAATCGATAACACGAAAAGCAAAGTAGCAAGACGTGATGTCGTTGAGAAATTCGATTTATGGTTTGAAGAACTGACTCAATCAGGAATTTGGCCACTCTCAGTCGTGAGTTCGTTGGGTTTAACGACTCTATTTGCTGGATTACCTTGTTTAGCAGTATTCGGTCTGTTGAGCAGTATTTATGCAATCGGTGCTGGCTTAACAAGTGGACTTGTAAGTTCGGCCACCTGGCTAGTTTTAGCCCGCTGTGGCTGGCCCAAATCTCTTAGGGTCATCCTCTCCTTCTGGAGCCCTGTTTGCGTTGCCTTAGTACTTATGAGGCCAGTTTTCGGATTACTAGACAAAAACTCGATATTATCGCCAGTTATACTCCTGATGATTGTGTTGCCTCTAATAGTTGGCATGATTTCTTGGATGTTTCCTTATTTCTATAGTGAATGTCTCAGAAATGGAAAACTAACGTCGGCTCAATCAATTGACCTTGTAGAAGAAAAGGAAGCGCGATCAGACTCGCTGCAAATTGATAATGACTTGCCTGAATTTAAAAAATAGATGACAGAGGGCGAAACTCGCCCTCTGTCATCAAAGTTAGGAACCTGAAGTTACGGCTTACGAGCCGAAGTTATAGTCACTATAGGTAACTGAACCATCACAAGCCTTGAAGGCATTTTGTGTGCCATTCGGCACACCATAGCCAACACCTGCTTTCTCTGCTGGTGTAGGATCGCGTCCTTCTTTTGCCCATGTCCAGACATACAATGTCGTACAGAGAAGCGCTTGGCTCGTAACGATATAGTCACTTCCATTAATCAGGTTGCCACTATTATCGATGTAGTTGGGGAATCCCGCGCGTTCAGCAAAAATAGCTGGGAAGACCTCAGTCAGGGGGAGGTTTGGTTGTCCATAATATGGATAAGCTGCTTTCATAACGGCAACAGAATCGCCACCATAGCTGGCTGAAAAGCCTTGGCCGTCACCGCCGCAAATAAAGTTTCCTTTGTAATCGCTGGCACCGTTATACAGGCCTGGCAAATTTGCGGTACTCCCGTTCTGGTCTGTCTCAGTATGTCTGCACACCGGAACCTCTGCCATGCGAGCCATATCGATATCCCAGGCAAATTGGAAGGCAGCCGATTGGTCCAAGTTTCCAGCAAGGAAGGCATACTGATGCCCTGCTTCATGAGCAGTGGCATTCTTGATTGAATCGTTCGGTATCCAGTTTCCGTTTAGCTCATGCCTATCTTCGGAATTCTCAAAAACTAGAGAATATCCGTAATTCTGGTCTCCAACTGAAAAGCCAAGGATCTTCGGTCTTTGCGCCAAGTAAGGCGGGGTGGCCCATTTATTATGCTCAACCAATTGTACAGCCAGGATATCTGGACCTCCACTTGGGATGGGAGGATACACGACGCTTCCAGAATCATAGAAGTCATTGTGGTTGTTGTATAAGTAGAAGGTCAGGAAGCCATTGTCTTTCAGCATATCGGCAGCCGCATCAATACGACCCGGAGGTGTGGTTTTGTCGCCGATTGCCTCAAGAGTCTGTCTCATTTGCAAAGCTAAGTCGATGCTTGCACCACCTTCTGTGTTCCCGCAAATTTTTGCCTGTTTTGCGCTCGGCCATTTTGTTGGGGCAGTTTCAATCGGTGTACAAAACACTCGTAGTTGCAGTGAAAACTCAGCAAGGTTCGAAGAGGTGGAAGTGACGGTAAGCACACCCCCACCACCACCACATGTCGCATGCACACCAATTTCAGCGAGATCAGAATCATTGTTAATTTCAGTGCGAAGTCCGCAAGCTACTTTGTTAATGCCATCTCCAGTTTGAGCTATGTAGTTTATGGTCTTTTGATAGTCAGGAAGATCTGGGTTAAACAGCACAAACTCTGTCTTTTCGCCAGCCATGACGGGACCGTTCACTGCAATTGTCTGAGCACCATTCGTTCCCCAGAAACTGCCGAGAGTCATAGTTTCAGTTCCACCAGCTTTGACATTTGCCGAATAGCTAGTGAATTTTTCAGTGGCATCGAAGGTGGGCGACTCGATCAGAAGCACACTCGAATCGGTCGGGTTGACCTTAGCTGTTATTCCCAAGGGCGCCAGTGTAGTGCTGTTGTTGATCTTGTTGCGCAGCCGGATGACGATATCGGCAAGCGTGTCGCCCGTGTTGGGTTTGTAAACAACAGCCTCCTTACCGCCGACCAGACCGGCGTCATAAATCGTCAGGGTGAGCTTGTCGTCCACAGTAACAGTACCGCTGATGGTGAGAGTCTGCTGAATCGCAAGATGGTTCGTACCACCGCCTGTGGTCGTCTGCTTGTACAGCGTGCCGTTTGTAGAAGTCGAATTGATAGTGTAATTGGCGCCGGTTCCAAGAGTTGCGGTCACTCCAATGGCTTGCAAATCAGTATCCGCATTGATCGCCTGGACGATCTTGTTTGCCGTCTGACGCAGAGTATTACCTGTCTGGTATGTGTGCGTCACTGACTTCTGACCATGGGCCAAGCCAGCATCATAAACGGAAATGGTGAAAACAGAACCATCCGGAGCGGCTAGAATCTGGCCAGCTTCGACCGCATTTGGGCGGGGATTGATGGTCACTGTAGCGGCGTGTGCTAGGCTCGGCGCCAGCATAAGACTGAAGGACAGCGCAAACGCAGTCCCGAGAGCAGCTATTGCTCTTCGTAATTTCATGTATTTTCCTTTTGGGAAGTTGTTGGTTTCTACATCCAGAAATCCCAAATCCGAGACAGGCAGCACGTGAACAGCAGAGCTGTTCTCAGGCACTCGTCTTTAACTCTTTGATTAGCGCTATGCGCAGGGGTTTTGCGGATCGGTTGATAATGGATGTAGTGATCTCAAGGTAACTAACTTGCGGGATAGAATTCACGCTTTTTGGCATTACTAGCCGATCACATTAAGCGACAGAAACAATGTTGCATGATATTGCGGTGACTCGAATACGTGTTGGCCCAAGACATTGGCGATTCTAGCGAAACTGGGCAAACCAAATATAAAGACGAAATAAAGGACTGTACGCGCCTAGCATAGGCAGTTTCTGGATTTTAGAGTAAGTTTTGCGTCAGTTCAGATCCCGAAAAAGCTCACCAATTGGCACTTTGAAGGCTTGGGCAAGACGTGCCAGCACACGCACTGTTGGATTGCGCACACCACGCTCGACGCCGCTCAAATATGCGGTAGCGACCGCGGCCCTCTCTGCGCACTCTTCTTGCGTCCACCGCTTGGCTAAGCGTAGTTGGCGAACACGCCTGGACAAGCTCTTGATTGCTCGTGTTTCTACTTTCACGCCAGTAACTTTCTGGCGATATGAACTATCAGTCCATAAACTATGAGTTTAGAAACTAGCGCTAGCTATGCACATAAGCAGAGACTCAGAACAAATCTTTTGCCGAATCTCTTGACTAACCCGACCACATTTCCCGAGTGACCGATACGCAATATAAGGAGAACCCAGGCGGGGGTCCGCCTGGGCATAATTCGCTTGTCAGCGAATTAACGCGCGCCCAGCGCGTTCAGTCCTGATAAGAGATATTATGTTTCACGCCACCACACATGATGGCAAAACCGGGAAGGCTCGATAGGTGAGCTTTCCCGGTTTTTAGAATCCTGTGATACCTGATTTTCTATATTCCCCAAGGTTGTCAGTTATATCCCTGCACATATTTGGGGTGTCTAAATGCCTTGATTTCAGCTCCCATTCGCTTCTTTATCAGAAGCCAGCTTCCGCATCCTCTCTTCCAATCCGCGCCGGTGATAGAAACCACCATCCATTTTTGCGGCCTCTGGAAAACACAGATCAAAAGTGGTTTCGACGTAGTCGAGCATTTTATTTACTTCCGGCGTCTCAAGATTTGTCTCCCCATGACGCATTTCGTAGTCAAAAATTCCCAACGCGGAAAGCGCTAACAGTCGATCTTTCTCAAATGCCTTGTTTGCTTCATCCACTCCACTCGCTCCCAGGGCAAAGACGAGACGCAATCTGTCGGCATTGTCTTTCTTTTCAAAGTACGTGGGTAACATGGGTCCTCCTTTCTGTGACTCCACCTTTAGCCTAAATGCATTTTTTTCCAATAGCAAAACTTTTTAGCGGCTTAAGCGGATGCCAGCCTGTGCGGGTTTCAAGACTCCATATCGCTTTTGATTTACAAGTCCTATACTTTCGGAATGAAGCTGACATCAAAAACTATCATTGTCCTTGCCACGTTCTTTTTCTTTGCTGGCGGTAGCTATTGCGCCTGGATTATGGACGATAACAACCTTCTGCAAGGTGCTTCCACGCAGAGCGAAATAGCTCGACGCTTTACCGAACGACGCAACGATATTATTCAAGCTTTCCTAATCGGTGGCTGTTGCTCGGGTCTAATTGCTGGTGGTCTGTTGCTTGCTGTTCAAAAATTTACCAACCGGCATGGTGACTCTTAATCCAGATGAGTTGCTCGTGTACGTGGTTAAAATGCGCCTTTCCGCCCGGATTGTAGTCTTGAATCAAAGCTTGATGGGTTATTGGTAAACCAGATGCCTCTCTTCTGCTGATGTTCTCAGCCAGAAGCGCTGCCACAAACCAAGGCGCTTTTTCTGGATTAAGCGCAGCGCGAAGTGGATTTCCAGCGATGTTGCCCAATTCAGGGTCGTTTAATTGCGGATACGATTGCATCAATCGTTCAATATTCTGCTTCTGTATTTGCGCCGGTCCAATGGAAAGGGACTCTTTAGGCAGGTCACCAAAAACGTTCAAGATGCCTTCCACTGGCTTTTCTTTTGCATCGCTGTAGAAATGAAGTTCATTGCGAATCAGTGCCGGAATAAGCGCGCGGTCAATATTTGGATGCCTCGCGAATTCTGGAAAAGCTGCGTATGCAGCGGCGCAAGCAGTGTAATGAACCTGTGTATCTTCTTTACCGCGCAATGGAAAAACTAACTGCTCGGTCTTATCTCTCACAAATCCAACGGCCTCGCCTGTTTTTGTTTTCACATCCTTTAGCGGGTCCCAAGCCACACGCTCCCCTTTTGATGAAACTTCTGTTCCATCACCCATATCAATCAACAGCGGATTGCTATCGGCATAGGCTTTCATATCACCAAAGGTATTGAATTTGTTTGTTCTCTGGGCCTCTGCTTCTGTCACCTGGTCATTGTTTACAGTTCGATCCTTGCCCAAATTGTCCAGCCTTTTTAGGGCTGCGTCTGGCTTTTGCTCTGGCTGGTCGGCTGGTTTTTGAATCTCTGCCATGCCTAGAAGCCTCAAGAATTTGGCACTTTCCCAGTATACGCCTCAGTTGGAACGACCTAACGCAATGTGGGATTTCCCCAGTTGTGAAGCTCTTCTTCAACCATCAGAGCACAAACACCTTTCACACTCTTCAACAGATTGACGAGTTCTGCACCATCTACGGTTAACGCATATTCCACCCGTGGCGGCACTACTTTAAAGGCCGTCCGTTCAATAAAGCCGTACTTCCTCAAGGTCGTAAGTCTCTCTGTCAGTGTTTTTGCGGATATAGGAGCCAGGTTCTTTAGCAGCTCCCCTGTTCTTTTCTTTCCTGAAGATAACTGAATCAAGACTGCAATTGTCCATCGAGGGCTTAGAAGCTTCAGGACGCCATCTATGGCCGGTGTGTCTTGCGGCTTCAAAGTTACTGCCATCTATTTGCCCTCGGTTTTTATCAGCTGAGCCATAAGTCCTTTGTGCCCCATCTCCATAGAAGCTGAATAGCCGCTGGTGGCTCTATTTCCGGCTCTCCAGACTAGCTCCGTTCCGTCGATGATCGCCTCATACTTCCACTGGTCCTTATCCCAGGGTGCAGCCTTCTTGTAGTTTGGGTCGTGTCTCAACCACCACCACATAGCGAATTCTTCGCGCTTCTTGTAAGGAATGTAGGTATCGGTAAGATTGTCCAGGCTCTCACCTTTTTCCCGTGCCCAGTTTTGAAGGTCAAGTGAGAATGCTGCTTTCACATTGTTTGCGACTTTACCATAGCCTGATTTGAATTTTCTGGGACCAGTCGGAAACCAGTCTTTACTAGGGTTCTTGTCCTGTTCGCCAGCTATCTCCATTATTGTTTTGAAAAAGGTCGGACTTCTTTTTTCCGCTCCGGTGTCATTTGGAATTGCCGTCGATGTGTCTGCCAATGCGGCGATTCCGAAAGAAAGACCCAGGACCGTAGCCGTTATCTTTTGTGCTGTCTGCTTTTCCACTACATACCTCCAGGTGTTTGCGGTCCTAGCTGTGCGCAAGTTCTGATGCGCTTGTTGATCGTTCTGACAATATTCGTGTTCAGATAACCGCCCGGCGGAATCTCGTAGATGTGCCAGCGGTAAAGGATTAGAGTTGCTCCATCTTGCTGCGGCTGAAAATCGACGTAGCAAGTCAGCTGACGAATCACGTCCCGCACGCCTGGAATTTCTTCTGTGTATTGGACCATGGTAGTGATTCTCAAAACGTCCGGATCGGCTTTTGCATTGACACCGAGATGCCCGACGTTCGGCGTCAGGTCCCGCATCATCTGCAACCAAAGGTCATCCACAGCGAATTGAGAGTAAAAACTGCCTTCTCTGGCTTCCATCGCCAGGTCATCTTTTCGCTTCTCTTCGAAGTCGTTGTAAGCTTTCCCAGCCTCATCAGCCACTTTTTTGGCTGCATCTTTGCCGAGGTCGAAGAGCTTCTTTCCCCAGTCGAGCGCCTTCTTTTTCATTTCCTCGTCCATTTGTGCCCCTAAATGTCCGTGTGATCTCTCTTTGGTTTCTCAGGCTCTGCTTGCTCTTCTGGTTCTTCGTTTTGCTCGTCCGGATCTTCGGCTTCAATATATTGCTGTCTATCTGAATCCCGTGACGGCATTTCGTCGTTGGACTGCGTTTGCTTTTGAATTTCTTCTTTTGCATCCTCTTCGGCCAAAGGCGATTCTCTCATCTCTTCGCGCCTTTTTCTTTCGCCCTGGACCTGCCAGTCCTGCACTTCTTGAAGCTCCTTGCAGTCCTTCACAAGCCGGTCATCAATTGCCACTACCGGCTTAACGACGCCTGGTACTTTCATCGCCATTTCATAGTCGCGCCAGGTGAATCTCTCCATAAGCATTGGCGATGTACGTGGCGTGAATACCAGCATTTTGCTATCTGGCAGTGACATTACCTCACTGGGATCAATGAGAGGCCGTCCGCTTTCTTTCTCTTGTATTTGTCCTGTGCTCGATACTTTGCGTTCGTAGACTGTGGTTTGACCGGCCATTTTGCTGATTCTCTCAGCCACATCAATTGTCCTGGGCCTAAAGAAAATCCGGCATCCAAGCTGGCCAAACATGATGGTTGCTTCTTCTCGCCCATATACGCGCTCTAGTTGCATGGCGTCTTGAATGCCCAGCATGACGCCGATTTTCTTGTGTCGAATTATTCCTAGCCTGTCGGCTATCCCTGGAATCATGCCGAAATTGGTGAATTCATCTAGGCTCAAAAATAACGGATTCTCGAAATGTTGCTCTTCGGCGTATTGAAGAACATAGTTGAAGATGAGCGCCGCTACTGGCTTGAGATGCGATTTTCTTGCAGGCACTGCCAGATAGAAAGTGAATTTCTCTTTTGCCAGTGAGTTCAGATCAATTGTTGTTTTGCTTGTCAGCGCCACCACTCTAGGGTTAACCCAGAGCGCCAGGCGCTGCATCAGACTGGCGAAAACGCCGTATCTAAAGCCTTCTCGACTTGTCTTGTGAAAGCCGCCATACTCGCCGCGGACTGCCTCTACTGGGCTTGTCTGCATCTGCGCTACCAGATCGTCGGGCCCTTCTTTCAAGAGACCCCGGATATAACCTAGGTCTTTGCCGAGCGCTGCCGCATGGGCAATGAACATGGTCAGTAGGTTTGTCTCGGCTTTGGGCCAGACATCGTCCCCGTAATTGTTCTTGCTCGTTGTGTTCTCAACTATGAGCTTTGCCAGGTTTTGGGCATCTGCATAGCTTTTGACAGCATCGACCGGATTGATGCAATCCGATGCCATGTCGTCCGGATTGAAGTAATAAATCTTCTGCCGCCCTGCGCCTTGCCTGTACCCAGAGGTTTTGGCATAAAGGTCGGGCGGCTCATTTCCTGCTGTTGCCTCTGTGACTATCGCGCTTGAGTCCAGCCTTTCAATCAGATTGGGAATGAAGATGCTTGTAGTTTTCCCTGAGCCTGTCGGCCCACAGACTAGCGCATGCATTGCCGTGTCTTCAGGCGTCAAGGTCACATAGTTGTCGTCTTCTCCAGGGCTTACAATCATTCGCCTGGAATCTTCCACACCAGCCCAATAGTCCGCTTTGACTATGTCTTCATGCGTTGCCCATTTTGCAGATCCGTACCTTGTGGGCTTCGGCTGCTCTTCATTTGCCTGTATTAAAACCACTGCGGAATCAGCTATCCGCTGCATAATCTCATCGCACTTTGCCTTGCAGTGCGTAATCGTCCAACGGTTTCTCTCTTCCCTTACTTCCAGCTTGAGAAGGCACCCTGAGCCGTTCGGCTGCCAATTGAACGTAGCGAAAAACTCATAAGAAAAGGGCCGCTCTGCTTTTATTTGCGTAGCTACAAGCTGTCGCATTCTGTCGTTCACTGTCACTGGACGCCAGCCAAGCCCGGTCAAACAAACGACAAGTAGCTCTGCCATGTCCGCTGGTGCAACGGCTAATTCCTGTGTTGCTGTCTCAGCTGGCATTCCTTAACCTAAGCCCCTGTCGAACCCATCGTCTATTTCCTTCTCTTGCTCTATCTTGGTCTGGTCGCCGGATGCGTCTGCATGAACTTGATCGATCGCTAAATCCTGATTTGCGCGATCGGCTACTAAATTGCCGCTTCCTGTTGCCGGTTCTCCCGCGCCCTCTCGTTCTTTGCCTTGCTCTAATTCTTTCTCTGGTGACTTCCAATTCTCCCCTAAAAGCGCGTCAAAATCTTGCCACTTGTCGCCTTTCGGCTGCAATGGATTTAGGTCCTGGTCTAGCTGCTTCAGTTCTTCCAGCTGCCTCTCGAAGTCTTCTTTTCGGTCTGGAAACCGCTCCATCAAGTCCTTAAGCCGCTGCTCAGCCATTGCGTCTGTATAACTTCGGTGTTCCGGAGAGAGCCGCCCCTGCTGCTCTCTCATCCATTGCTTGTAGCCTTTTCCAAAGTCGCCGCCTTTCTCCATTTCTTTGAAGGCGCGCTTCAGGTCCTTGTCCAGCTTCTTAAACTCGCGGTCGTCCTCAAAAGGATCGCGCTCTTTCTCTTTTTTCTTTTCTTTCTTGTCCCACTTTGCGCGCGCTTTGCGCTCGTAGTGGTCATCTCCATGATTTTCTTTTGTCCAGATCCATTGCCCGAGCTTCTGGTAATGCTCGTCGGGCAAACGTTCAACCTCTGCGCCTTTGAGCTTTTCGGCTACTTCCTTGAGGTCTTCCAGATTTGAATATTTGCTATAGGTTATGCCGCCCCTTTCGAATTTTTCAGCATCAGGCAAATACTCAACGGCTTTGTCTTTCTCCCAAGCCTTCGGCTCATACGGCTTCCTGTCTGTTGCTTCGCGTTCGCGCTCCGGATTCAAGTCTTTGATTAATGCCTCAAAGACGTTGTCTCCGCGATCTCGCTGGTATCCCTGCTCTATTTGCCGGTCCATGTCCCTGGGCAAATACCGCTCTAGGAAGTGATGCCGCTCTAAGTAGCGGTCACCTGCTTCGCGCATGTTCTTGTAATCGTCGCGATCAAACAGCACTTCTCTGCCGTTCTTGTCTTTGCCGTAGACGATCACATGTGCATGGTCATGGTCTGTATTCCTGTGAACTACAGCCCGCCAGTCGAGGTCTAAGCCTTTTTCTCTGCCGACATCTTTTAAGACATCGCGCGTGTACTTCTGCATATCGACGTTTTGAAGCCCTGGCGACAAGATGAGCTTGTGGGCCACTACCTTGGAGCGCTCGCTGTTATCAATGTCTTGCTTAACTTCCCGCCCCTGGATGCCTTCTCTATCCGGGCTGAAAAACTCTCGGGGCTTTTCGTCTCGGTCGGGTCCGTGCCTGTATTGAATGTAATTGACGTGCGCTTTTGCCCTGGCCCTGCCGCTCGCGCCCTTGATGTAGCTATGCTTAGCTACCGACCGCATCGCTTACTATCTCCGTAGCTTCAGGGTCGCCGCCCTTTCGTTTTTTTCTCAACCGCTCCAGGGCGTTTCGTCTTGCTTCGTCCCAAAGGTCGTCCCTGTCTTTCTCCGACGCTCTTTTGTAGAAGACTTGCTGTATTGTCCCTACGTCAATTAGCGTCCTGGCTGCCAGTTTTGCCAGACGTTCGGTGTCCTTTTTCCGGTCAAGCTGCATTGCCTCAAGTATGTCTGCCAGCCTGTCGCGGGCGTTGTCCTCAGCTTTCTTGTCATAGCTGTCGATGAATTGCAGCAGGGCCTTACGCGCCAATTCGGTTTCTGTTTTCCCTTCGGCGCGGCAAATTTGTTCGAACTTGTAGCGGTCTTCGACAGCTAACCGGGTCCGGATTGGGTCTGTCTGCTTCTTCGGCATTGAATTTCACCATTTGCATGCAGGCTTGCAAGATAGTCGAATATTCGACTATCTTGGTACTTTAGGGCATACTTTTTCGAGTTACTTTAGTTCAGGGCATCCGTAATTGATGACTCTGTTTCATTATATCACTTTCTAGGGCACAGCCTTTATCCTGCCTTACTACGTAACGGCGCTGCGCGGTCCCGTGGGTTGCGTCTCGTTGCCTACTCGCCGCCCGTGCCCGCCGGAAGTAGACCGACGGTAAGGATCCTGGACAAAACCCTTATGGCTTCTTGTCAACCGCGCACAGACAAGATTCTGCGCTGACTTCGCCGCCACCAGTCGCTTGTCTACCATCTAAAGCTGCATGAACACCTGGAATTACGATCCTTCATTGATTGAAATTGAGGCTGCTTCAGGAATCCAACGATAGAGAGTTGGAATCGACACTTCCAGAGTTTTTGCGACATCCCTGGGAGTCTTGCCGCTGCTAAGGAGTTTCTTTGCTGCCTCTATCTTGCTATCAGTCATTCGCCGCTGTCGCCCACCGACACGACCGACAGCTCTTGCGGCTGCAAGCCCGGCTTTGGTTCGCTCAAGTGTGAGTTCTCGTTCCATTTGAGAAAGGCTGGCCATGATGTGGAAGAAGAAGCGACCAGCTGTGGTGCTGGTATCGATTTTGTCGGTGATGCTACAGAAATTGACCTCTTGAGCCTCTAGTTTGGTGACAAAGTCCACCAGTCCTTTGACGGTTCGGCCCAGGCGGTCCAATTTCCAGACAACCAAAGTGTCTCCGGCCCGCAAATGGGACAGAGCGTCAGTTAGACCGGGTCTGTTCAGGTTCGAACCGGTGGCTTTATCCGTGAAAATTCTCTCGCACTGAGCGTTATTCAATGCGTCAATTTGCAGTTGCAAGTTTTGCTCTTCGGTTGAAACCCGGGCATAACCGATCAGCATTTTTTTGTTCTCAGAAATTCTCAAAACTCTTCTTGATTATGCAATAGTATTCGGTATGTTTCAAGAATGGTTTGTGAGAATTCAAGAAGTCCCATTTATGGCAGGTATCCCGAAGGTGTCCCCGGGTTATTGAAAACGTTCGTTTGTGAGAACTGAATGCCAAATATTAGCGACACGGCATATCCGCGCCTAAAAGTCCGGCCCAGCCAGAAAGACCTTGAGCGGAATTTCTCTCCTACCGATGAAGAGCGGAACTTTGCCTGGCAACGCACCTCTTCGGACATGCAAACGTTGCGGCTGCTCGTCTGGCTTAAGGTGTTTCAGCGACTTGGACATTTTCCATCTCACGACGAAATACCAGCGGCTATTATAGAGCACATTGCGCAATGGGTGGACGTAGAAGAGCCTTCTGCCGCCCTTTCCAGCTATGATGGCAGCAACCATAAATGGGTCCATCATTCCTTGGTGCGGGAGTATTTATGCGTTAGCACCTTCGATAAGAAAGCAAGACAGGTAGCGGTTGCGGCCTGCCTGGAAGCCTCAGCAACCAGGGACGATCTGGTTGATATCATCAACGTTGCTATCGAGGAGCTCATTCGACAGCGGTATGAATTGCCAGGCTACACTACGCTAGTAAAAATAGCACGGGCAGCCAGATCTCGCGTTAACACCGATTATCACCAACAAGTCTATTCTGCGCTTACGGCTGAGACAAAAGACGGGCTCAGGGTGCTTTTCGCTTCTCCGGGTAAACAATCAAAGTCGGCCTGGGACAACCTGAAGAAGGAGCCCAATAAGCCAACAGTTCGCAATTTACAGGACTTCTTGAAACATTTGAACGTACTACTGGAGCATGATCTCCGGAGTGAAGCATTTGGCAAAATAGCTGATGTGAAAGTCAATCAGTTTGCCGCTGAAGCCCGCTCTTTGGATGTTGCTTCTATGCGAGACTTTGCCGAGCCGAAGAGGCTGACCCTGGCGGCTGCACTCGTGCTGGTTCAGGTCGGCCGGGCCTATGATGACGTCGCTGATATGTTTATTCGACTTGTCCAGAGAATGCACGCCAAGGCCAAAGAAGCGCTCCGGCTCTATCGAGAGGAGAAGGCTGCCGAAACGGATGAGTTGGTCAAAACACTCCACTCAGTTTCGGTGGCATATAAAAGTGATGGCACAGAGTTGGACCGCTTAGCCGCAATTACTCTAGTTTTTGGCGATAGAGTGGATGAAATTATCGAGCGTTGTGAGAAGCACGAAACTCTTGCCGGCAACAACCATTTGCCATTGCTACCAGGCTTTTATAAAGGCCAGAGGCCGGTATTGATGAGTTTCTTGGAGAGTGTCGAGCTGGTTTCCACAAATCAAGACCAGAATCTTCTGTTAGCCATTAAGTTTATTCTGCATCACAGGAACAGTCGCTCAGAGTGGCTCACTGTGCCACGCGAACTTGATTTGTCTTCTATCTCTGACAAGTGGATGCCTCTGGTCACAGGCAACAAAAATCCGGCCGCCCTGTTTGATAAAGTGCATAGGAGAAACCTTGAACTCTGTATCTTCACTGAAGTTATGAATGAGTTGAAGTCTGGGGATCTCTGTATCCCCAGGGGAGATAAGTACCGCGACTACAGAGACCAACTCATCTCCTGGGAAGAGTTTAAGAGAGATCTAGCGCTATACGGTGAACAGTCCGGCATCCAGACGGAGCCCAAGCTGTTCGTGGCAACACTACAGCAACAGCTTCAAACAGCCGCAGAAAAGGCTGATGAAGGGTTTCCGTCGAATGAATATCTCAGTATTGAAAAAGGTGAGCCGGTTTTGAAGCGTCTTGCCGCAACTCCGACTCCTTCAGGGCTTCAGTCATTTGAAGAATCTTTGAAGCAGTACATGAAGCACAATGATGTTCTTAACGTGCTGTGGCGAACCGAGCAATGGCTGAACTGGACAAAACATTTCGGACCTATATCAGGACTGGATGCTAAAATTGAGAATCCCCAAGAACGCTACGTTATTACTACATTTTGCTATGGCTGCAACCTTGGACCAACCCAGACGGCCCGCTCTATTAGCCTTGTCGACAGGCGGCAAATTTCTTTCATCAACCAGAGGCACGTGACGGAGCAAAAACTGGATGAAGCCATCGTGTCCACTATCAACGCCTACAAAGATTTCCCGCTACAAAAGCTATGGGGACTCGGTAAGACAGGTTCAGCAGATGGTACAAAATGGGACCTTTACCCTCAGAACCTGATGTCGGAATATCACATCCGATATGGCGGGTACGGTGGCATTGGCTATTATCTTGTAGCGGACAGCTACATTGCGCTGTTCTCTCGATTCACTACCTGCGGTGCTTGGGAAGGCCACTACATTTTGGACTTCGTGACCGAGAACAATTCTGAAGTTCAGCCTGATACCATTCATTCCGATACCCAGGGGCAAAGCGCTCCTATATTTGGTCTGGCGCACTTGCTTGGTATTAAGCTAATGCCAAGAATCAGGAATTGGAAGGACCTGAAGTTTTACCGCCCGAGCTCAGACCATCACTATGAGCATTTAGACTCCCTTTTTGCAGCGGAAGAAATTGACTGGAAGTTGATAGAGACTATGCTGCCAGACATGCTAAGGGTCGCCCTATCAGTCAAGGCCGGCAAAATCACTCCTTCAGCAATCCTTAGACGACTAAACACATACAGCCGGAAAAACAAGCTCTACTTCGCTTTTAGAGAACTTGGCAATGTCATCAGAACAAAGTTCTTGCTTGAATACATTTCTGATATCTCTGTCCGGCGCATGATCTCTGTGGCCACAAACAAGAGCGAGCGATTCAACCAGTTTGCCGACTTCCTGCTATTTGGCGGAAAGGGAGTGATCGCTGAAAATGTCAGAGACGAGCAACGAAAAATCATCAAATATAATCACCTGGTTGCAAACCTGGTTATACTGCACACTTTGGTCACTATGAGCGATGCCTTGCAAGCCATGGCAGATGACGGGCTCTACATTGACCCAAGCGTGGTCGCCTGCCTCAGTCCTTACCAGACTGAGTACATCAATCGATTCGGGCACTACAAACTCAAGAAAGGGAAGCCAGATACATCTCTTGATCCGGCACTGAACATCACCCTATTCGACGACATTCCGGCCCTTAAGACAGTATGATTTGCACAGGGTTGACAGAGCATGCCACTTTCAGAAGACACCCTGTCCTGCCAAGAGAAGCTGCTCCTCATAAAACTCACAGAGCTTGTCTCACAAATCGTTTTCAAGAAGCCATAAGGGTTTTGTCCAGGATCCTTACCGTCGGTCAAGTAGCAACAGCTAGAATCAATGGTCACCAGTAGACGGCAAAGGTGCAGCCTGCCGATCTAGCTTATCCTTTTTCATCAATTCAGAAAGACTCGACGTGCCAGAAGATGGCGCGGAGAGCGAGCCCAGCCCGTCCTTTTTATCAAACAAAGACTTTGTTGCCGGAGTTATTGTTGACGTTCCCGGATAGTTTTTCATCATTTCGGAGAAGCTGGGCGTGGTTGTAGACGGAGACGTAGAGGGACTAGACAACCCTTCTAGCCCAAATTTTCGCCTGAATGGCAACTGGTTTGTAGATGGATTCACCAATATACTGTTCGGGTCAGCAGGTGGTGCAAAAGGTGATGAGCCGCTGGGAATCAGTGGAGCACCTTGACCACTTCCGGTAATTGGTGACACCACCGAAGGTGCTATCTGAGCGGGCACCTCTCCAGTAAGTTTCGCCAGCTTTTCCCGCGCATACTTGAGCCCATCCTGACCTTCAGCCAGATTCTTTTGTCGGAAGTCCCGCATATCGCGTAGCCTATTCTTCTCGTACTCGCTCACGTTCGGGTCGGCGATCTGCATTTCGAGCTTGGTTAGCTCGCTGTTGCAATGCTCGATTACCTTCTCGTACTTGTCGATTTCAAGCTTGGCGAAATAAACATCTTGGTCATACTGCTTCTGGTCGCGGTCCTTCTGCTCTTGTTCACGCTGAGCTTGTTCTCTTTGCCAGGTCTCTTGATTGCCACCAGGAGTTTGGTAATACGGTGGAATATAAGTATTTGAAGTTCCTGTATTGGTGCTGGTGTTAGTGTCTATGCTGGTCTCTGGAGTATCTGGCGGCTTACTGGAAGACTGCTGATTCTGCCACTTCCAGGTCATGTCCTTCCACCAGGTCTTGGCTCCGATAGCCATTGTTCCGAAGATTTCTAGCGCAACAAAAGCGATGACAAGTCCGATTGAAATTTGCCATCTGAGCTTTTCGTCTCGCAGAGCTGCCTGCTGCTGCATGGCGGTTTGCATGCTTTGCTGTGAGGTCTGCTGCTTGTACTGCTCTTGTTGACGCTTAGCGTTGGCTTCTGCCTCCTCTCGTGCTCTGCGTTCCGCGTCCCTCTTCTTAGCTGCTTGCTCCTCCTGGTATTTATCATCGGCTGTTTTGCTCCGGTGATAGTTAGGACCAGGACCGCCGCTACCACTTGACGAACTTTTAGATCCGGCACCGGCGGCAGCTCCAGCGCCTGGCTGGCAGTCGCAGCCGGTAGCTTTGTGGCCGCCGTTTACCCCAAAGTGCTTCGTTAGAAGATCTTTGGCGTTGTTGATCTTCTTGAGCTCTTCCTCTGCAAACTCCTTGTGCTCTGGGCTTGGTGCGCGGTCAGGATGCCAGACCATGATCAATCTCTTGTACCTGCGCATGATCGAATCCATCGAGGAGCCAGGGTCTAAGCCAAGGACGGCGTATGCTTTGTGCAATTCGTTCATTTGAACACCGCCGTCATGATGCTAGAACCAAGCGATAGAACGCCAAGCGCGCCTAGCCCTACAAGCCACCAGGGCGGCGCGGGAATTTTCGTATCGGCAGGCTGTCCGCGGTCGGTGCCGGGGCCAAGCGCCGACTCAACCCTGTTAACCAAACCGCTCACAATGTGGTCACAGGCGTGCCACTGCGCTCCTTCGACGCGCGGATGAAAGTCAAATTGCACAATAGTAGAGTCGTTTCCAGTGTCCTTGAATTGCACTTCCATTTCCAGAAGCCGCTGTACACGCTCCTTGCGAGTATGGATGTTCTGGAGGTTTGTGCCTTCAATCTTCGTTTCTTCGTCGGTGAAACGAAGCGAAGCCAGGATACGGCGCTGGTTTACGTCGGCAGTTGATACATGCCACTTGTCACCAAAGTTGTAGCTGACATCGGAGATGATGTCTCTAATTTGAGCT
>DTSE01000342.1:0-39405 GCA_012965515.1 Candidatus Melainabacteria bacterium | reverse complement strand
AGGGATGCAGGAAGTTATAGCGAGAGACTCCTGCATGATGGAAGAATGGCCACGCCGCCCAGACAGCGGCTATAAGACCGGGCAGACAGCCTGCGGTATTGTCAGGCTTGGTTATGTACTCGCTGGTGTAAGCACTCACCAGCAAGAAAATGAATACTCCTAGTCCTATTCCTACAGCCGCCATACATCACCTGCATCTGGAGCAATATCGTCATCTTTGTCTTTGGGCGGGAGCTTTCTTTTCAGGTCGTCCTCTTTTACCGGCTTGTCTACCTTTGGGGTGCCGCGTTCTCGCTCGTTTCTACCAGCATCTTTCGCTTTATTAGGGCGAGGTTTCTTCTCTGCCGGCGGCGGCCTATCCGCTGGCGGATTTTGCTGCTGCTGCCGTGCGCTGCGCCCCCTTGTGCGCACAAACTCGCTCACTTCATGCCGCTCTCGCTCAGGTGGCGGATACGCAAGAGCCTGCTCGTAAGCGACAGGAGAAGTTAGCGCCAGCTTCAACGGCCAGGTGTCTGGAGTGAATACAATGACCTCGTTTTTGAGGTTTATCAACTCCTCCGGGGTCGCTAGCGCCCGCCCCTGGACGAATTCCTGCACTCTGCCGCTGTCTGTCACTGTCGTCTCTTCTATCGTCGTGCGCCCCAGGGCGTCGCTCAATTCCTTTGCTTCACGGTAGTTCTTTTGTTTGAAATAAACCTGAGTAGCTGGCATATCCAGGATGATTTGGGCTTCCCTGCGACTGTAGACCTGCTCGAGCTGGAAGTAATTCTGAAAACCGAGCACGAGCCCTATTTTGTTTTTGCGGATGATAGACAAAGTGTCAGCAATACCAGAGATCTTTCCGAAGTTGGTGAACTCGTCAAGCAGCATGGCGACCGGATATTTCATGTCCTCGCGTATTTCGAGGATATGATCGAGCAAGAAATTGACCATCAAAGATCCAATCAACTTGCTGTCGCGCGAACGACTTGGGACCGCCAGGTAGAAAGTGAAAAGCTGGTGTTTAAGAGCCTCCAGGTCAATGTCTGTTGTCTCAGTAAGCGCCACCATCTGGTCAGTCATCCACGGATTGAGCTTCGTAATGAGACCGGAAAACACTCCGTACTTAAAATTTGTTTCGCCGGAAAGCCGCATCCAGCCTTCGAACTCCATCTGCGCCACATCTGACGGACTGCGATAGAGAACTTTTGCCAGCCGGTCTGGTCCTTGCAATAGAAGCCAACGCAATGCTCCGAAGTGCCCGAACTTTGGCTCGCTGGCGGCAGCATGCAAAAGCAAGGGAATGAGCAATAACTTCTCAGATCGATTCCATGTTTGATCGGATCTGGTCTCGGCGCTCTCGCCGTTCATTATCACTAGGTCCGCTAACTTCTCAGCCAGAGCTGCTTTCATCTCTTGCGGCGCGTTCCTGATTGGATCAATAGGATTTATTCTGTGCGAAGTCATATCGGAAGGATTGAAGCAATAGACCTGATGACCAGCCAGTTTCCGCCAGCCGGAAGTCAGCTTATAAAGTTCACCAGCTTCATATCCCGGCGTTGCTTCAGTCACTATCATGTTGGTGCCGGTGCGTTCTACGAGCTGCGGAATAAAGAACCCACGTGACTTCCCGACACCGGTGCGCCCACAGACAAGAGCATGGGCATAAGTCATCATCTCCGGCACTTGCAGGTAATCGCCGGTCTGCGCCTTGCCTACAATCAGCCTTTTCGGGTCCGGCTTCTTCTGGAAATAGCCAGCCGATTTAAGCTCCTGCTCGGTTCCCCAGCGGGCGGCACCGTATGAAACATTGACCTCTTTGTCTTCTTTAGCTTCGCGAGCTCGCTCGGCGTCATACTGCAACTCCAGCAAAATCTTGTCGCAGCGCCTCTGGCAGTCGCTGATGGAGCCGCCACCTTTGTGCTCAGACAGGTCAACTGAGACAAGCACGCCTTTGCCATCTGTGGTCTTGCGCCAGCGCAAAACCACCCGGTACTCGTGCCGCCACCAGTCACGCCCGACTTGCTCTTCTACACGCTCGTTAGCAAGTATCTGATCAAGCTGCTTGCTTGCACGCGATACGTGATAGCCAAGCCGCTCCAGGACGTTCACGGCAAGCACCGGAAACTCTTTTGCTGTCGTTTCGACAATACCTGAATCTGATATTTGAGTCGGCATCAGTATTGCCCCCACGGGTCAAAGCGGAACGGATCATGCTTCTTCTCTCGTTCCTCGTCCTGGCGCTTTTTCTCATCGGCGCGCTTCCTGCGGGCTTCCTTGTTGTCCTCAATGGACTGATCGAGCTTGTCGATTACTTCCTTGTCCCGGTCTCGGTCCTCGGGCTTTTCGTGCTTGAGGTAATCATCATGCTTCTCGGCTTTGGCGTCTTCAAGAGCGTCTCCAGCTTCTTTAAGCCTGTCGCGATTGTCTCGCAAGTCAATCCAGCTCACTACCGTGTTGGCGAGATTCGCCCCAGTAAGGAACACTCCAATAACCGGGTTGCGCATCACTTGCGCCTGCACAGGATCGACATATCGAGTGCCATGCTGAACGGCATCTGCGCCTCGCTGTCCTTCCGCCTTAATTTGGTGCTGTAGCTCCTTTTCGAGCACACCGGAGAAACGCTCGCGGTCACGGTTCTCTATCCAGCCGCGCAGCCGCTGGTAATCTTCGACAGGCAGGCGCTCCTTTTTGTTGTTGCGCAACTCGCTGGCAAGCCCAGTCAAGCGCTCATAAGAGTCGCCTTTGCTGTACTTTTCGCCCTTCCAGTCGAAGCTGTCTTTGGGCTTGTCTTTGCTGTCACCCCGGACGTTTACTTCGTCCTTCTCTGGCTCGTCCTTAGCCTGGTCCGGCGCGCCGTCGCGCCCCTCACGCTGCTGTATGCGCTCCTTATCCTTCATCCAGCGGACAAGTTTCTTGTATTCCTTGATGTCTATGCGCTCGTCGGGATGGTCCCAGAGATACTGGTTCAGGTCTTGCAGCTCAGATAGAGAATTTTCTCGGCTCCATTCTTTTCCTGCCGCCTCGATTGTATCCTGGAAGTAAGGCTTCTCAAGCTCTTTGTCGCTCGATTTGTCCTTACCGGCAAGAGCTGCCCTTTCCTTCTCTTGCTGCTCTACTTTCCAGGTGTCATAAGGCTCCAACACCTCCCGGATAACTTTCTTGTGCAGCCAGGGCAATTCGAGCCCCTCGCGGATGCGCTCGGCACGGGCAGCCTCGCGCTCCTTCTGCCGGGCTTCTATCCGGTCGCGCTCTTTGCGTTCGCGCTCCTGCCTTGCTTTCTCAAGCTCAAAAGGGTGATGGCGCTCAAGGTAACGGTCGCCGTATTCTTTGATTCGGTTGTAGTCATCTTTGTCAAAGCGCACGTCTTTGCCGTTCTTGTCCTTGCCCAGAACGACAACATGGATGTGATGATGGCTCGTGTTATTGTGCGCGGTCGCCACCCAGTCAAGGTCTAGCCCCTTTTCGGAGCCGAGCCGCTTCATGATCTCGCGGGTGAAAGCCTTCTTGTCCTCCGGATTTATCTCCGGCGCAAGCGTCAATTTGTGGGCTACGACCTTGTTGTCTTCCTGCTCCCGGATGGCCTTTCGGACTTTCTTGCCGTCGAGGCTGTCTTCCTGGTCGTTGAATAACTCGCGCCCACCGTCGCCGCGATCTTCACCTGGGCGATGCTGGATGTACTTGATGTGAGCCAGCGCCCGCTCCATCGCCACCACTTTCGCGCCTTTCCCACCGGTTGCCCCTTTTCGGCTCTGCCGGTCGCGCTTGGAAAAATACTGGTGCTTGACGACTATCACGAGGTGACAACCTTCTTGGTACGTTCAGCTACGGCCTTTTCGTCGGCATCGAGCCGGTTCCTTTGCCTCTGCTTGGCGGTGTTGACGGCGGCAGTGAACTGCTCTTTGGCCTCAGGCGTGCCGCAGGCTCGCCAGGTCAATTCATAAAGGGTGCCGACTTCCGCTCCTTGCCGGGCCAGCATGCCGCAGATTCGGTCCGTGGCACTAAGGATTGCCTTCACGATCAGCTCGCTGGCATATCGAATAGCCTGGGCGGTTTTTGCCTCGCGCTCGCCTTCCTTCAGGTTCTCCAGGTTGTCCAGATACCAAAGGAGCCCTTGCCGGATGAAATCAGAGCGGGTCTGACCGGCGAGCCTAGCGGCCTCGTCCAGGCGGTTAACGTCGGCTCGACTGAGCCGGGTTTCGACCTTGGGGTTGTAAACTCGCTTTTTTGTGTCACCTGGCATGTGCCGCTACCTCAAGTCCTACTATCAATATAATATACGACCTGTGCCGCCAACCATTGGGTTAACCCTAGACCTGTGCCGCCGCCTTACTTCAGCGCAGGCGTGCTTTTAACAAGCGCGTGCCTGCGCATTGTATCTTGCCTTACCGAACGGTCGTGCCTCCCTTACGGTAAGGGCTCCGCTCCTTCTCAGTCGCTCCGTTTAAGGTTGCGCGTCAGTGCCTCTTCCGCGCCAGCGGCATCCGGTCACTCATCCCATCGTGGCGGCGTCGGTCCTGGCGATTGTTTGTCATCGCGCACCTTAGGCGGTCCCGGTAGCTTCACCGAGCCACCAAGTAAACGAGCCACACCGCCAAGCGCGGACATACAAAGCCGGAAGGCAAACGACACTAGCCCAGAGGCAATATTGCTAACAGGACGCAGCACATTAGAGGCACGCCCGCCCGCCATGTGGTTGAGGGCGACCAATAGAAAGACAATCAGACCTAGCGACCATAGAAGTTCCATAGATCTATTTTCGCTCTCAAACCAAGTGAGCGTAAGAGGGACAGACCCAGCCGCCAATGTTCTATTAAAATACACGCAATTCTACGAGAATATGTTAGGATAAATTAGAAGCACTTAGAGAGGGTTCAGAAATGGCTGCAAAGAAAAGCGTGACGTTTTACGCGGCCGCTGATGTCGCCGAATGGATTAGCGGTCTTGATTCCGGTGAGGTCTCGCGACATATCAACGATGCCATTCGAGAAGGGGCCCTAAAACCAAAGTCCAACGCCCTGTTCCAGATTCCACTAGGCTTCTATCAGATGGGTTCTCTGTTGAAGGTCCTCAAGGAAGCGGAGGAGCAAAAAGGGGCTGACGGAGAAAGATGCTGGGAGGAAGACCCAGAAAACACCGAAGCCTATGAAGACATTCGTGCCGAGGTGAAGCAGATATCCGACCTAATCGCTCACTTTGAGCAATTCGTGAAATAGAGGAAGAATGCCGCATTACGCCTACATCGATGAGTCCGGCACCTTGTCGGAACACCAGGTTATGACAGTCAGCCTGGTGCTCTTCGAAGGCCGGCGCACGGCGGACCGAGCGCATCATAAAGTACTCAAGGAGCTTTACCCGGCTCTAGCAAACAATTCGAAGACATTAGCGGCGAAGAAGCTTCACTTCACCGACATGCCTAGTCACATCCAAAACAAGGTAGCAACGCATCTAGCTAGTGAAAAAATTTCGGCTGTAATCAATTCGCACTGGCACACCACGAACGAAGAAGGTCATGGCATCAGCTTTGCACGCTACACAAAAATGGTTCAACTGCTGCTGTACAAAGCACTAGAGATGACCACGGGCGAAATGAACGTGATAATCGCCCAGCAGGGTGGGTGGGAAACTTATGAAAAGTCATTTCTAAGCGAGGTCAACAAGGCAACCGAGCTGTTCTCCAGGCGCAATAAGCAGTTCAGATCGGTAAGCTACGAACTCAAGCCCGCTCATAGCGTATGCGGCCTGCAATTGGCGGATTTCTACGCCGGGACCGTTCGTAAGATGTTTCTAGATAGCCTTGCTGGACTGGAAATTCATCTAAGCAGCCCATATGACTTAGTTCAGCATCAGATCAGCCTGGAGGACTTCATAGACCTTGAATAAAGCAAAAAGCGGAGCCGAAACCCCGCCTTCTGAATAGTTGTCTGCTTAGATCGCCCTCTCAACAGTTCATCCTAGGGTCCCTGAGGGTATCGCTATACCGCAACACAGGCGATCAAGTCTTACGACACTTTCTTTGTACCACAAACGGGCGGAAATTGCCACCCGTTAACCATTTGACGGTTAACAAGCTGTGCAGTTCCCCTAATTAATGGCGACCAGAGCCGGCAGAGAAAGGAAAAGCGCTGAAACTATAAAACCCCCAGCTTGCGCCAGGGGGATACATTGCTATCTTAGCGAGTTTCACTCAATTTGCAACCGTCCCTGATGCCAGGCTGCAAGACGGAACAAATCCCCTTGCCACCCTTGTCATACTTGTAATACACTCAAGACATGTAAGACAGGACAAGGATATGAGCACCTCAGTACGCTTTTCACCAGAAATCGAAGAACGTCTTGACAGGCTTGCCAGAGAAACCGGGCGGTCCAAGAGCTTCTACATCAAGCAGATGGTAGAAGGCAGCATCGACGATATTGAAGACTGCTACCTGGCAGAGTCTGTCCTGGAACGCATCCGTGCAGGCAAAGAAGCAGTCCACAGCAGCGAAGCAGTGAGAAAAGAGCTTGGCCTGGACGATTAAGTATTCCGACACCGCCCTCAAAGAGCTAAAGAAACTCGACAAAGGCGCCGCCAGGGAAATACTCGACTATTTAGACAAAAAGATAGCCGTCCTGGACGATCCGACGACGGCCGGAAAAGGTCTCTCAGGAAAGCTTGCGACCTTGTGGCGTTACCGCGTGCGCGACATGCGGGTAATCTGCCACATCGACAAAGGCGAAGTGACAGTGCTGGTTTTGCGCGTCGCACACCGCAGCAAGGTGTACGACGATGAAAAACAAATTGCCGACAAAGCTGCCGAAGACGTAGCCACTTTTCAGAAAGAGCGCCAGGAAGAAAACGAGAAAGCCGAGCAGGAAGCCGGCCAGCAAAAGACCGACCAGACCTAAGCGACCCAAGTACTTTTTCTTGCAGCTGGGCGGCGGGTGGGTGGCCACGCGCGAAGCGCGCCATCCTGCCCACAAAAACCAACCCGAGCCCCGTTCCCCCAGTCGTGCTGCCCGCCAGCTCCTGCAGCACTGCCTGAATACCGCGCAGCAGGGGTCCCGCCGTCAACTTGAGCCAGGTCAAACTCCTGCCCAGGTGAGGTTGACGGTGGGTGCAAGCGGTAGGCTTTGCGCCAGGCAGGAAAGCAAGGGCAGTCTGCCAAAAGTGCAGCAGCGCGGCAAGTTGAGCTTCGGGGCAAGTGCCCTTTCAGCAAAGATAGGCAATGGCGACGGGAAAAGAAAGAGACCAAAAGATAGAAAGAAAAAGAGAAAAGACAGAGACAAGAGCTTTTACTCCTGCCTCTGTCTTATTGAAGTTAGGCACTCTTGCGAGCAGCCTTCTTTGTTTCGCTGGTGGCATCTTCTGCCTTTTCAACAGGCTTAGGGCCACAGAGGTGGAAGCTGGTCAGCTTTAAGATGGGCTTGTGTACTTCCACTGTCTTTCCGTCAACTTCCTTGGTGAAGACATTGATGGCAAGCCGCCCGGTAAGGAGGACTTCGCGTCCTTTGGTTACGGTTTGCATCACGCGCTCACCAAGACCATTCCAGCAATCTACATCGATCCAGAGAGTCTTCTCTTCCTCCTTTTTGCTGCTGTATTCAGTAACTCCGAGGCTGAACTTAACAACTTTGTTGCCGGTGTCAGCGAAGCTTACAGCGCGGGGATCTTGTCCGACTCTGCCGATGATGGTCAATTGATTGTTCATGATAGGCACCTCCAGTGCGTTTCAGGTGCCCCAAGTCCTGCACAAGTCGCTAGACCGCGCTAGCGCTTTTCGGTGGTGCAAGGACGCGAATGCGCCCGTAGGGGAATCCTTGCGCCCCCGAAAAGTTGTGCCAGTATCGGCGCCGTTAAAAAAGCACGGGGGTGCCTCACAAGAAACAAGACAAAAGACAAACGAGGGCTCAAGGACAAGTACCAACGGCGGGCTTCGCTGACAGCACAAGAGAACTAGAGCTCAGCCCACAAAAGCGGAAAGTAGCAAAAAAGGATAAGACCAATAAGATGTAGATTGCGGAAACACCCCAGAAGCGTGATGCAAACTGCAATAACAAGAAGTCAACCACGGGCGGACTTCCAAATATCGCAACCAAGGAAGTAGGAAAGCAGGGGAACAAGACAATCGGGAACCGGCTTTCCCTGCGCGGTACCAGACACAACCAGGTGATGATGCAACCAGCAAAAGGGCAATCGAAAGAGCACAAATAGAAGCAAGATAGAGTCAGGAGTAGTCACCCCAGTCTCCTTCAAAGGGCAGAAGCAGCCGAGGTATTCAGCCGCTCCTGCCCCGGACCGCCATCAAAACAGGTGAGGATGAGACTCCCTGATGCTAGTGACGCCTCGATATGAGACGATTAAGTGATCAAGGACCTCAATTCCAAGAAGCTTGCCGGCGGACAGCAATTGCCTTGTGGTATCGAGGTCTTCCGGGCTCGGGTCGGTCGATCCAGCCGGGTGATTGTGAGCAACGACAATACAGTAAGCGTTATTCAAGATAGCAGCCTTAAAGACCTCTCTTGGATGAACGAGGCTTGCAGAGACGGTTCCATGACTTACAACGTGATAGCCGGTCACCTGATTTCTTGCGTTAAGATGCAGAGCAACGAAATGTTCTTCTGATAGATGTTTCATTGGCTCCAGGTATTGCTCCAGGTCGCATGGCGTCCGTATCGCAGGCAGTGGCTCGCTTGACGGCTCCCGCAGAATAGCCAACTTTATCTGAGGAATCTTGTACTTTAGATGTTTCTTGAGTGCTCGTGTATTCATGATCATCTCCTGATGAAAAAGCCGGAATGGCGCGAAGGCTCATCCCGGCTGGGGTTACAACAGAGGTCATCGTCTAGTTGGCGAGAGCTTCCTCCATAAGGAGAGGGGAGCTCAAAAGAGACATTGCCGGACGCGGGGCGGTAAATGCTTGACTGTTCTCCAGGTGAATCCGGCATGCTTCGCGGATTAGCTCGGATCTTGTCTGTGATCGAAACTCAGCAAGCAGATCTATTTGGTCGAGCAGACGCTCAGGTATTGCTATCAAAACTTTCTTTTTCATGTTGTTCGTCTCCCTTTATCAGTGCGGCTTTTCGCCACTTACCGGGGCAAGGGGGAGGCTCGTCGCGTCAAGCGATAAGTGAGCCTGGAAGACAAATCACCTGGTACTGATGCTTGACGCGGGGTGGCGCATCCCCCTTAGACTGAGAAGGCGAAAAGTGCAGCCCAGTTAGGCTGCACGCCAGAAGACAGAGGACTAACCAGGCAAACACAAACTGCAAGACTGACAGGGCTTAGGCTCTGAACGATTCGTTTGCAGCGGATAAGCGCTGGTAGTTATTTGTGGGCAATTGGTCAAGGGCTCGACCTTAAGCGGCTGAACATGCTTCCCGGCACGGTGGTAAGGAAAGTTGATGATCTCTCCAGGACTAACAGCATCGCGAACTGCCGGAACCAGATTAACCGGTAGCTTTTCTTCCTCAGGCTGCATGAGAGCCAGCTTCCAGACACCTGGATAAGAAGAGAACGCAAGCAAGCCTTGCTCAAAATTGTCGTTATCAATGCTCAAAAATCCCTGGCAGTTAGACTCAGAAGCATGCTCCGAGAGCACGGAAAGAAGCTTAGGCTCAAGGAAGCTGCGAGTATAGAACCAGAATTTGCACTGAGGACGTTGCCTAATTGCAATTAGCCATGCACGAGCATAATCGCATGAGAAGTAGTCACCTTTATTCCGATATCGGCATAGTGGTGACTATCCCGAGTTCAGGACTATCCCGTGTTCGAAAATTAGTGAGCACAAAATTGAGATTGTGAACCACTTCGATTCAGCATCTCTATTGCAACACTCGGCATAGCATTTGACATACTGGTGGTTTTGACTGTCTCGAAATCATTGGGCGCGTTGATGATCCTCTTCGGGATCATAGTCATTGCTCGTGGCTGAAGAATGCTTTGCGGGATGAGATGCTATTTTCCTGCGCATCATAACGCGAGACAAAAGCGGTACAAAGACAAGAGTGAACAGGGTGGAAAGAGACAGTCCGCCTATAACTGTTATGGCAAGCGGCCGATGCAATTCCGAACCGGCACCATGACCCAGCCATAAAGGCGTGAGTGCAAGCAGTGTACAAAGAGTCGTCATCAATATTGGACGCAGTCTAATTATTCCGGCCTCTACCAAGGCGTCATCTCGTGATAGACCTTGCTCTTGCAAACGATTAGCGTACTCCAACAAAATAATTCCATTTTTTACTACAAGCCCGACAAGCAGGATCAGTCCCATGAACGAGGAAACGTTCAATGGCGTGCCTGTTCCGATAAGAGCCAGCTCAACGCCCAGCATGCCGAGCGGCAGAACCAAAAGTATTGAGAGCGGCTGCAGGAATGAACGAAACTGAATTATCATCATGAGATAAACAAGCGCTGTGGCAAGGAACAACACAAGCAGTAACTGTTGAAAGCTCTCTTGCTGGCTGAGATAGATGCCGCCGATAGTGACAGACACACCAGGAGGAAGAGCGATTGGTTTGAGAACGGAATGCACTTCCTGGATTGTGGAACCAAGGTCCCGGCCTTCGATACTGGCTTCAACAGAGACATAGCGCTGTTGGTGCTCGCGTAGAATTTCAACTTCTGCATTTATCTGCGAGATAGTGGCGATCGCATCAAGAGGCAAATTGGCACCGTTTTTGCCGAGTATCTGTAGTTGGCCAATCATGGAGGGATTGAAACGAATCTTGTCGGGAAGGCGAACGCGAACATCGACAAACTTGTCTCCTTGCCGCATCTGTGTTGCGACTTGTCCCAGAAAAGCTGCTTTTACTTGGTCCGTAACATCGAGCGGTGTTAGAAGCAACCGCCCGGCGCGTAGCGGATCGACTTTGATATCGAACTGCGGAGCACTGTCCTGGCTGGTCAAAGCAAGATCGACTAAGCCATGAACGTTTTTCAATTTTGCCTCAATGGTTTCAGCGACAGATCGAATTGCGGCCCGGTCTTCTCCAAAGACGCGTATCTCAACCGGGTTTCCTGCACCTGCCAAATCATTGAGTTGGTCTGCGAGGATGGGATGAAACTCGGTTTCAACTTGCGGAATCCGTTCAGCGATCTTGCTGCGCTGCTCGTCCATAACCTCGGAAGTTGAGCGTTTGCGCTGATCGTGCGGTCGCAAAATCACTAGTATGTCACCGGTGTTCGGCTGCGTGGCGAACAATCCAAGCTCCGCCCCGGTTCTACGTGTCCATGCCATTACCTCCGGAGTTTCACTGAGTATTTTTTCAATCTGTTGGCAAATCTGATCGGTTTGAGGTAAGGAAGTTCCGGCAGGCATCAAGTAATCTAAAACGTAGCTCCCTTCGTCCATTTCCGGCAAAAAGTCGGTGCCGATTCTTCCAAACAACGAGCAAGAAGCAAAGAGAATCAAGATGGCGGACAAAGCGGCGACTACAGGATGGCGAAGCGAAGTTCTGAGAGTTCGCCGGTACCAAGCGGCTTTCTGCTTGCTTGACTCTTCGTTTTTTCGTGCCGCGTGAGTTTCCTGCTTCATCACTTGCGCACAAAAGATCGGCACGACGAACAAGGCCAGGAATAGCGAAAAGGCGACGGCACTGGCAAGGGTTATCGTCAGGGCAGTAAAGAATTGACCGGCTACGCCTGAAATGAACCCTAAAGGAAGGAAGACAACAAGTGTCGTGGCAGTGGAACTGGTGACGGGACCGGCCAGCTCGTTGACAGCGGCAATCACAGCCTGACTTGAGGTAAGACCTTTTTGGAGTTGCCGGTGAATGTTTTCGACGATAACAATCGCGTCGTCGATTACTAATCCTAAGGCAATGGCCAAGCCGCCCAGCGACATCAAGTTCAAACTTTGATGCAGTAATGCCATCGTGGCAAAGGCAGCGGCGGCACACAGAGGAATAGTAAGAGCGGCTACCAGAGTGCTTTTCCATGAGCGCAAGAAAGCAAACAAGATAGCAATGATGAAAATGATTCCGATGGCAATCTCTTTGAGGATAGAGTGCAGTGCTTGGCGGACAAGCCTGGATTGGTCGTAAGCCTTGCTGATTTTTACACCCGCCGGCAGTGTTGTTTTGATTCGCTCCATCTCTGCGGCTACGCCATCTGAGACAGCTACGACGTTGCTGCTGGGTTGCCTGAAGATGTTGACTACAATGCCTTCTTTGCCATCTGCACTGATGACACTGAGCGGATCGCGAAATGAATTTGTGATTTTGGCGATGTCTTTCAAGTAAATCGGCTCGCTGCCTGAGCGCGCTACAACCAAGTCGTACAGTTGCTCCGGTCTGATTGATTCGCCCGGACCAACAATCAAATTTTGCTTGTATCGATCATCGACTCTTCCAAGAACCTCAACCTGATTCGTCCTTGTTAGAGCTGCCGCCACATCGACAATACTTATTTTGTAGGCAGCCAGTTTATCGGGGTCAACCTGAACGGCTACTTCCGGGATTTTTCCCGCCTGTGTTATTGCTCTTGCTACTCCTGGAACTTGGAGTAAACGAGGCTCTATCTCGTATCGGACCGTGTTGTACAGCTCTGACTCAGGTACGGTATCGGACGTGATGTTGTAATTGAGAACAGGGAATATGGCAGGGGTAACGGGCTCTACGATGAGAGAGGCAGACGGAGGCAGATTAGCCCTGATCTCTGCGATTCTTGCTTGTACCTGCTGCCAGGCAAAATTCATGTCAGTGCTCGGTTGAAACTCAATCGAAAGCTCGCTTGCTCCGCGAATAGTTTTTGAGCGAATCCATTTGACGCGATAGGCTTGGCTAGCAGCTTCTTCAAGCGGTCGTGTCACGGTTAGAAGCACGCGATCGGGCGCTATATCGCCTACAGTACCGATCACGGCAATGCGCGGGAAGGCAAGCTCGGGATATACGTCACTGGGAAGAGATTGAAAAGCCAGAAAACCAGCAATAGTAATGAGAACGATAAGAAAATAGAGAGCCCGGCTTTGCTTCAGCAAGAACTGAAGTATCTGAGTGATCATTTTGCAGGCTCTCCTCGGTCCAGGATAGCTCCATCAGGTACGCCATAGGCGCCGGATGTGACCACCTCGTCGCCGTCGGACAAGCCTTCGAACACTGGAACTTTGCCGTCCTCGGCATCACCGACCGTAACTTTGGTCAACTTCAATTTGCCACCGCGGACAACATAAACGAAATGCTCTGCCGGATCGTCTGCGCCTGGGACCAATGCGGTTTGAGGAATGAGAGCAGCCCTGCTTGCTACTGTGGCAATCGAGACAACGGCCTGTTGTCCTTCCTTGAGTCGGCCGTGTTCGTTGCGGCATAGAAGTTGAATGGAGACGGTATTGTTGGCCGGGTCAACAACCGGACTAACAGCAGTGATTTTGGCACCGTACTTGATACCAGGCAATGCCACCGTAGTCACGGAAGCGGTTTGTCCGACTTTGGGGTCAGCCGGTGAATCGGCTGGCATATTGGCGTCGATGATGACTGTACTTAAATTGACCACGTGTGCAATAGGTTTGCTCGGGTCGGTCATATCGCCGACGTTCAAGAATCTTTGGGCAATCACACCTGAAATTGGACTTACAACCTTTGTCCATGCCAGTTGTGTAGTTACGTTCAGTGGAGCAACCTTTGCTTCGGCTACTCTTGCTTCGGCAGCTTCTACTTGGGCTTTGCAGAGTTCAACTTGACTGCGTGCTGCAATCACGTCCTTTTCCGCCACGATGTCTTTGGCAAATAAAGCCTCAGAGCGCGTCAAGTTCTTTTGCGCTAGATCAAGAGCGATTTTTGCTTGAACGACCTGATTGAGCGCGGTGCGTTGAGGTGCAGTCGTTTGTTGAAGCTGAGCGACCAATTGGCGATCATCCAGAAGCGCCATCAGCTCGCCTTTCGAGACTTTTTGGCCTGGAACAACAAGAACCCTGGTTATCTTTCCTGCAATGTTCGGCGTCACGGAGACTGAATGATCCGGCAAAGCAGTTACCTTCCCTAGGAAGGTTAGGTGTTTTTGCACCGGCATTGTCGAGACGCGCTTGGTTGGCAAAGATACATGGTGTTCGACTTCTGCTTCGGCTTCTTCCTCATGCTTTACCGCTTCTTCTTTTGTACACGCCTGCAAGAGTGAAAGGCAGAGCCCAAGCACCACGACAGGCTTGATGCATTTGCGGAATTGCGGTGATTCGGATTTGATTATGGTCATAAGAGTGGGTGTCCTACTGCCTGCTCAAGGTCGTTCAGCGCAAGTTGGTACTCCAGCACCGACTGTAGATACTGAGTGCGAAGAAGAATATTGCGTTGTTGAACATCAAGCACGGCGTTGATGTCGGTGTGTCCTAGCTTGTAGCCGAGGTCGGCGCTGGTAGTGAGCTGCTCTGATGCAGGTATAGCTTCCTGTAAATATCTTCGAATTTTTGCGCGCGCCATCTCGACGCGGCGGTAAGCAAGGGCAACTTCAGAATCTATGATATTTCGCTGGCTGATTTCCGCTTTATTCCATTGGTTGATGTCTGCGATAGATTTGGCAATCCTGCCTTGCTGGCGATCGAAGACGGGAAAAAATACTTGCGCTTGAACATACGGTGTTTTGCGACGCAGTGAGCCCTCAACGCTGACATCTTCGACCATCAAACCGGCATTGACTAATCCTCGGGGGAAATTGTCAGCTCTTGCTACCTTCAGTTGCGCTCTTGCTACAGAAGCTGCTTGTTTAGCGACTTTCAGCTCGTATCTACTTTGATATGCTTCCTGGACCAGCTTCTGGCGAGGCGGCATTTCTCTTGTCAGATCTGGTAAAAGACCGGAAGCATCGTTTGTTGATTGCTCCGACAGAAGCGTCGGAAGGTTCATTGGTAAGTCGGTGGCCCGTCCAATCAAGATGTTCAATTGCTCACGACTGCGCTCCACCAGGATGTGTGCTTGTTCGGCATCCAACTCGGCTTGAATCACAGCGAGCTTTGCACGGTGCACGTCGAGTTTTGGTACGTCACCATTTTCGAATCGCTGTTGGGCATTGGAATGCAACCGTTTCGTCAACGCTACAAGGTCATCTTGAGTAGCAGCCAGTTCCGAAGCCATTATCAACTCAGCATAAGCGCGTCGAGCTTGACCACGAAAATTCCAAAGAACGCGAGCCAGCTCCAGATCGGCTTGTTCAACCTGCTTGCGCGCAGCCATTAGCCTGAAAAGAATGACCCAAGGGGCCTCAAACTGAATGGTTGCGCCATACTTGTAAGTGAACCTAACCTGCAAGTCAGTCATGAATCCCGGATTCGGAAACACTGTTGCTTGCTTAATAGCGGCTTTAGCCACTGGAATTTGAGAGCGAGCCTGTTCCAGCCTTGGGCTATTAGCTAGCCCCTCATTCATTACTTGATGTACAGTCACCACTCCAGAGCGCAGGAGAATTTTATCTTGTTGTGGTCCCTGGTCCTGGGACTGCTGCGGTTGTGGCTGCTGTGATTGCGGTTGTGGCTGGATCACGGCATGGGCTTGGTTCAGGTGAGATACTGGACAAATCAGAGCCAAAAGAAGTCCCGCTGCCACTTTTCGACGGAGTGTTGAGCAGCTTGTCTGTGGTTTTAGTGGACACGTCAATTTATGCATGGGGTCAATTACCCTTGCCATTGAATGACGCTTTCCCACCCTTGATGTCGATTCTGAATTCCGTTCGTTTGCCGGGTTCGCTTGTGACAGCTATTGTTCCATCGTATTTGTCTATGATCGCTTTGACGATTGGTAAGCCAAGCCCATTTCCTCCTGAATGGTAAGAGCGCGCTTGATCGGCTCGCCAGAACCGGTCGAAAACTTTTGGCAGGTCTTCTTTCTCTATACCGATTCCAGAGTCGGTCACGGTGATTTGAATACCGCCGTTGGACGGTGATGCACAAATCGAGACGGTGCCATCATCTGGGGTGTACTTGATTGCATTGTCCAAAAGGTTTTTGAGAACGCAGTTCAGGTCATCGCCTTCCATGAAGACATACAGGTGCTCCTGAGCATCATTCTTGAGTTTTAGGCTTTTCTTCTCCGCTCCTGGAGTGACCTGTTCCAAGACATCTTCAATATGTTCAGCAAGATCAAGAGGTGTCAAAGCAGAATCGATGCGTGATTTCTCTACCAATTGCTCGGCTTTTGCAAGCATCAAGAGGTCTCCGGTTAATTTTTCCACCTGCAAAGCACCACTTGCGATGGCTTCAAATTTCTCCTTGTCGCTCTCTCTCATTCCGTCTGGGTGCCGCAACGCCACATTAGAGTTTGTGCGAATAGCAGTTATAGGCGTGAGCAGTTCATGAGCGGCATCAGCGCAGAACTGCTGCAAATGCTCGATACTCTCTTCTACCGGTCTAAGCGACTGGCGGATCAGCAAAAATACACCGATACCACTGGCGGTGACAGCCACAAGAGCGCCGAATACCAAGCATTGAAGCAAAAGTGCCCTTTGCTTTTTGATTTCAGCAAGAGGATGGCCTACCCTTACATAGCCGAGAAGCTTTCCATTTGCAATTGCAGGCTTGGTAAAGACCAGAGCCGGTGGGTTTGATTGCCATTGGAACGTCTCCTGGCGTTCAAAGGGAACGGAAAGAGCCATGAGACCTTTTTCAATGTCGAGCCGTCCGGAAGTATCGAACCACTGGATTCGCATGTTGTTCAAAGCTGGCGAGGCTTCGTTGGGAAGCACCGAAACTATGAGATCTGGTTTGCCGTTATGCGACTGCCCGTAGTCATCGAAATCAATAGATGAGATAGCGGAATCGGCTATGGAGCGCAATTTATCTCGCAACTGATCGTCAAAGGCCGAACATCCGAAGCAATACACAGCCGCGCAGAAGATCGCAAGCACGCCGAGAAACACTGCGATGTTGATGAACACCAAGCGTTTTTGCCACTTCTCAAGCATTGCTCGTCAACCTGTATCCAAATCCATAAACCGTTTCTATCACTGGTTCTTCGATACCAGCGGCGGCAAGTTTCTTTCGCAGCGTCTTAATGTGGGTCTTGATTGTTTCTTTGCCACCAACGAATTCTTGCGACCAGAGCTTGTTGAGCAACTCTTCGCCATTGAAGGTAGTTGCGGGATTCAGAGCGAAATGCACGAGTAACCGATACTCGGTCGGGGTCACTTCTATCGCATTTTCGCGGTAAGTAACTGCACAAGAAGTCGTGTCTATCTGCAACGGCCCACAGGCAATGAGTGACTGCCGTTGGCTTATGAATCTTCGCGATAGAGCACGAATTCTTGCCGATAACTCATCAAGGTCAAACGGCTTTGTAAGGTAATCATCAGCTCCGCAATTCAAGCCAACAACCTTGTCTTGCTTGTCATTACGAACGGTCAGCATCAAAATTGCAGCCGAGTTGCCATTGTCTCGGAGCTGCTTGCACAGCGCAAGCCCATTGATTTTGGGCAACATCAAATCGAGCAGGATGATGTCGTATAGTCCAAGTGTAGCCATCTCCAGCCCTTGAGCCCCGTCAAAAGCCAGATCGACAACATAATTTTGATGTTGCAGTTCCTCCTTCAATGGGATGGATATTCGGTCATCATCTTCGACAATTAAGATCTTCATTTTGCTACGCGGATCGCCTTATTCGAAGTAATGACTATAAGCCCTGAGTGTAAAACAACGCAGGTAATTTTCTGGTGAAGCCAGCAGCACAAGCGCTCTTGATATCTTTTATTGTACCGAGCGCTCTTGGCCTCTAGCAGGTCTTAACGAGGATGCTTAACGCTCATTGGTATGTATCTCCCTGATTGGTAAACCACGCAAGGAGGTTCGAGTATGTCACTTTGGCTATTTTTTGGAGATCAAGAGACAATTTCACGATTTCATCTTCATCCACTTGGCAAGCATTTGGATGACTACGCTAAATGGTTGCATGACAGAGGCTATTGCTGGGAAGCAGCGCGAGCGAAAATTCGCAATGTTGCTCGTCTGAGCCCTTGGCTCAAGCGCCACGGCATAGCGGCGAAAGATCTGCGGTGGGACCACATACAAGATTATTTGCAGATGAAGCCAAGGAAAAGCCCACCGTTCAATAGACAGGACACGGCGAACCTGAAACAGTTTCTGCGCTATCTGCAAGCACAGGGTGTAGTTTCCAAGCCGGTTGCAGCTGAGTCAACACCAATCGAGAAGATGGTAGCCGAGTACAGAGTCTATCTATTGAAAGAGCGCGCTCTATCTGAAGAGACGACAGCGCAATATTGTCGCCACGTCAATCGCTTCTTACTTGAGAGTTTTCCGCGAGTAAGGCCAGATCTTTCAACTCTACGCAGCGTTAGCGTCACAAGTCATATTCAGAAGTTTGCAGCAAAAATGTCGAAGAAAGATGCACAATTGATGTGCTGTGCTTTGCGTTCATTTCTTCGGTATGCGAGATACCAGGGTTACATTGAAGCTGATTTGCAAGCCTCTGTTCCGGCGGTGGCAAATTGGACTCTGGCTTCGATTCCAAAAGCATTGTCGCCGGAAGTAGCGGAAAAAGTTTTAGCCAGTTGTGATCGACAGACCCCAATTGGTCGACGTGACTATGCAGTGCTGCTACTTCTTTCGCGACTTGGACTTCGAGCCGGCGAAATCGTCAGGCTTGAATTGGACGACTTGGATTGGCGCGCAGGCACCATCTCGATCCATGGAAAAGGAAGCAACCTGTCACAGATGCCTTTGCCGCCCGACGTGGGTCAGGCAATTGTCGAGTACCTTCAGCACGGCAGGCCAAAGTGCTCAACTAGAAGAGTCTTTATTTGTAGAACTGCTCCTATACGAGGTTTTGCGCGATCGGCTGTTGTCAGCAATATCGTTGCGCGCGCCTTTCGTCGCGCAGGCTTCGACGATAGTGCAACAAGAAAAGGTTCTCACTTGTTTAGACACACTCTAGCAACTGGTTTGCTTCGGACAGGGGCTTCATTGCCGGAAATTGCTGAAGTGTTGAGGCATAGATCAACTGCGTGCGTGACCATTTATGCAAAAGTTGATCTCCAGTCATTGAGGTCGCTGGCGCTTGCTTGGCCAGGAGGTGCCCAATGAACAAACTACGAAAAGCTCTTCAGGACTATTTTGCTCAACGGCGAGCATCGGGAGTCAAATTGCGGTCCGCCGGTCACGCTCTCTTGAGATTCGTTTGCTTTATGGAGAGGCGCAGATGCTCCTACATTACGACGGCGTTGGCCGTGGAGTGGTCCATGCAAGGCTCTCATGCAAAATCGCAGGACTTGGCGCAAGCGCAGTGCTTGGGTTTCGTACGCGAGTTTGCAAAATACATGGCGACAATCGATCCTCGCACCGAGATTCCTCCATATGGCGTATTGCCCCATCCGACAAAACACCTGCAACCCAAGAAAAAGACAAAAGCAATCGAAATGACTGATTCACCAGCGCATGATTTGGGACAAGCGATCAACGATTACCTTGCCATGCGGCGAGCTCTGGGTTTCAAATTGCGATTGGGTGGTAATGCCTTGCGCGAGTTTTCTTCGTTCATGCACGAGCGCGCCGCAGAGTATGTCACTATCAAATTAGCAATGGAGTGGGCTCAACAGCGAGCCACTTCTAAACCCTCTACATGGGCACAACGCTTAGGCTACGTGAGAGACTTTGCGAAATTCAGAATCGCGACAGATCCAAGGACAGAAATTCCGACGTGGGATCTGCTCCCATGTGCCAGTCAGAGAACGCGTCCGTATTTATATTCCGAGGAAGAAATACGAGCCTTACTGGATGCCACATCTACTTTACCGGTAAGCAGTGCAGCTGGCGTATTGAGGCGCCAAACATATTATTGCTTGATTGGATTGTTGAGTGTTTCTGGCATGCGTATTAGCGAGGCAGTCAATCTAAAAATGTCTGATGTCGATCTCGATAACGGCGTACTGACCGTGACAGACGGCAAATTCGGAAAGTCCCGATTGGTTCCGGTACATTGCACCACGCAGAAGGTTCTCTCGAACTACAAATCCGCTCGCGACGAGCATCTAGGCATTCGTGGCTTCAGTTCCGAATATTTCTTTGTCACACATTTTGGCGGCCGAATAGATACAGCCGATGTTCGACGCAAATTTTATTCAATGTCGCGGTCCGTGGGTTTGCGCAACGAAGGACAAAACCGCGGACCTCGTATTCATGACCTTCGACATCGCTATGCCGTGACTACATTATTGCAGTGGTATCGTGACGGCGAAGACGTAGAGCGTAAGTTGCCGCTGCTCTCGACCTATCTCGGACACGTGAAAGTGAAAGACACGTACTGGTACCTGACGGCTTGCCCAGAGTTGATGGGACAAGCTGTTAGGCTTCTGGAGCAACGATGGGAGGAAAACCAATGACGAAACTTAAGTCTCCAACTTTCGCTGTTCTCCTAGAAAAATTCTTTACTGAACGACTAATGAAGCAGCGCAACGCAAGTCCTCACACAATCAAATCCTACCGCGATACATTCAGGCTTTTTCTTCGCTTTCTTCAGGATCGATTGGAGCAACCACCCTCAAAATTGGATCTGGCACAATTAGATGCACCACTCATTGCTAACTTCCTTGATTCTTTAGAGAAAGATCGAAAAATATCAGCACGCAGTCGCAACCTCCGGTTGACCGCCATCCGCTCCTTCTTTCGCTATGCAGCCCTTGAAGTGCCGGCAAACTCTGGACAAATCCAAAGGGTGCTCGCAATCCCCGGAAAACGACATGAGCGTGCCTTGATCAATTTCTTGTCGGAAGCTGAGGTGAAGGCCCTGCTTGCTGTTCAAGATCAGCGCACCTGGACAGGACGCCGCGATCATGCACTGTTACTCGTGGCTGTTCAGACTGGAGTGCGATTATCTGAGCTCAGAGGACTGCAACGCCAAGATGTGGTCTTGGGTACCGGTGCACATGTGCGCGTTGTGGGAAAGGGACGCAAGGAGCGTTGTACACCGCTGACAAGACAAACAGTCGAAGTACTGAAGGCTTGGATGGAGGAACCAAGCAGGGGAAACACAGGCGCACTCTTTCCGAATTCTCGCGGTGAAACCCTTAGTCCGGATGGAGTTCAGTACATTCTGACAAAGTACGTCGCGATCGCTAGCCAGACCTGTCCATCGCTTGCCGACAAACGAGTCACTCCTCATTGTCTTCGGCACACGATGGCCATGACGCTTTTACTGGCTGGTGTAGATCGTGCAATGATCGCACTTTGGCTTGGCCACGAGTCGGTCGAAACAACGCAGATCTATCTACACGCGAATCTGGCTTTGAAAGAGCAACTTCTTGCCAAAACATCAATGCCGGATGGAAAGCCTGGACGTTATCTCCCGGACGATCAACTTCTGGATTTCCTAAACAGCCTCTGATCGATTCGAAAACTATGCCGCGTGTTGCAACCAAGGTGGTGAGTCGGTTCGGCTCACCATCACCATTTTGTGCTCACTAATTTTTGAACACGGGATAGTCCGGAACTCGGGATAATCTCCCACGTCATGGATGCGTAATGTGTACGGCAAGTTTGTTGCCTCACCGGATATCTGCGCAGCCAGCCAATCGACTGGCCGTGCCTGATCCACCAATGCGACAAGATTCTGAGCCAGTAATTTCGGTCCACCCTTGCGCAACAGAAACTCACTGGTCCTGTAGTTGCGAAGCCGCTTGTGACGCTGAGCTGCTGACTGATAGCGGACACCATTTCCATAACAAAGACACTTACAAAATTCAGTTGCATTGACGCAGGATTCGCTGCGCGAGAGGCTGAAAGCCCATCCAACCTTACTATTTTGAGTCAACTCCAGACCGTAATCGTGCACACGAGCAGTAACCATATTGCCCTCCTTTTGCGTAGATAAGGCAGCGACGCTGCCTCCCGGAGGGCGACCGGCTGGGCTCTGCCGTCAAGGCGGCGAGAGCTAACTACAAGGACAAAGGGAAAACCGAACGGCTTGACGGTGGTGGGCGCTCAGCCGGTAAACTTAAAAAACAGCGGAGAGCCGCCAAGTCAGACTCCCGAAGCTTTGACAATCAGAAAATGAGTGAAATTTGATGTGGCAGCAGACGGGAAATAAGATGCCAAGAAAATACACTTGTTAGCGGTGGAAAATATTCAAATTTCCAAAAGCACAATAGCTCAAATCTAGCTCTCGCCGCGCTTCTTGCAACTTTAGAAAGCTCCCTGGCGACGCTGTCACAGAGCACCACATCCAGTGGCATAAGTATAACAGATCGAAAGATCAAGTCAAACGAATTCGGCAAAAGAATTCTACTTAGGGCGGACGAACCACCTGCTGCGGACCGTTCAAGGCAGCAGACATTTGTTCTTTCAAGGCAGAGATATAGTTCTGCAATGCGTTCTGGCTGTCATAGTCAGGAGCCATGGCTAGATAACCTAATAAGATGACCAGGAGAACTTTAAGCTCCGGCACAGAAAGCGTGGAAGGGTCGGTTTGGGTGAGACTGGTTACTTCTGCCTGCCAGGTTGATTCTGAAGCCTCCAGAGAAGCTTGAGCAGTCTTCTCGGACTGGCGCTTATCTCTTTGGGATCGCATCGATATCTCATAGATAATGCGGCGAGCTGCCAAGCGACCGGGCGGCATATCTTGATTAGAAAGAGTGGTAGGGGGCTGGGTTTGAGTAGAACCCGCCCCCACCACATCGTTATATTCGTCCGTACAGATTGCAAAGAACCCTTCAGCGAGGTCTTCGTAGTCCTGACGCCAGATATCAGCGTGGTTATAGAGCGTCTCTCTGGAGCATCCAGCGGCCTTCTGCAATTCCACTGTGGTGAAGGAGCGCTGCATTTTCTTCAGCCCATCGAGAGCCTCCGAGATACGCTTGCGGGCATCGGTCTTGCGGTTGGCATTCTCCCGTATCCAGGAGATGGGACGCTCGGGGGCATACTTGACCGGTTCGGTAGTTTGCTTGTGCGCCGGGCGCCAAGTAGCGGCCCTCTCCACCTGGGCGTAGGCGTCAGCCCGGCCACGGTTGATGTCTTCACTTTGCCCATTGTTTCTTGTGTGTAAGAACTCGTCGAGCGCCCACTGGCGCTCTTGTTCGTAGCCGTATCCCAAGGCTGGCAGGTCACGGCTAGGGTCGCCGTAGAAGAAGTAATGCCCGACGCATTCAATAGCTTCAGCCCGCTGGGATGGACCATTCAAACCGTTGAGATGATACAGCCGTCCCTTATACCAGTTGTCTACGATAATGCCGGGCGGCAGGCGATGGAATACGCCTCCAACAAAATCGGCAAACTCGGCTTCAGAAACGGCTTCTATGCCAGCTCTTATTGGCACCACATTATTGACGCGGTCGCCGCGACCGTGGACGGAAGCGGAGGTCCTGCGCTTCTCTAGCTCCTGGACGTGTGCCTTCAACCTGCGGAAATCCTCGAAGGAATTGGCGTCGCCGTCGAGCACATCGAGGAATAATTCCAGGGCATAAGTAGCATCAAGCTCGTTGCGCTCATGCTCTATCTCCAATGTCTTCTTATCGAGCCAGGCAAAGCCAGGCTGCATCGGTAACCTCAGCCCCAGCCCCATGGAGCCTTCCCCACCGGGATGAGGGAAAATCTCGAGCTGTCCTTTTCCGACCTGGAAGTCATTCAATGTAAGTAGTTTGAATAGCTGCCGCCGGAGTTCGAGACTGGCAATGGGTTCCTCGAAGAAAAGGTACAAATGCCAGCCACCACTGTAACTTGAGCGATAAAGTGAAGATCGGGAAAGACCAGCTTGAGACAAGCACTGTAGCAACTTCTCAAGGGATTGCTTGTTGTGGTAGCGACTGTTCTGGTCAATATCTAAGACTGCAAACCGCGTTGTTTTTGCGGCACGACAGCCGATGTAGAACTTGGGATGGACGCAGGCGATGGCCTTGAGTATCTCCGAATCAGGTAACTTCCAGTTCTCATTAGCCGAGTACCAGGAGCCACCGGAGAGCGGTTTGTAGATGTAACCAAAGCGGTGGAACAGCTCTAGAAACTGGGCGACGCAAGTCTCCCACCCTTTCGGGAAGTATTGCAGTCGATCAAATCTAGTCGGCGCGGCCGCTGATGCAGAGCGCGCTTGAGCCAGTCCGTTGATAGTTGGCACCCAAAGTTAATTAGGGATGAGTTGACCTATCCGGACCGTTCGTCTATCCTGAAGTCAGTTCGCGAAACTTCCAAAAACGCGACAACAACTGGATAACGAGATCCGCAAAAGGTCTCAAAAAAGACATCGCCCCAAGCGATGTTTTTTTATCGGTAACTTTGTCCTTTCTAGGAGGCGGGAGCCTCTGTATATCTTTTCGATATGCACCACTTTTGGTGGCATCGACCGATGACACTATATTATCTGCGGTAAAACCGATCAACTCTTTACTACCCAAACAGATCGAATGGCGGCGGCTTTCGGAAGGCTAGAAAATTTCGATACTAAAGCCTCAAAATGGTTTCACGGCTTTTATTGCGGCTCGCGATTACTTGCCACCACGACAGTCGTAGGCGCGCCGGAAATGGCTAGAAGTTTTTCCAGCCGGTATCGAAACAAATTTCCAGACCGTAGAATCGCCTGGAAATTCAACAGGAAGCAAGGCTGGAAATGGCTGGAAAAGCCCTAAGAAGCTCAGCCGGGCGATACTGTCAGCCCAAAAGAGATACGAGCCAGCTGGATATGCGACAGTGCATTTCCAGCCCACCCTAGAAACACCCTAGAAGTTTTCCAGCGGTATCGAAACGCTTCTATCCCGGTATCGAAAGAAGCAGACAGCACAACTTCCACCCGCTGCCAAGATATTCGAGGGTACCCCCGCGTGAACACCAGGCACAGGATCTCCGGCTGGAAACGACTTCCAACCGTCCTCGAAAGCGCCGGAAAGGGGGCTGGAAAATTCGTCGGCAAAAATTTCGAGAGTCCCGAATTGGTGATTGACTGAGATTTCCATACCAGAAACCGTTTCGAAGCAGTGGCTAGAAGCGTTTCCAGACTCCCGAGGAATCCCAGCTGCAATGCGGCTTGAGCACGAAGAAATACTTTTCCTTTCTGCAAAAAACCCGTATAATGCCCACGGGGTAAGGGTTTTACAATATTCAATAGATACACATTGGATATAAGGAGTGCCGTGTCGCGAACGATTTCAGTCAAGGAAGCAGCAGCAGCCCTGGGCATTACGCCTAGAGCGGTGACATACCGCCTGGAGAAGGGCCAGCTCAAAGGCACACTGAACAAGAACGAGTTCGGCGTCCCAGAATGGCGCATATACCCCAACAAAGAAATCATGGCTGGGCTAACTACCCAGCCGGAAACAACGCCGACTACTGGTCCGATAAATTTCGAGCCCGAGGATGTCGTGGAAGCAGAATCGGTAGATGGACCTGAAGGACCGGAAGCCGCAACACAAACCGAGCCACGATTTGCCACTGAATTTCAATCCTTGGTCGAGCAATGCGTCCGCCCTCTGGTCGAAGAGGTCAAGGCCCAGGCACTAGCGCTTGCGGAGAAAGAGCGGATCATTGAAGACCAAAAAAGGCAACTTCGCCTCCTGCCCGACTTCCAGAGACAAGCCGAACAGGAGCGTCAGCACGCCGAAGAAGAGCGGAAGGCTGCCGAACTCCGGGCACTCGAAATAGAAGCCTTAAACAGGCAAATAGCTGCCATGGAAGAGCAGAAACGTGAGCTTGAGGAGAAAGCTACTATGGCAGGTGTTTTATCGAAAGATGTTGAGGAATTAAAAGCTACTGTGGAGAAGCTTCAGACACCCTGGTGGAAGAAGGTATTTGGTGGGAGTTAGATTAACTGGCTCAGTTTTTCAGTTCGGCGTTGTTTCGTGTATGCGACAACCAGTTGATCCAACAGGACCGTCAATGGCATTTCTTCATTTGCTTGGCAATCAAAACGGCATTTACCGGAAGAGCAGCGACAAAACCGGCTGGAACCGCAAGCAATAATGCTTGCCAAAACAGAGGATTAGCCATAGAGCCAGACTGCATTCCACCCATATGATAGTCAACGGTGTTCATAACTAGCTCCATTATTCCGATAGAAATTATTTCTCCAAGCCAAACAGCCTTCATCGCTGATTTAAGATTGAGTTTAGCATTGCGCATTAAGGGAAAAACGGTCAAAGAAAAACCCGAAATGAAGGCGAGAAGCGTACTAAGAAAGATGGTGGTCAGCGGAGGCAGTCCGAAGGAGACCCCAAGGGATAAGCCGATAAATTCACCAATCATGCACCCGGTCAGACAGTGCAATGTGGCATATATAGCAGGCTTGAGTGAGCTGGAAGTAGGCTTTTCTTGCTGTTTAACTTGCTTAGCGTAACAGCAAGATTCGGTATTTGAGTGATTCATTGTAACTTTTTCCATTATTTACTCCACTTTCTTGATTGAATCATCGATTTCTTCGATCAAAGGACAGATCAGAGCAGTATTGGGCTCCGAATGGGAAGGGCTGGTGAGCCATTTTTTCTGGAGGCGCTTCAAATCGTCTTGGACTTCAATCAGCGTCTCAATTTGTGAGTTGACATCGTCTATTTTTTTCTGCAACAAGGACAAAACCATTTCACATGGTTGATTGCCTTGTCGGCGTGCATCGATTATCGCCCTGATCTCATCGACAGAGAATCCTATGCCTAGAGCCTTACGGACAAATCGCAGTTGTTCGATGGTTGAAGGCTGATAGACACGGTAACCGCTTTCAGTCCGCTCAGGCGGTGGGATTAGCCCCTGTGTCTCGTACCAGTGAATGGTTTGCGAACTTACGCCAAGCTGTTTTGCGACCATGCCAACTAGTGAGTTATTATTCATGCCTTTAATATAAACCCTCTAACATATTTGAGAGTCAAGAGGATTTTTTTTGCTCAGCTGCACGCTGAGGGATTATGAGGCGGCTATTTGATCAGAAAATTGACAAAGCGGTTGCCATGTGGGTAGTTTAAATGGTTAGACCTTTTTATCTTTACGCTTGGAAATTTCGTGCAACGGCTGTCTGCTCTATTTTTGATACTTTTGGCCCTATTCATTGGGGTCCCCAGACAAGCTTGTGCGTGTAATGAAATACGTCAGGCAGTTAGTCAAGAACATAGCTGTTGCAAGAAAGAGTCAGCGCAGCAGCCTTCATGCCACGCAACAGCATCGGACAAAGCGGTTACCAAATGCCACTCGTGCTGCGGCATGGCAGCCAATAAGCCGATTGGGCTCGCAAATAGCGTGAGCATTATGCCGGAAGGCGAATTTTCAACTGTTCAAGTTTGTCTTCCAAAGGATCAGCCGGAATTTTTACTTTCCATCGATTCTGATAGCCCAGCGCACCAGAACCGAGCGCCACCCCGAATCAGGGGCATGGGCACAAGCAAGACATATCTGTACAAGCGAACTTTCCTCATTTAGCCATCAGTAATTGAACACTGCTGGTGATTCTTTGCGCATGCCCGCGACGGCGCAAGCTTCACAGAGCGGTGTTTGGCACGTACTCGGCTAGAAGAGCGCGTCCTTAGACGTGCTGAGGAAGGTTCTATGAAATATCGCTGCTTGCTTTCAGCTGCTGGGTTTAGCCTAAGCACTTTTTTGTTCGGTCTAGCTTGTGGTGCGGCCGAACAGAGTTTTGATGGCTATCTAGTAGACCGTAAGTGTTCTGCTGCGGTCCTCGGAGATCCTCATCCAGAGGACTTTATCAAGCATCACACCAAAGATTGCAGTCTTATGGCTAACTGCAAAAAACAAGGCTATGCCATCTACATAAAGCCTCGCTGGCTGATTCTAGACAAGCATGGAAACAAGCTTGCTATCAAACTGTTAGAGAAAAGCGCGCGAAGGAGCGGTTTTTACATTCGCGCAAAGGGCTCAATTGAAGGCGATCGGCTGACAGTCAAAACAATTGAAGAAATTGAAGAACCGAGAAGTGAAGACAGTGCGGAGACAAGGTAATGCCTATCCAAGCAAATGAATCTGAGATAGAGGCGCCAAACAAGACGGGCTTTGCGGCATCAGTAAGAAAGAATCTCTGGGGTGTGATCACTTTAACTGTGGTGACGGTGGTTTGTGTGGTCATTGTTCAAGTGTTCAAGAAGCCAGGACAAATGAGTGTTCTTGAGTCGCAAGCAATGGATATGACCGTCATGGTCCCACCTAAAGGGGCATTGCCGGTCGGGATTGCCGCAGTTAAGCGGGAGCAAATCTCTGGTTCGGTCACTTATACAGGCACCGTTCAAGCCTATACCGATGAGGATGTTTATCCTCGCGTCACCGGTCGCGTAGTCAAGATGGCAGTTTATCCGGGGGACATAGTCAAAGCTGGGCAACTGCTCGTGCAACTTGATCCGGCAGAAAAGTCAGAATACGCCGCTAAGCGCCAGGAAGCGCAAAGCGCCGAAGACGCGGCAATGCACAACGCTGGGATCGCCAAATCAGAATTTGCACAAAAAAAGTATGAGCTGGAGGCGGCTAAGCAGGCTGAAAAAGGAGCGCAAAAAGCCTTAGCGGAGGCGAATGCCAACCTGGCTTACTGGAAGCCGGAAATCGAAAGACAGAGCGCTCTTTTGAAATCGCAGGTGGTTTCGCTGGATGAATATCAAAAAGAGTTAGCTCAAATGAAAGTCGCCGAGGCTCAGGCCGAGCAGGCGCAAGCAAAGGTTGACGAGTCCAAGAACACAAAGCTGGCTGCCCAGGCGGCTTTGGATACCATGATTCATCACATCGGACATCAATACTCAGCAGCCGAACAGGCGACAGCAGCGCTTAAGAACACCCTTATTTACGAGAAATACACAACGATATCTGCGCAGGAAGACGGTGTTGTGACCAAACGTTTGATCAGTCCGGGAGTTGTTGTCAGCCCTGGAATGATGCTTTTGAAAGTTGCTCATGTAAAACAGGTCAGAGTGCAGGCCGAAGTGGCAAGCGAAGACGCGGAGCGCATCGAGCTTGGTAGCAAGGTGCTAATAAAAGGCTCTCAAACAAAGAGCGATGACATAGAAGCCCGAGTGACTGCAATATTTCCAGCGGCGGACCCGGCAAGCAGGACGGTCACAGTAGAAGCTTTAATCAACAACATACGCACCTTGAATCGAGTCGGCGAAAGACAAGTCGGCTCAATTGGCATGTACAGGTTCCTGCCTGGCCAATATGTGGTTATGAAAATACTGACTGGTGAGCATGAGGGGCTGACTGTTCCAAGTTCTGCAATTATCTGGAGAGAAGGTAAATCTCAGGTATGGAAGACGGGCACAGCAGCTAACTTTGCCAACAAAGCGAAGTACCAATGCCCCATGCATCCGGAAGTCATTTCGGATAAGCCCGGCACCTGTCCTAAGTGCAACATGACGCTTCAGCCAGTGCAAGGCGCGAAAGAATCGGCGCCTGTTAAAAAGCAATACACCTGCACTATGCACCCTGAAGTAATAACCGACGCACCGGGTAAATGCCCAAAATGCGGCATGGACCTGGTTCCCAAAGAGTTGGGCGGGAAGAACGAAGCACAGCTAGTCAATATAGAAATCGGTCTGGCGAATCCAGACCGCACGGAGATTATTAGAGGGCTAAGCGAGGGCGATCAAGTAGTATATGCGGGCTACTCAAGCCTCCAGCCGGGAATGTCGGTAGTTGCGGCTGAGTGGGGAAAAACCGGTCCAGCCAAACTGCCCACAGCTTCAGAGGTCCAGGGTAATAGACTGGATGCCTCAAACAATTGGACGCATGAGGAGATGGCCGGCTCTTTCATGATCAAGGTATCGCTTGATCCAGCCAAAGGCGGGTCTAACAACACAATCGTCAAAGTAGAAAAGCATGGCGGTGGTGTCATATCTGGTGCGCAAGTTTCCGCGAAAACATCGATGCCTGGCATGGGTGATATGGCTGGTCCGGATTTAAATGGCGCAACCGGAATGAATGGCGAGGCGCGTCTTAAAAGCGATCTCTCCAGTGGACTGTGGCGTCTCAAGTTAAAGATCAGTCCACCACAGGCGCCTGCAATAGAGTCCTCAGTCGATGTTGAGGTGCCATAAAGATGCCAGCCTCTGAGCTTGAAAAACCCACTAAATCCAGTGAGCAAGCACATCACCGCAGCTTTAATGTAACGGCTTGGTCGATAGATCACCCTTATACGATCTTTGCATTCTTCTTATCCATGGTGATTCTAGCGTTCGTTGCCATCGGTTTCTACATGCCCAAGCGGCTCATGCCGTATGTGCAAAGCCCGATGATTGGTGTGGTCAGCATGCAGCCTGGGCTTTCGGCCGAGGAGATGGAGACTTACATCAGCAAACCGATTGAAGAGCGCATGGTGGATATCAGAGGCGTGAGGTTCATTCGCTCCACGTCACAGGAAGGCTTCTCCATGGTCTCACTTGAGTTTCCGTATGGCACGGACATGAAGCGGGCTCTGGTTGAGACTCAAGCATTAATGAATGTCGTTCAGGCCGATCTGCCAGTTACGGGCGCCAATTTAAAGCCAAGCTGGGTGCTTTTCATAGACCCTCTCAACTTGCCGGTGCTCACATTCAATTTAACAGCGCCCGGCTGGGACCCTGTCAGGTTGCGGGAGCTGGCAGACAATCAGATAACAAATCGACTGAAGAGAGTTCCGGATGTTTGGTCAATTTATGCCTTTGGTGGCTATAAAAGGCAGCTGCAGGTGCTGGTCGACAGGAATAAATTAGCCGGTTTCGGTCTTTCAATTCTTGATGTAAGAGATGCTCTGGATAAGCAAAACGTGGCTAAACCAGCCGGTCGCATGACATATGGGGAGGGCGAGTCGATTGCTCGCATCGACACGTTAGCGCAAGGAGTTGACCAGGTCGGCAGTTATCCGCTCAAATCAGTGGGTGACCGAGTGATTTATGTCAAAGACGTGGCGCGTGTAGTTGACACGTACTGGGAGAAAAGAGCGGCCTATCATCATGTTCATGGTGGAAAGGTAGAACCTGGCATTGAAGTAAGCGTGATACAAACACCGGAAGCCAGCTCCCCTGTAGTTATCCAAGGGATCAAAAAAGAAATAGCGGCGCTGGAGAAAGACTATCCCGGCATCCACTTTGAAGAAAGTTACGACAACGCACACTTCGTCGGCATCTTGATGCGCAACATGCTGGAAGAACTTGGCACCGCAATTTTGTTGACCGGAATTGCCGTTCTTCTTTTCCTTGGAGAATGGCGGGCCACACTGATTTCCATGATCACGATACCAATTTCGCTAGCTATGGCAGTGTTGGCGTTGATCCCAATGGGGATGACGCTGGACAGCTCAACGCTTATTGGACTGCTGCTCTCAATTGGACGATTGGTGGACGACTCAATCATTGACATTCATGCAATTGAAAGACATTTGCGCATGGGCAAAGACCCGAGAACGGCAACCATTGACGGAATCACCGAGGTCAGGTTAGCTGTAGCGGCGTCAACTCTTGTCCTAATTCTGGCACTGGCACCTCTGCTTTTCTGTGGCGGCATTGTGCAACAGATGTTCGTCGGGCTTGTCTGGCCGATTATCTTTGGTCTTTTAGCATCGTTTTTGGTATCGCTGACACTCACGGCAGTTTTAGCAGAAAAATTTCTCAGAGCCAAACCTACTGCTGGCGCACACGAGAACGAAAACCCAGTAGGCAGATTTCTTAGAGTAGGGATTTTGGAGCCGTTCGATCAGGCGCTTGTGAGATTGGAGAACGGCTATGGTCGGCTTGTAGCCTGGATGTTGGAACATCGATTCGTCAACATGGCACGAATACTTGCCACCATAGTTATTGGGTTTACGTTCTACAACTTCATTGGCAGCGAAATGATGCCACTTGCCGATGTCGGACAGGCATACGGTGTTTTAGAAGTCAGTCCAGGACTGTCTTTTGATGAAACCGAATCGATCACAACCCGAGTTGAAAAACTCATGCTCAAACATCCTGAAATCGAACACGTATCGACGGAAATAGGCACAGATCCCGGCGGCACATACTTCAATGGATACAACATGCCTGGCGTCAATTTCGCCACGTTCATGATCACCTTGCGCGATAAAGACGAACGCAAGAAAACTATTTGGGATGTAATAGATAGCGTTCAAACAGAAGCGACAGCGACCATTCCGGGGATTCGCCGGTTACAGATCAAAGAGATGGGATCAGATGTTATGGCGAGCTCGCAGGCTCCCATTTCTATTCTTATCACTGGTCCAGACATGAACATTCTTTCCAAGCTGGCCGAGCAGACAGCCGAGATAGGCAAAGCGACTTTTGGCATGCACCAGGTGGCAACAGACTGGAGCGTGAGCAAGCCAGACTGGGAAATAAAAGTCGACCCAAGACGCGCTCAGGAGCTTGGACTTACGCCGTCACAGATAGCTGATCAAGCCTACTATTCACTAACCGGTGCTCTTACAAACGAGTATTACAGGCTGCCGAACATCAGGCAGCGAACGATTTTTATTCGCTATGACGAACCGCAAAGACGCGACCCTTCTGATTTACTGCTTATGACGGTAACGACCCCTGAAGGTAAACAAGTCCCATTAAAGAGTGTTGCTAGCCTCGAATATCGCGATGCCCCGACTGTTTTGAGCCATGACCAGATGCGCAGAGCCATTACTGTCATGGGCTATTACCGCAAAGGCGAGCCGCCTTCGATGGATGTGGCTATGGAAGTGATGATGAAGGCGATGGCTCAAATGAACTGGCCGCCTGGCTACACGATTGAAATGCGCGGCGACATGACTCAGATGATGGATGCCTTCGGGCGACTGCTTATGGGTTTACAGCTCGCATTGTTGTTCATATTCCTGGTGCTCGTGGCACAGTTCAGGGGTTTCTTGCAACCGCTGCAGATGGTTTTTTCATTGCCACTGGAATTGTCCGGCGTTTTCTTTGCATTATGGCTGGCTCACCAAGCCTTTTCGAGCGTGTCAATTATGGCGGTAATTATTTTGACCGGCATGGATATAACAACGGCGATATTGCTCATTGACCAAATCTTGAGACACAGGCATGCCGGTATGCCCAGAGATGAGGCGATCATAAAGGCTTGTCCGGAGAGGCTACGCCCAATATTGATGACATCGGTAATTACGATTATTGTCATGCTGCCGGTATCCATCTCTCCTAAAACTGGCATGGACGCTTATTCCCCGTTAGGAACGGTTGTGGTTGGCGGATTGATCGTCGGAACCATATTGAGCTTGCTCGATATTCCCATTATGCACGCGTACATCGACGACCTGGTTGTTTGGCTGCAAAAACGTTTTAGAAGAGGCAATAACAATGGTTAGAGAAAAACTTTTGAAAATGCCAGAATCAGCTCGACGCTTCAGGTCAGGCACGACAGCAATGCTGATTTGCTTAGTACTAATTGTGGGCTATCAAGTATCACAACCTCAAAAAGTGAGGATTGAAAGAAGAGTAGAGCCCAGCGGAGAAGGACTTCCCAAGAGACTTCCAGCGGTTTCCTTGCTTCTTCAATGGCAAAAGAAATTGGGGCTCAGAGATGAGCAAGTAAAGATGCTAGGCGATCTAGACAGCCAAGAGAAAGCTGAACTGAAGCCGATTGAAGAGAGTTTGTCGGAGATTACATCCATGATGAAAAGTAATGGCTCGCCAGCTGAACTACACATGAACATTTCTCAAATACAAGCACTGGCAAAAGAAGCTGCTGAGCCGAGCAGGCGAAAGCGAGAGATCGTCAGCCGGTTTTCAAAACAAGCCTGGCAGGTTCTAGAGTCACAGCAGCAGTCATTGGCTACTAAGTTGTCTTTTGGGAGCAGTGAGAAGTGAGTATCAGGACGCGACCTTCAGTCATCTTTATCTTGAGTTTGTGTTGTCTGGTGCAAAATGTTCAGGCTCAAGAATTAAAAGGACCCATCGCAGAACAGGACAAGAACTCTTCCACATCAGTGGAGGAGATAATAACCGGTAATCCTATTCAGCTTCGGGTAACGAAATCGTCTCCTTCCGGTGAACTTGCAGAGAAAAGTGGTGCCATCAGCATCGAAGAGTCCGTTCAGACCGGAATCAAAAATAACTTTACGCTTCAACAATCAGAGCAATCATGGTTAGGCTCGAAGTTTCTCGCGCGTGCGGCCCTTGCAAAATTTGGACCTACAGCATCATTCAACACATTTTACTCTGCTTCGTCATTGAATCAAATGCTGTTTTTGCCTGGCGACACAACGGTCGCATCGCCACCAATGCAACCAATCGTCAGAGGCAGTTCACTCAGTTTGCTTTTTGCCGGCAGCCAACCGATCTTTACTGGCGGCCGCTTGATGGGTGGGTATCGAGCCGCTCGGGCTCTGGAGAAGCAATCACTATCCGTCTTCAATGAACAGCGCATTCAAACTGCGCTTTCGGTAAAGGAAGCATATTGGAGCGCCGCATGGAGCGAAGCAAGCTTGCGCGTGGCCTCGGACTACGTGAAGTTTCGTGAGTGGAGCAGCTCCAACATGAAAGCACGAGTGCAAGAAGGCAAGGCACCAAGAGCCGATTACCTTCGAGAGGAAGCGGAACTAGCCAAAGCTCGCATTCAACTGAACGAAAGATATAGAGATTTCAACAGTGCGCTGTTGAATTTAAAAGTAGCAATGGCGATCAATGTCGGATCACAAATAACGCTCAGGGACTCGCTGCAATACGTCGAAATAAGCGACGTATTAAGCAAGTTTCTAGAGGCAGCCGCAGTTAATCGCCCGGAAATTATGAAAGCCTCAAACAGAGTGGCTGAAATGAAGGCTCGACGGCAACTAGCTTTAAGCAAATATTCGCCGCAGGTATCAGCATATGGGGTCGGCAGCAGTATAACCGGAAGTTCGCCTGATGGGGACTCTAACGGGCGCTGGGGTGGATTTATTGGCGTCTTGGGTGGAGTAACACTCTTTGACTCTGGAGCTAGGGCAAATGAGCTACGGGCAGCCAATGCAGCTGTTAGAGAGGCCGTATTGGCGAAGAAAAACACAGATCTGAAAGTAGCCCAGGAGGTCTCACAAGCATGGATCGACTTGGATCTGGCAAGGCGGAATGTAGCCCTTGCTCAAGACCAGGTAACTTCGGCAGAGGAGGATCACAGACTCTTTCATGCACGCTACGAAGTAGGTAAATCAATTGCGCTTGAACAGTTTGACGCTGCCGTCAAGATGTTCCAAGCCAGATTGACTTTACAGGAAGCAATTTACAAATATCGCTTGGCTCAGGCGCGCCTGATTTATGCCAGCGGCGGAATCTAAACCTTACTCAAACGAGGAGAAAGTAATGCAAATCAAAACAAGTCTTATAGGTGGTCTGATTGTGACTTTGACTCTGGCCGGATGCAGCACTGCGGGCACCAAACCAGAGACCTCAAATAGCGAATCGGCACCAGTTGAGTCCAGTGCACAAACAAGCGAGGTAGCAAAGGAGACCGCTCCAACACAGCCAACACCAACAACGGAAGCGGCTACTTCCAGCGGCGAGGTGTATGAAGGCACCATAACTGGGGTTATCAGCGACAGCATGTGCGGAAAGGATCACTCGAAGATGGGTGGATTGGGCAAAGATCCCGCCAAGTGCATTGAAAAGTGTGTCGCATCCGGAGCCAAATATGTCTTGATAGACGAGAAAGGAGATTCCTACTCTCTTTCCAATCAGGAAAAACCAAAAGAACTGACTGGTAAACATGTAGCTATCACCGGGCACATTGACCCTTCAGAGAAGGCAATTCATGTGCACAAAATTGTCAGCCAATGAGAAGACTACAAACGGTGCTGGAGAAAATCAACGATCCTCGGTTTGTGGAAAAGCTGATAGTAACGTTGTTGCTTGCAGGACTAGCACTTTTGTTTGTCGAGGTTCGCTTTGAACATCAAGCCGTGTTGGCAAAGAAATGGCAAGCCTGGATACCATTGATTTACAGCGGTCTTATGGTATTAATCGGTCCATTTGCCTTGTTTTTCTGGAATCGGGGCGGGAAGATGCTGCTTGCAGTAGCGTTCTCTCTCGCCCCGATTATTGGGGGTTTCGGCTTCTGGCTTCACAGCAAAGGCGATCCATGGATGGCTATTTGTAATGTCGTCAAAGTAGTTTGCATGGTGCCCGGCAAGATTCCGCTGGATGTGGAAGGTCCACCAGTGTTAGCGCCTCTGGCTTTGGGAGGATTGGGGCTAATCGGTCTGGTGATTTGTGCTTCGGGCCTTAGCTATGAAGGCTCGGGGATAGCGAAGCTGTCACCAGGGGCAACGCACTCAAAGTGCCTCTAAGCATTACAGGTTAACCGATTCCGGCATCGGCGGTAGCGAAGATGCACTGTTCTAGCCATAATTGCTAAAGTTCCGAGTTTTAAAATAGTAACGGAAAGCAACGGTATTTGAAAACGAACTTTGGGCTGTTCCAGGTTTGAGGTACCCTCTTCTTGACCAATAAGTTCCTACTCTATACATTCCAGGAACTTACCAGCGTATTCGGCTCTAAAAAAGTGAGACTCAATGAAGCGAGATTGGGAAATCCCCGAATTACAGGACTACTGGACACTTCAGCCAGGCGAGCTAACTTTGCTCACAAGCAGAAATGACGAGAACCGGCTTGGGTTCGCACTCTTGTTGAAATTTTTCCAAATTGAGGGGCGATTCCCAGACAGCAAGACTGAAATTCCCAGAAAATGTGCCGCATTCGTCGCTGAGCAGATTGATATTCCGGTCTCAGTATTTTTAAAGTATTTCGACTATAGCACCGACAATAAAACAGTTAAGAACCAAAGAGCACAAATCCGGGCCTATACCGGTTTTAGAGAATGCACCGTTGATGATTCCAAGAAAATCACAAAATGGTTGCGCAATAATATTTTGCCACAAGGTAATACAGAAGAGCAGATAAGACTAGCTGTATATAAGCGTTTCATTGAGTTGAGATTAGAACCACCTGAAAGAGCAAGAATTGATCGATTGGTGAAGTCTGCTATAGCCTCGCATGACAAGCTGGTTTTACAGAAGATTATGGACAAGATTCCAAAGGCTGCAATACCTCGGCTTGAAGCGTTACTGATCAACAAAGACGAGGAGCCACCGGACAGTGAGGTCCTGAACATGAGCGATCTCAGAGAAGAACCTGGCAAGGCGAACGTCAAAAATATCATACGTGAGATGGACAAATTAGAATGCTTGAGAGACATTAGATTGCCGAAGAATCTCTTGGCTGGTCTATCTACGAATATGCTTACGCTCTACAAGCAGCGAGTGGCAACTGAACCGCTAAGAGAAATACGGCGTCATCCAAACTTTAAAAAATACTCTCAATTGGCTATCTACTGCCAATTGAGAGCGGAAGAAGTTACAGACACTCTAGTTCAGATGTTGTTTCAAATAACGCATGGAGTAGACAAACGCTCTGAAAACAGGATTGTGAAAGAGTACGTTGCTGATATTAGGCGGGTTCGCGGAAAGCCTGAACTACTATTCAGGATTGCCAATGCCGCATTAGATAACCCTGATGGCACTGTCCGCGATGTCATTTTTCCAGTGGTCGGCGAGCAAACACTCAAAGATTTGATTGCTGAGTTCAAGTCGTCTGGGTCATATTTCACCCAGCAGGTATTGGCCAAAGCAACGGCTTCTTACAAGCACCACTACCAGAGAATATTTCCAAGAATATTACGGGTTCTGGATTTCAAATCTAAAGCGCCAGCGCTAAAACCGTTGATGAAAGCTATCAAAATTCTTTCGACCAAAGATCAGCTTGACGACAAAGACCTGGCAAAGCTGCCAATTGAGGGAGTTATTGACAATGAAGACAAAGAGCTTGTGTACAACATTGATGAAACTGGCAAGAAATCCGTAGACGAAGGAAAGTACAGGGTATTCATGCTCAGGAGGCTTGATAAGCGCACTAAAACCAAAGAATCGTTTGTGCCCGGCGCAAAGAAATTCAGAGATCCAGATGACGATTTGCCTGCTGATTTTGAGAACAAACGTGCTCAGTATTACGCGGACTTAGATATTCCCACTAATCCAGATGACTGGATCAATGGGCTCCAGGGCAAAATGGTGGAAGCCTTAACTGAGCTGAATGCGACAATCAAAACAAATGACAAGGTGAAAATAACATCTGCTGGCAAAATCAAACTGACACCGTTGAAGCCTCAACTGCCGCCAGTCAATCTTGAAAAACTTGGAGATGAGCTAGAGCAAAGATGGCCGCAGACTACTATCCTGGACGTTTTCAAAGAAGCCGAACTTCGCATTGGTTTCACCGATGAATTTAGCAGCGTGGCGACTCGCGAGGTTTTAGATCGCGAAACCATACGAAAGAGATTGGTTTTAGCTCTTCATGCAATTGGCACCAATGCTGGTCTTAAGAGGGCACGTGCAGATCAGAAATATGCTGACCTCAAATACATCATGCGGCGTTTTGTCACTCGTGATGCTGTTCGTACTGCGATCCGCCGAGTTGTGAACGAGATATTTAAGGTGCGGCAGGTTCATATCTGGGGCGAGGGCACTACCTCTTGCGCGGCCGATTCCAAGAAATTCGGTTCGTGGGATCAAAACCTAATGACCGAATGGCACTCCAGGTACGGCGGCCGCGGTGTGATGATCTACTGGCATGTAGAGAAGAACTCAACGTGCATATACTCTCAGCTCAAGCGCTGTTCCTCATCTGAAGTAGAGGCCATGATTGAAGGTGTGCTTCAACACTGCACCGCTATGTCTGTGGACAAGACCTATGTGGATTCTCACGGACAAAGTGAAGTGGCCTTTGCTTTCTCATTTCTCTTAGGCTTTCAACTTCTGCCCAGGTTGAAGGGTATTCGCAGAGAAAAGCTCAATAGTCCAGGCCCCCGCAAAGCTAGCGACTATCCGAACTTGCAACCAATCATGGACAAGGCTATTAACTGGCAACTGATCAAAGAGCAGTATGATGAAATGGTCAAATGCGCGGTTGCGATCAAGACTAGAACAGCTGACGCTGAAGCTATTTTGAGACGGTTCACCAACGATAACCTCAGTCATCCGACCTACAAAGCATTTATAGAACTTGGTCGTGTTCTCAAAACCATTTTCCTTTGCCAGTACCTTGGTTCAGAAGCTCTACGCCGAGAAGTTCACGAGGGGCTCAACGTAATTGAGAATTGGAACAGCGTCAACGGATTTATTCACTTCGGACAAAACGGGAAAATTCTTTCAAACAATATCGAAGACCAGGAGCTGTCAATGCTTTGCCTGCACTTGTTGCAGGTCTCCCTCATCTACGTCAACACGTTAATGCTCCAAGAAGTGCTCAGCGAACCTGACTGGTCCGAGCGCATGACGACAGCCGACTGGCGTGGTCTAAATCCGCTTGGCCATGCCCATGTTACATATGGGCACTTCGATTGCAATATGAAAAAGCGAATTAAGCTCAAGGCAAAAGCGGCATAGGTAGCCAGAGATGACAAGAACAAACCCACAAAAAAAAGCAAAAGAGTTGGCAAAGTTACTGCGCAACGAGCGCCCAGACTACCACTATCTAAAAGCTGTTTTTAAACACCTTCGAACCGAGTTGAATGTGCCGGTAGTAACAAAAACCAAATCTCTGCCTGATATTCCGACCGT
>DTSE01000341.1 GCA_012965515.1 Candidatus Melainabacteria bacterium | reverse complement strand
CGGACGGGCAAAGGGGAGCGAGGAGCGGAAGGGAGAGACCGCGGCGGTCAAGGGTGCACCACCAGCGAGCCACAGCCGAACCACTTTCTCGAAATCTTCTCGCCCAACTCTTGCTAATTGAACGAGAGGATTCGGATGTAATGGCTTGATGTCGCGCCGGTCCTTCCGGAATAACACCTGCTCTACTAGTCCAGAGGCAGTTTCAACTTCTAGGCTCGTAATTGCACATGGTCCTCCTTGAAGCATCGTGAATAGACTTTGGAGCCAGAAAATGCGTTCAAAAAAAAACTGGAGATGTTGCTCAACGTCAGATCCTATTTCCAACACTGCTAGCCCGTTAAAGCCGGTTTTGCCGTCCACATGGAGCCACGACTCGTCATCGATTCTCCAACCTAGAGCATGATCCTGAGTCCACGTAGCAGCTTCCGTGAGAGCAAAGCCGGAAAAAGTAAAGCGTGCGCGCGTATAGTTGAGACTGTGCCATGAGTCTTTATGTGCTCCAACAATGGCTATTCTCCCGCCATAAGTACCAGTGACCCCAGCACCATCCTCTCGACCGTTCTCAAGGATGCACTGGATAAAGGAAACTCTCGTCCCATCTGCTTGCTCACCAAGGATGTAATCGAGTTCATAGCAGGTTTCAATTTGCGTAATGGTGCTGGGTCCTTTTACGCTGTCGACATAAGGGTATGACAGGCGATTCTCGAACATCCCATCCAACACTAGAGACATTGTACCTTGCTGTCCTGCGAAGTTAAGTGTGCCTGCAAATGTATTGGCAGCATGGCGTCCTGCTGGTCCCCACCAGTCTCCGGTAAATTCAAAATCTTCAAGTAAGCAATACATTGTTGACTCTGTTCTGTACTTGGACGATGACGAAATTTAGAACAAGCTCAATTGTCCGTCATGCTTCGGATAGAAGACTCCGAGAACCATGAATGACTGGCGGTGAAAGTGATGATTGCCAACAAACAGACAAGCATCTTTGTCATCGGAAAACATGAAGTCCAGCCATTTCTCTCTAAGCTTTTTTAGGGTCTCGTCGTCGCTTGAGTATTTCATGCGCCACTGTCTGAACGCCTCTCCTAGCTCCCAGTCCAGTATTTTTTGATCATGCCCATTGCAATTGGGCTCGTTATCGCACGTATATTTATATCGAAAATCATACGGCAATTTCTCTAGTTCTTTCTTCTGATCATCAAAAAGCGTAAGCTGAACCGCATCATCTGTCTCTTTGGAGAGATCTACCTCTGCCCAATGGAAATCCTTTGGACGAGAAAGTTTGAACGCTCCCAGCGATTTTTTTGAATCGGACTGCTGTCTCAAAATTTCGCACATCGATTTGGATAGCGTTGGTAAGACGTGTTGTTTGCGATGTTTCCAGTTGTCGTCCGAGCCTATGTGTTCGCAAATCTCTAGCGTATCGCCGCGAATTTTATGACTTTCAGGCCGCCCATCAGTGCCATCCACGCTGACTTCTACGTCCAAAATGTCATATTTTTTGAACTGCTTTCCGGCTTCGAGATAGCGAAAAGGGACTGGATACATCCTGATCCATTCCTTGGTATCCACACAGATACCGGCGGTGCAGACAGTTTCATTATGTTTCTTGCTAACCTGCGGGTATGCTTTTACTGTTACAAGAACTTTCTTCTTAGTCCACTCAGCCATTCTGTGAATTCCCTGTACTAGCCTAGTTCCGGTCGTCTTCATGCTCGACTAGTTCTGTGATACTAACTTCGCAGCAATGCTGCGTCAAGATAGAGAACAGGAGTTCTCTTTCTTCGTAATCCAAGATTTCTATCGCCTCTTTAGCTGCTTTGATAAGCGAAATCCGTGGTTTTGTAGATTCAATGTTCATTGACCCATACTCCTTCCTCAGACGAGCGGTGTTTGGAATTTGATCAATAGCCGGTCTTCTGCCAAGGGTGCTAAAAGATCGACTATCTTCAGTCCGTTAATTTTGCTCAGGGAATTGGCCAGAATCGTTCGGTGGCAATGTGCCGGTTCGGACTCTCTGCATAGCAAGGCTGCAGGACCGTCGCTCATCTGCCACGCAATCTCTCTTACTGCTTCTGTTTGCGCTGGCAAAATTTCCACTTCGTATCGGTGAAACAGTTTTCGATATTCTGCGTCCGTCTCCAGCTCTTGCCGCCAGCTTGATGGGATCCCGACTTCGGGGCGATGTGAATACCCTATTCCAACAGAGCTACATAACTTAGATAAGGAGCTTTTGTGAAATCCATACCGCCTTGAGACAGGATTGCTTCTTGTGTCAATGAGAGTTCCGATACCACATTCCAGAAGTTTATTGAGCAGCCCATCAACTTGAAATGATTGATAGCCGATTGTGTAATTTGCACAATCGGCTTTTGATTTTTGCATTTTTCGCTTGCTTGAGAACTGGCTGTTTACAGTAAACCAGGGATATGTTTTGTACACGCGATCAATCAATTCTTTCAGGTCAAGCTCACTGTAGTTGTGCCACAAGAGTTCAATGTCTCGGGCTAGACGAGCTTCCAGTGCCTGTCGGTAAACCTTTTTGCCTTTAGCAGTCAACTCGA
>DTSE01000340.1 GCA_012965515.1 Candidatus Melainabacteria bacterium | reverse complement strand
GGGGCGGCGGTCAACCGGCATTGACCTAGGAGCCCACTGGGTCGGGCTTTATGGCGGTCGCTCGGACCGCTTCGCTGTCAAGAGAATTTCGAATATTTCGATTGTTATAATAATTCCCGGGATCCGGCACAGGAGGATGACAAGCATGGCTTCGACACCCAATCAACCCATACTGCCATCGGAAACGGAAATGGCCCAAGCCCAAGCTTGTCTGAAATTCCTGCGGCAGAATCGATCGGAACGTTCATTCTCTATCCGTAGCCCGAGCGGGCTTATGGTACCCATTTCGAAATTGGCCTTTAGCCTGCTTAACGATGTGCTTGTGGAACTGTCGCGGGGCAACGCAGTATCAGTTATTTCTTTCAGTACTGAACTTTCAACACAGGAGGCGGCTGACCTGCTCAATGTATCCCGCCCTCACCTAATCAAGCTTCTCGATGAGAACAAAATCCCACACTTTAAAGTCGGCAGTCATCGCCGAATCTTGTTCAAAGACCTTATCGAATTTCAACAACGCCGAAGCAGTGGTATTGCCTTGCAAAAAGAGCAAAGTTAGTCTCGCCTTGTGGTGGTATTCCCTTCACCCAGTTTGCGAGTTTCTGCAGTTGCGCTGCTTCAGAATTCGACGCCCTTCTTGCTGCGCGCTGGTTTGCCCGCAGCTTTCTCACTGGTGCTGCCAGTGTCTTGGGCATCCTCCTCGGCTTCAATAATTTGCAAAAGCGTATCTGTTATTCGTTGCATCGCTGAACGCAGACGCTCAGCTTCAGAGACAACATAACCAGCAGTGACGTCGTCATCCATCTTGTGATTCAGCAAAGACTTCACGGTCTTCCAAGAAAGATCCAAGCTCTCCGCTACCGTCGCAAAGGTCCGCCGTAAATCATGCGGTATAAATGTAATACCACTGGCTTTACGGATGTCCTCCACCAATGTCGTCGGCTCTGCCATTCGCCCTTTGAGTTTTCCAGGAAACACGTAATCAGAACCACGCACTTTGCGGCGTCGTTTGAGCATTTCCAAAAGGAAATCAGAGAGCGGCAGCATGTGCGGTCGACGATTTTTCGTGTCACGAATCAAAACAGTAGCACCGTCCAGGTCCACATCGGGCCATGTCAGCGACATTGCTTCACCCTTGCGCAGCCCGGTGAATAGCAAAAATACAAAGAAGTCCTTATGTGTATCGTCGCCAAGTTTCATCACGCCCTCATACCAGGGCTTGATCTGATGCACAGTTAACACAGTCTGCCGTCGTGGAAGTTTCTGCCACGCACGTAATCGGGAGAGATACGTCACTGGGTTATCAACGACGACAGGCTTTCCATCAACTTCGTATCTATGTGCAGCAAACGCAAACAATGCTCGTAAAACTCGCATCGTGTTGTTTGCGGCACCGGTTCCATTTTCTTCGCCGATCTTCTGATAACGATCCAGAACCAGATCTTTGTTCAATTCAGCCATGCTCACGTGCATCCAGTCCGCTAAGTATGCTTCCACAACACAGCGATAGTTGTATTTTGTGCCCGGCTTTAGGTCGCGGGTCGCAAGATAGTCGGACAGGGCTTTTCCCACCGTAATCTCTTTAGCCTGCTGTTCGAGAAGCTTCGCGCGCCTTTTCTCTTCTTGCGCTTTCTTCTTATTCTTCGCAACTTCATTCGGGTTGATCCCCTCTGCCATCTGCCGAATGATCGTTTGGGCGTGTTTACGAGCGACCGTCGCAGTCATCTCCTCGTGTGTGCCAATTGTGACTGTTGTCTTTTCGCTTTCACCCTTAACTCGCTTGCGGACTTGATAGACTTTCCGGCCAGCCGGGGTCACCTTCAGACAGAAGCCCAAGTCTTTATCATCTCGATAAATTCCTGGCTCCAGTTTGCCTTTCACAAAGTCTCTGTCAATACTGCGCTCCTGATCCATCCTTACAACTCCGTCAATTTGGACCCCATCGTTCCGGAAAATTCCCACTTAACCAAAGATCTAGTGTAGGAAAACTCGGTTCTCGAAAGCCTTGCCAGTACCGACTCTTGCCGTTCACATCCACTAGATCCAAGATCTAGTGCGTGAAGCGATCCTTTCGAAAGTGGCTTCCAGAGCCCGGACCCCATATAGTCCCCACACAGGAGAAATTTCCATCAAAACTCATGGCATCTCCATATGCCCTATATTACTGCACAGACGAGCACTTCGCAAGATGCATCAATTCTCAGAAATGACGATCAAACGCCATTCGCTAGACTTAGGATCTAGTGTAGCAATACGTGTGGGTTCAAGTCCCACCTCGCCCACCATCTACGTTTCCGCCGAAAGGCGGTTTTCTTTTTCTGATCGAAATTTGGCCTGGGACGCCTCTGGGGCGCCTAAGCAAAGTAAGTGCTACCATCATCCGGTCGAAGCATCAGCACCACTGTAACAACAAGAAATGAAATCACTGCTAAATCTATTCAAGCGGAAGGAGGAGGAGTATCCCTTCTTTGTCTTCGCAAAACTCGTTGAACAGGTCGTTCCAGACGAGCGCGGCAGACGATACGCAGATCCATTGGCAGCATATCTTGAGGAACGCGGTCTCGGTA
>DTSE01000339.1 GCA_012965515.1 Candidatus Melainabacteria bacterium | reverse complement strand
AAGCGATTTTGGCTGGGTCGTTCTTTTTCACGAACTGGAGACGAAAGGCACCCCTCTTTCCCGGGCGATTACAGGGAGTGTCAAGCGGACGGGGCGACAATTGGTGCTTTACACATCGAAGGAGCTCGGGGTGAGTCATTATGGGGAGGATGAAGGTTGGATCATGACAATACACTTCGCTGTAGGTTCGTCATTCATTGGTGACTTGCCGTTTGGTTTAAGGCCAGACTATCGCATTGGTGATGTGGACCGACTTATTGGACCCGCAACTGAACCACCTGTAGTAGTTGAGCGATGCCCTGAATTTGGAATCTCAAAATACTCCTTCGATTCATACCGGGTGGTTGTTTGGTATTACCTGGCGGATGAGTTACTGCACGAAATACGGGTAATGCGAACGGCTGACGCATAACGTTCGGTGAATAGATATTCAGAATCGTTATGCCAGAGCCTTTTGCATACAACATGATGTTTGCAGTCCGCTCAACTTAGTACGTCTAGCATTCTTCTTGATCGAATTTTGTTCACCTCATCGCCGTAGTGGGAATTCTACTGTTTTCATCTACTATTTTTTGAGTTACATTAGGCTGGAATACTTACTATTAGTCAGCCTTATGCAGCCAGAACCAGATACACCACGACTATTGGATGTAATTGATATCCCGATGCCTTGCCAGGTTCCATGGGATAGCATGACCGGTGACGAGCGGATTCGTTTTTGCGGTCAGTGCAAGAAAAACGTCTACAACATTTCGGAGATGGGAACCTCCGAGGCCGAAAGTTTTCTGCAGCAGAATCTTGGTTCTATCTGTTTGGGATTTATGCGTCGCGCCGATGGAACCATCGTCACTGATACGTGTCCGAAGATTCTCAAGCCAGTTCGAAACGGATTTCGACGGTTGAAGAGAATCGTGGCACTCATCTTAGGTGCTGTAATGTCGTCTTCATCAGTTTTTGCGCAGTGTGAAAATGGTTGCGAAGGCAGACAGAAGAAGAATCAACTTATAGCGGACTGGCGCGGAGCGTCACCTAGATTGGGCGTTGCTCCAAATGTTTGGCGTGGTGAGTCACAACGACTACCGGCCGGTTACGGGGTTCCGAAGCAACCGCATGCAATGTCTTTGCTTGAATTATCGACTGGGGATTTTGCTCTGGAATTAGATTCGGAAGTCTATCTACAAGGCGGCAAGACATTCATAAGCGAGGAACCGAAGAAAAGTAATACTCCGAAAGCTCCTGTTTCTTACACAAGGCGAACCGGTGCGGGTATTGAGGGCTGCACTGCATCCGGTGCATTCCGACGCGGTAAAGAATGGGTAGCGACCAGCGCGCACGCAAATAATCAACAATAGCCCCAAACGGATCGCAGAATCATATTTCAAGCTTGCCCTAAAGATGCTCACGCGCGCTGCCCCGATGCCGCACTCAGAGATTCGGGAAATGGTTCGGGAATACGCAGATCTACTTGAGAGAAACGGGCGAAAAGGCGAAGCCAAAAAGCTTTTGGCGACTGATGTGGCAAGTTTCAGAAATGTGTACGGTACTGCGCACGGTACTGCGCACGGATATTTGCCGAGTGGAAGATCAATGCTCGGGCTAGATCCTTCGATGTTAAAGGCTCGACCAACTCCGAGGGTGAAGCCGATCTCCACTTCACCACAAAATGTTGTGAATCCATTTGCTCCAGCCGTGCAACCTCTAACGCAAAATTCGGGTGATAAGAAGCAATCACCAAAGCTGAATAAGGCAGAGAAGTAAATGAACAACGTCACGAGAAATAGGAAAGAAGCGTGGCTGCTGTTTGCTATGGTTCTTGGTTTGGTGGCGGTTATCTATCCTCTCATTGCCAGCATTCATGTTACTAAAAGTCGTATTGAGCTGTTGCAGAAACTGGCAACAAACAAAAATAAATACGAAATACTTGTACAACTTGGGCGCGTTTATGCTGACAGCGGTCAATGCGCGAAGGCAATTGCCTGCTACAGAAAGGCCCTGCACCTGCTGCACGACAAGAGTAATACAAGCCTTTTGCACGCCTGGGAAGATCTCAATTCTCTGCAACCATTCAATTCAGATTTGCATTGCGGTTTTGCAGAAATGTTTGAAGACTACCGTTGTTTTGATCAGGCAGAAATGGAGTATCGGCTAGCCGTAAAGTTTTCTCCCGGCGAAAACCGCTTCAAACTAAATCTTGATAGAGTTTTGGAAAAGCGATCACGCCAGTCTCGAGAAGAAATAGGTCGTGAGAACGAGGTTTTGTCAGCGTTTCGTAAGTCGGTAACAAAGGATTGGAATCCACCAAAGCATCATGACTGTTTTGTAACCAGGTGTCTCGTTTTTCCAATGGCGCAAGGTCCCATCGACGTTAAAGTTATAGGTTCGAGTGGATCGTTGCTTCACGACCAGTCCGCAGTTTCTTTTCTGCAAGCGGCTCCTATATTCAGGAACGTCTACTTGAATGGTCAAATAATTGATTGCGGATGCATATCTAAGGATAAGGAGAAGCAAATTGCTTCCACTGGTTTTGGAGAGTTCAATATGGTTGAAACTCCGTTATCCGCTCAGATTGCCTGGCGTTTTGGAAAGTGGTACCACGACATTAACAAGACCATTGGAATTTTGGACCTTTAACGCTGATGCTCAAATAGTGAGTGCTTTTGGAAAAGCGCGCTTGTCGATAACACCGCTGTGCTGTTCTTAGCTTTGTACATGTGGAAATCACGCTATTCATAAATTAGAGTTTGTTATACGCTTGTATTATGAGAGATCTTGTCTTAACGGCTTTATTTTGCTTTGGCGCTGGGCTTCTTTGTGGCTGGGCACCGGTGTTCCAAGACATTGTTGCCGCCCGAATAGCTGTCACTCAACTAAAGGACGAAACTTATGTTGGATATTGCGAAAGAGGCATAGAAAGGCTCGATAGGGGCGAGTACAAGTCGGCAATTGAGGACTTCAACAAGTCAATTCAACTCAACCCTAAACATGGGAGAGCGTTTAACAATCGAGCCAACGCTGAATTGAAAATTCATGACGAAAAAGCTGCGTTTGAGGATTTCACTCGCGCGATAGAGCTAAAGTATACGAAAGCTTTCCATAATCGAGCGGCATTGCGCAGCAAGATGGGCGATGCGAAAGGGGCGATTGAAGACTTAACAGAGTGTATCTCGCACAAGACAATTCTTTTTAACTCATATGTGTGTCGCGGTTGGGAGAAAAAGAAACTGGGAGACGGCGAAGGTGCGAGGTCAGACTTCATCAAAGCGTTGACTTTCCAGCCTGGCGACGCTGTCGAAATTGGAAATCTTGGGTTTCTCCGGGCTGAGGTTGGAGACTTTCGGGCTGCAATTGAAGAGTACGACAAGTCAATAAAGCTAGAGGCGAACAATACATGGACGCTCGGCAAGCGTGCTGAGGCGAAGATAGAAATTGGCGATCCGTTTGGGGCTATTGTTGATTATTTGCGTGCGCGCTGGTTGTCGCTTTGGCAAGAATCTGTCTGATGATTTTAGTTTTGCGACGATTTTATGTCAGTTTCACTAGGGGCACGGACTACAACGGCCAGAGATGTGCCGGTGGTCGAGCGCTTTGTGTTCACAGTCAAAAAGTTGAAAGGAAGTTCTATCATTCCAGTCTCTTCTACTCAAGGATCGCCTCAACCTCCTATCCATCAAAAGGAAATTGACAAAGTGGCCGAGCTTCTGTGGGAAATTAAGACCTTTTGTGTTCTAGACATAGTATCTCCTCACTGATTTGATATCTGTGGATCTTCGCTATGGGCGTTCGGTGGTAGGCTTTCCATCAGGCAGAATAGAAGGGGGTACCTGCAGTAGAATGGAGATACGACTAGCTGATCCCTGCTCGGAACACCAGCATGAAGGTGACTAATCGAACTCTAATCATAGGAATTATTGGGATTGCGCTTTGCCTTGCGCTTGCTTCCATGCTTGTGCACGTGAAGTTAACACGATATATCAAAGATGCGGAGGTCGAGTATGACCGGCAGGTAGAACTCATGAGAGAGGCTTCGGCGCGTGGCGAAAAGTGGCAAGGGCCGAGCATACCATGACGCATTTCATGCGACGCACCGCGCAAAACCTGGATGAACTTGGGACTTCGAACATTTCCTTGGAAGGGGCTCAAGATCTGGGTACGTGGTCGACTTTCCGATAGTTGCTCCAGAAGAGGCAGTAGACACAAGCAAATGAGCTGGGGTGGGAACTTCAACTATCAAATGCAATCATAGGCTGTACAATGCGTAAAGTTTTCCGAATTGTACTTTATACGGGCTCCGTCATCTGTGCATTGGCCTGTGGATTTTCATTGCTTATGGCTTGGAGCTTCTGGGATATTCCTATAACTCATACGGATGCAGGAGTTGGCGGTGGCTTTATCCCACTAACTTTAGGAAAAGATGGCATTTCTCGTTGGCTTCTGATTCTTGCTTGCATATTGGCAGTTTTTTCAATTGGTACTACATTAGGTGCAAAGTTCTTTCTCAAGGACAGAGCATAAGCGGGTTCAAATACTTTTGTCTTGAATGCTAAAACTTCACTGTATTATCTGGTTTGACATTATCTGATTGCCCACCTTCTGTCTGGGAAGCCTTAGCCGGAGTTGCTGGAACTTTGCCGTCAGCCGAATTAGCTGCCGCCTCTTGCGCCTGCTGCCCTTTCACCACACCGTCCATCCAACCGAGTACCCCAAGGGTCAAATCGTCTTTAAATTGCCCGGCTTCAAAGATTAGATGCTCGGTGTTTCCAATAATCACAATGCTTTTGTTTGGTGTTGAAAGCGCATCAAATAAATCCAGTGTGCCGCTTTCTTTCACCAATTTGTCGTTGTGCCCTTGAAACAAAATCACTGGCTTTTTCGTGATTTTTTTTGCGGCGATGAAATTTTCATTCATGAAGTTGTTGAACTGAAGAAGTTCTTCGGCTGACAGATTCAACCGCGCTAGTGGATCGTTTAACCACTCGTGTCGCAGCGACTCACTGCCGGTTGCCTGGTGTACAACCGACTTTCCGACTTCGATTGGCTTGGTTTTATCAAACAAAAGCTCTGTTCCAACTTTAAAGGCAGTGCCGATTGTTTTATGGCGAGCGCCGGAAGGTACAGAGCAAATCAAGCCATCGACGACATCCGGCGCTTCCGACACTACACGCAGCGCAATAGCGCCACCCATCGACTCGCCCAGGATGAATAACGGATACTTCGCATAGTCAGCACGCAATTTCGCGGTCACTTGTTTTAGATCTTGCACGCATTCGTTTAGAGAAATTTTTTCCAAACCACTGGCGTCCACATACGTCCCAAAACCGCGCACATCAAACGCAACGGTGATTACACCCTCGCGTGCCACGCGCTTTGCGAACGATTCAAATGACTTGTGGTGCAAACCGAGACCATGAACACAAACGAGTACAAACCGAGTCGGAACATCCGGGTCCATCCAGACATATCCCGGAGCATCTGACTGCTTAAACTGCCTGCGCCAAGGTGTGAAAATCTTTGCCGGTGAAAGCGTAACTTTTGAGGAGTACGAGCTATTCTCAGGGTCAATCGGATCTGGAGGCACTACTCCCGCCGATGCACCAAAAACACCAACATTTATTCGAGGCACCACATCTGGTGCAACCTTACCGCCCTTCTCTTTAACGTAATCGGCGAAAATGCGCTTTGCATTAGTGTCGCGAAAAATGTAAATGGCACGCTCATAGCACTTCTTCGCTTCATCAACTCGTTTGAGTTTTTCCAGCGCAAGCGACATTTGCATAATCGCCCAGCCAGTATCAATATCATCAGGACCATAAAAATGGCGGCAAAATCGATAAAGTTCATCGTAGTATTTCAAACTCGCCTGATAATCGCCCTGATGCCACTTGACCCCAGCCATGCCTGCCAGCGCCATTCTGGCAATAATGCTCATATCGGTTGGAATAAGCCTGTCTAGTGTTTGCTGATACAGCTGCTCCGCTTCTTTGAACTCGCCTTTACCAAACTTGCCCTCGGCCATTCCAAGTTTGATCATTGAAGTTGTATATGATTTGCCGTTGTTCAACTTGTCGGCTTTTGCGCTCAGTCTGTACGTTTCATCATGGTTTTTGCGGTAATAGCATGCAGCCAAGTCCATCAATGAATCAGAATCTTCCCGTGCCTTCACAAGGTCTTCAAAAATTTGTTTGCCTTTCGCAGCCGTTACTGATGATTGGAGATACATAACTGCTAAATCACGAAGTTTCCCCTGATCTTTCGGATCTGCTTTTACCTCAGCTTCCAGAGTCTTCAGTTCGTAGTCGCTATAATCTCTCGGCCTTGTATCCTTGTTTAAACCAGAAGATCCGGCATCTGCCTGAGTGTTTGCCTGAGAGACTTCAGCTGAGCTATCCCGTGTTTGTGCAAATGAGCCGAGTGGGTTGAGAACTGAGCTCGAAATCGAAATCGCGCAGCACACGACGAGCCTGTTGCGTGTGTGGATGTTCATCGCTAGTCTCCCTAAGGCTTGCTAGTGGTAAAAGGACTATCACCGTCTGGTGATGACCTGCGGCTCCCTGTATACCATAAAGAGCCTCTATTCTGCTTATCAGTTAATGCCCAAGGACTCCAGGCTTCGCAGCCTATTGAAATTCGAGGGGGCTAGCTCAAGCAACTCTGGCCAATCCACACTTTATGTTGAAAGACAATGGTAATGTTGTGGAATTAAGGCGGGACGAAGAACATGCTTAGCGGCGAACTGAGCGTTGAGGCGAATGATCTAAATCGATTCATAAAATGGTCGATAGTAATCTTCGTCGTTCTCTTGATTGTGTTTTTTACTCAACCAAGGTGGTTTGAGAATTCGCGTGATAAGTTGACGGACACTGAAGATGGAATAAATCATGTTTTTCGTCAAAATCGAGAACCTACAGCAAAAGAGCGAGAGGTCGGTATGACCGCTCTTAAGAGGTGGAAGTCTGCAAATGATGCGGAGCGAAACTGCTTGGCTGACGAGATCGTTTTGGGTCGAGTGCTGATCGGTCTTACTCAAAGAGAAATCATTGGCTTCATGGGAAAGCCTGATGGCTTTGGTTCATCGAATGATATCGGTCCGCAGATTCGGCTGACCGGTTACAACTGCGCGAATGGCGAGAGTCAGTGTGATCTCATGATTGAATTAAATGACGACGGAAAGACTTCGGATGTATATTTAAATGTTAACTACTGAGCGGATTGGTTGCTAGATAGACATCGAGGAGCAAGAGTGTTCAGAGATTCAAGACCTTCGAGCTTGTGTCGCCACGCTCTATAATGCAAATCGTTTGTCATCCGTACTTACGCTGAGAAACCTCGCGCTCGCGTTGACTGAGCAGAAGCTGTTTGATGTTCGCCTTAGAATATTGAACACGAGCACCGTTTCCTATGCGGGGATGGAGCGTATTTTCAGAGACGCGCCAATTCCCGCAAAAACATTCTGGATTCGATATGGAAACGTAGTATTCAAAGATGCCGGCTATTTTCTGCCCGAGCATCGAAATATCCTGCTGGATAGAGTCACTTCATTCTCCAAATTGGCGGATTAAACAGATTACTATGAAGCTTTCGTTTCCTTTCGCGGTGGATAATTTTCCATCCATTGAGACGAAACAACCTTACTTTTCTCCATGAGAGCCTGGTACACCTCTTCGCTATGTGGTTCGTTTCGGTGACCCATTTTCCAGGCAGCCGCAAAAGCACAAGAAAGACTTAATCCAGTTCTATAAAGCAGTTGCTCTAACACTTTGTTCGGGATTCCTCTCAATGATATTGCGGCATATGAACCATAGATTCTCCGGTTCTTTAGGTTCAGTTTGTTGTGCATAGGCATTGTCGTAAAACTTGGAGTCCAGTTGCTCGAAAGCCAGTTGCTCAGGGCAGATTTCTCTTCTGATATAATTGTTTGATAACGCATTCCAGTGCCCAGCCCGTTTTTGCCTATCCAGAAAGGCGATAGTATGAGCAAAAGACTTGTGGAAAAGGATATTGCTTCCGCGTACTTGCGACTGATTGAAGAAGGGAAGTTGAGCGGTATTGAAGTCACTCGTTTTGTAGCGCAAAGTTTCGCTAGAGAAGCAATGATGATTGTGACTCACGATTATGTTCAATCCGGCAAATTCAAAGAAATTTTTGATCATTTGATTGAGGAATGGGACGGCGGCGATGGCTACCAGTACTTTCACGTAGTTAGCGAAGGATTAATTGCACAAGGAGATGTTGACGGTTTACGAAAAATGTGGACGACTCTGGTTACTGCGCGAAAGGACCTGCGGAAAAGTGAAGAACTGATTGCGATGCAGCATTATCTTGATGTACTCAGAAAACTCGGTGATGAAGAGCATCTTCGCGAAGTGCAGAAAGAATTTGTTGAGCGCGGTACCAGTGCTGGATTTTATGACTCGAACAGGAGAGTTATGGACGAACAAAACTTTTGGGACATCATCCGCAGAGTGAAGGAAGAGTCCTATCATTACACCGAGAGGCCGGGCCGGTTGCAAACCAGATTACTTACATATCCTGTTGAAGAGATAGAGAAGTTTGACGGATTCTTTCAGGAAAAGATGGATAAATCGTATACGTGGAATCTCTGGGCACTTGCATATCTTGCCTTTGGTGGCTGCAGCGATGACAGTTTCAGTGACTTTCGGGCATGGTTAATTTCCGAGGGGCAAAATGTTTTTGAGTCCGTGCTTGCAGATCACGATTCAATAATTGATCTGAGAATAGAGCCGCAACAGTTAGAGGGGTATCTCTACGTCACAGCTAAAGCTTATGAGCTAAAAACTAAGAACTCAATTCCCCGCCACGCTTCCGAAATTCTGAAGCCATCGGGCGAGGAGTGGAATGAGGATGATGATGACTTAAAATTACGTTATCCGCGTCTTTGGAATCATTTTGAAGAAGGAAGTAAATCAAGCGGATCACTTTAGTAATTTACGATTGGTGGCACAAGAGACCATCGTGCCAATAGTGCAACATCAATATTTTCGACTGGATATAGTCTCCCGACTCCGCTCGCCCAGGGGCTTTCATAGTCATCGATTCCCAGATCTCCCAAGAGCTTTAATACATCTTTTTGTATAGATTGACCAAGCTATTTGCGATTACAAATCGTGCAAGTAAGATTTCAACATGGCTCACATACATCGGATATTTTTTCTGCGCCTCGAATGTTCGTTCATATGCCAAGATCGCCTCAGGTACCTTTCCGAGTTTTTCAAAGCAATCTGCGATCTGTTGGCAGGTCCATGGAAGTTGAAGATTGTCAGGACAGTGTGTGCGTCCGGTAGTCTCCGTCGTTTCAATTTGCCAGCGGTCGTGGTTTGCTAAATAGGGTCCGGCGACGTTGATGGTTCACAGCCACGCTAGAAGT
>DTSE01000338.1:1828-2571 GCA_012965515.1 Candidatus Melainabacteria bacterium | reverse complement strand
TGTGTCTGTCCGGTTGGATCGATTTGTCGCGCGCGCGGGCTGCCGTCTGCATCGATTGTCATTCCGGCGCGGAAGTAGACAGGACGGCGACCGTTGATCAGGCCGTTTTTCGCAGCATCAAATGCTTGATTAAGCGCGACCTGATCGGTGTTGCCGTTGGTCATGTCCGTGATGTTCGGAATCGGAAGAATGCCGTCAGAAAGGCTGGGAGAAAGGCAAAGAAACCGTACAAGATGTGAGAAACAGCGAGGCTGTTGGTCAGATTGTTGATCAAGGCAAGCAAGTCGTGAATTCTCCGACAACAAAGAGAATTACCGGCGAGGTCGTTGAACAGGGCAAGCAGATTGGGCGCGAGAAAGTTCAGCAGGCGACAGGAGTTGTCGAAGCTGGCAAACGCGGCGACGTTAACGGAGTTATTCGCAACGGTGCTCCTCTGGTGCGTGATGTTCTCATCGGACCAGAAGCTCTCGCTCTGAAACTGGCTAAGGATAAAGCTTTTGATGAAGTGATCAAGAACGCACCGCCGGAACAACGCGGACAGTTGCGAGAAGCAAGAAGATTGTTTGATAGAACATCAATGATCACCAATCCCAACATTTCCGATTTGGTTGAGAATGAAGTAAAACGACAAGCTCGAAATCAGGCTCTGGAAGCGGCTCGCAATCCACAGAATCAGCAAAGAGCAATCGAAGGCGTGAAGGACACTGGTAACAAAGCCGGTCAACTTTTCCGCGGACTTGGTG
>DTSE01000338.1:0-1818 GCA_012965515.1 Candidatus Melainabacteria bacterium | reverse complement strand
AGCTCCACATCGTAAAACCGCAAGAACAGCCGGAACAGCAAAAGCGCTAACATCGTGGCGGCGCGTTGCACGCGCCCCTTGGTTTACTTGATCGCTTTCGCGCGAACGATTGCACCGTTTATGCGCTTGAGCAAACCTTGGTAGTTGCAGAAAGAATATTGTGGAAACACGTCAAGGTTGCGTCCGTAAGCGACATCCAAAGTGACACATGCGACCTTGTCGTCAGGAATTTTCATCTGGGCAAACTCAATGTAATCAACGCACTTCTGCGCCTTTTGCCAAAATTCCTGAGCTTTTGGAGGCAGAGGTGCAGCCGCTCCGACACAGGGTTTGCATTGCGGAGCGTAAACTGCTCTTCTGATAACTTTGTGTTTGCCGTCAGAAGAAATCTCAAGCGAAATATTCGCCTCTCCCATTAACTCGTGTGTGTGAATCACGCCGCGCCAGATGTCTTTCACGACATAGAAGCAGAATAAATTCCACATTGCAGTTGCATCACTGGCGCCTTTGCTGTTTAGAGCGCGCATGCTCATCTTCCGCGTCTTTCCGTCTTTCAGTTTGAGCGTAATAACGTCGCAAACTACCGCAGCTTCGATATGTGTTTTCGATTTATTAGTGAACGCAAGAATGGTTCCATCTTTTTTCTCGTCACTCGCTGCACAAAACGCCGGCGCCGCGCTCAAGGTGAGAAAGCACGAAAGAGCAGCGGCGAGTGGTTTTGTTCGCTGGAACATTATGCGTTGATGCCTTCTGAGCCTTTGAATTTTATGAGTTTGAGACCGTTGAAGAGCACAAGGAGAGTGCTTCCTTCGTGCAAGACGACTGCGCTGGAGATTTGAACGAGGTTGAAAATCGTAGCGACTATGAGCAGAGCACTTACTCCCAGCGCGATCGTCATGTTCTGTTTGATTGTTGCTGTGGCAACGCGCGAAAGTTCAACTGCAAAAGGTAGACGGCGCAAGCCTTCGCTCATGAGGACTAAGTCTGCAGTTTCAAGTGCTACGTCCGACCCCGTGCCGCCCATGGCGATGCCAACTGATGCCGCTGCAAGCGCCGGTGCGTCGTTAACTCCATCGCCGACCATCGCGACACCGCCTGATTCGGAGAGGGTTTTCAGCATCTTAACTTTGCCGTCTGGCATTAGCGGCGCGCGTGTTTCATCTATACCAATTTGGGAACCTATTGCTTCTGCGACAGTTTGATTGTCTCCGGAAAGCATGACGTTTCTCTTGATGCCAAGCCGCTTTAAGTGGGTCAGAACGGTCTTGGTCTCGTCGCGAACTGTGTCGGCAACACCGAGAACTCCAACGTACTTGCCTTCGCTGCGCACGATGACAATTGATTGTCCGTTTTTCTCTAAATCTTTGACGGCGTCTGAAATTGTTTGAGGGAGGGGATCAGAGTCAAACAGTGATGCGTTGCCAACCCAGACTTCTTTGCCGTCTACAGAAGATTTGACGCCTCTTCCGTGAACTGCTTCGCAGTTTGTGCAGTTGCCCAATGTCAATCCACGCGATTTTGCCGCATTAACGACTGCAACTGCAAGTGGGTGTGATGAATGCATCTCGGCATCACCGGCTAGTTGCACTAGTTCTGTTTCACTTACGCCGGACTCCGGTTTGATGCTGACGAGACTCGGTTTTCCAATCGTCAGCGTACCGGTTTTGTCGAATGCGATGGCTTCAACGTTTCCGAGTGTTTCCAGGTGAGCGCCACCCTTGATCAGAATACCTGCTTTTGCTGCGCGTGCCACCGCAGACAATACCGTAGCGGGTGTGGCGATTGCTAATGCGCAAGGTGATGCGGCGACTAAAAGCG
>DTSE01000337.1 GCA_012965515.1 Candidatus Melainabacteria bacterium | reverse complement strand
ACTGGGCTGAATATTAGGTAGTTGGCTTCGGGTTGCGAGGCCAACCGGAAGCGAAACTCTCGAAATCTCTGTTTAATTGGACACGTGGGTTAACGGGGAAGTGGGTGGAGAGTGTTAACCCGCTGATAGCTCGAAACGCGTCCGCCCGTGTGCTTTTGGCTCAGCGACTGACACTCTTAAGCTGGCCAACGTTTTGCCGGAGTGAGAAATGTGTCCTTCATGGAGTTGTCGGCTTGTCGTGCTCTGCCCGTCCTTGAATTCGACTTCTCATAGAACCCTGGGCATGCCGTCTTCCCGATCGCGTTTGTCCAGAGCCAACAATTCGTCCGCAGGACATTGATCAGATCGTTGTTTCGAATGCGGAACTTGGAACTTGGCGTTGTCGCCGCAATAATGAAGCAACTCGACGACCGGCAATCAGACAAGCAAGTTACAGGAATCAATAGGAACCGTCTATGGAATTCGTGGCAAGAATAAGGGAACGTTTTTTGCGATTGCGATCTGGCGCGATCGAATTGTCGAATCGTCGCTACGAGAAAGTGGTCAAACAGATCCGCTCACACGGTTCCCGGTTTTCGAATCTGCCAGATGAAGAGTTAAGAAAGAAGTGTGGTGACCAAAAGCAGCACATCTCTCGCAATGGAGTTAAGCGAAACGAAGCGGAGTACTTTGCGTTGGTCGGCGAAGTGGCCAATCGCATCTTGGGAATGAAACCCTATGATGTGCAAATGCTTGCTGCATTGGCACTCAGTCAGGGAAGAATGGTTGAAATGCAAACGGGTGAAGGCAAAACGCTAGCAGCCGTAGCACCCGCGTGCTTACATGCAATCGCTGGCCGCGGCAGTCACATCCTAACGTTCAATGACTATCTAGCTAAACGCGATGCCCAGTGGATGAAACCGATCTATGAATATATGGGGTTTCGACTGGGCTACATTCAACAGGGGATGGCGGCTGAAGAACGAAGCGCAGCTTACGCTTGTGACATCACTTACGTTACGGCCAAGGAAGTTGGTTTCGACTACTTGAGAGATCAGCTTTGTTCGGACGTTTGCCAACAATCGCAACGCGGATTCTATTTCGCCATCATCGACGAAGCCGATTCGACTGTCGTCGACGAAGCGCGAATTCCGTTAGTCATCGCGGGTGAAGATAGTCAGGAATTAGATAATCTTCAGCGATTTGCCGAACAGGTTCGGTTGTTAACGCCGGAGATCCACTTTTCAATTCAGCAAGGGCTGCGGAACGCGAACTTTGAAGCGGCAGGACTTGAATTGCTGCAGCTAAATCTGGGGTGCGGTGATTTGTTCGATGAAGCCAACGTTGATCTGTTAACGCGGCTGAATCTGGCATTGCAGGCCGAGTTGCTTTTGACAAAGGACGTTGACTATATCGTGCGCGACGGTCGAATAGAATTGGTTGACGAGTTCACAGGACGAGTCGCCGAGAATCGGCGCTGGCCTTATGGTTTGCAAGCGGCAATTGAGGCCAAAGAGAACGTTGAGGTGCAACCTCAAGGCCGGATTCTTAAATCGATCACCCTGCAGCACTTCCTGGACCAATATCAACTTCTCAGCGGCATGACGGGGACAGCTCGTTCGGCAGCGATTGAGATCTTTGAATTCTTTGATCTCAAAACGGTTGTCATTCCGCCCAATAAGCCTTGCATTCGAATTGACCAGGACGATCTCGTATTTTTAAACCGGTCAGACAAATTACGGGCGATTGTCGAGGAAATTACTAAACAGCATTCCAATGGTCGTCCGGTTCTGGTTGGTACATCCAGCGTTGAGGAATCGGAAAAGTTATCGCAGGAATTACACCTGTCTCAGATTAATTGCACTGTACTTAACGCGAAAAACGATCAGGCGGAAGCAGCAATCGTCGCCCACGCGGGGATTCCAGGCGCGGTAACGATCTCAACAAACATGGCTGGCCGTGGCACTGACATCGTACTTGGAGGACCGAACGGATCGAAGCGACAGCGAGTCGTGGAACTGGGTGGACTCTATGTGATTGGGACCAATCGTCATGAAAGTCGTCGCATCGACGACCAGTTGCGAGGTCGAGCCGGCCGGCAAGGGGATCCTGGTGAAACCCGGTTTTTTGTAAGTGCCGAAGATGAATTAATTAGTCGCTGCGGAGTTGCCCAACTTGATATCAACCTGTCTGAATTCGACGAGGGTAAATCCATTGAAGATCCAGTAGTCGGTAAGCGGATCGCCCGCATCCAACAATATGTCGAGGCTGAAAGTCTTGAGATCCGACGAACTCTAAGAATGTACACCAAATGCACTGAGGTTCATCGTCGACAGATGAAAGAGCAACGCCAACAATTCGTAATTGGCAACGGCGTAAAATCGATTTTGCAACAAGAGGCCCCTGAACTCTTCGATTCGATGACACAACAATTCGGCCTGGAGCTTGCTCGGTCTGCTGAGAAAACGGTTGCAATCTACCATATTGACGATTGTTGGGCAGACCATTTACATGCATGCGCAGAAATCCGGAACAATATTCACTTGACCAGTTTTGGAGGTTTCAACGCGGTCGATGAATTCAACAAACGAGTT
>DTSE01000336.1 GCA_012965515.1 Candidatus Melainabacteria bacterium | reverse complement strand
CGCAGCAATCAGATGGCTGCCAAGGCAGACTTCGACTTGGCGATGCAGGTGCTTGAACGCAAGGATGCACGGGCGCGTATCGAGCTGGAGATGACGCGCAAGGTGGCGGCGCAAACCCCCATCCTCGTCGAATCGGCGAAGGTCAGAGAAATCAAGGTATTGAAACGCTACAGTGCCGGGCTGACAAACATGGTTTCGCTGGCTGACGCAGAGAAAGCTTTGGCGGAGGCGGAAGTTGAAAATGCTCTGGCACAGATTGAAGTCTGGCGCTCGATTCTGCACCTTGGCTACGTACAAGGAGATCTGGGACCCTTCCTTCAATTGGTCGACATTGTGTCGGGCAACAGCAAAGACAATCAGGGATAAAGCTGCTTTATGTGGATAATCGCATTTGCAATGAAACGACCGATCACCGTGGTGGCGGCCGTTTTGAGCATCGTGCTTATTTCTGTAATGGCGATTACAAGCATGAAGCGCGACATCTTCCCCGACCTGAAGATTCCCGCGATCTACGTGATTCAGGGTTACGGCGGCATGTCGCCCGAGCAGATCGAAGGCTACATCACGTCGACCTATGAATTGTATTTCTTGTACGTGCCTGGCATCGAACACATCGAATCGAAGACGATTCAGAACCTTTGTTTGATGAAGGTGTATTTCCATCCGGATACGGATATGGCGAGCGCGATGGCTGCTATCGTCGCCATGTGCAACCGCGCCACCAGCTTGATGCCGAAGGGAACATACAATCCATTCGTGCTGCGATTCGACCCTGGGAGTTTGCCCGTCGGTCAGCTTGTTTTGTCGTCGGACACGAAGTCCGTAAAAGAGTTGGAAGACTTAGCGTACACGCGCATTCGTCCGATGCTCGCGACGGTGCCCGGTGCCGAGGCGCCACCACCTTTCGGCGGCAACGTGCGCAGTATCGTAATTAGTGTCGACGCAGACAAACTGCGCCGATACAACATCTCCGGCGACGAAGTAATCGAAGCGCTGAACGCGGGCAACCAAGTACTGCCGTCAGGCAACGTGCGCACTGATGATTACATGCGTATTGCAACGGTCAACACAGACTTACCGGACATTCATCAATTAGATTATTTGCCGATAAGAACCGGGCACGGTCCACAGATTTTCATCAAAGACATCGGAGTCATTCAAGATTCTTCCGACATCTTGGCTGGTTATGCTTTGTTCCAGGGCAAACAAACCGTGTACATTCCGGCGGTAAAACGCGCGGATGCGTCAACAGTTTCCGTTGTAGACGCGCTGAAACAAGCATTGGTACGAATGCAAGCGGTTTTGCCTAATGACGTCAAAATCAGCTATGAATTCGACCAATCGAAGTACGTTAGAGAAGCAATCAACGACGTGTTTCACGAAGGCTTGATGGGCACCATCCTGCCGGGCTTGATGATTCTGCTCTTCTTAAAAGACTTCCGAAGCACGCTTATTGTGGTCACGACAATTCCAATCTCGCTGATGTCTGCGATTGTTGGTTTGTGGCTTTGCGGACAAACATTCAACATCCAAACACTCAGCGGACTAGCGCTTGCCATCGGAATTCTCGTAGACGAGGCGACAGTTTGTATTGAAAACATTCACAGCCACTTGGCTGAAGGCGCGGTGTTGCATAGAGCGGTATTCGACGCCTGCGTCGAGACGATGGTGCCCAGACTGCTAGCCATGTTGTCCGTAGTCGCTGTATTCGTTCCGTCATTTTTCATGACAGGCATCACGCGAGAATTGTTTATCCCGCTCTCGCTGGCGGTTGGTTTTGCGATGATCGCATCGACAACTCTAGCGTCAACGCTCGTTCCTATCTTGGGTGTCTGGTTGATCAAACCGGAACACGGCGGTGAAGGCGAGGAGAAGAAGCCGGACTTCATTGAAAAGGTGAAGGAAAAACTTGGTGGTCTGCTGAAGATGCTGATGCCGCTGCGTCTGCCTATCATCGCGCTTTACGTCGGCGTGTCCGTCGCCCTTGTAGTTTTCATGTACGGAAACATCGGCAAACAATTATTCCCGGATTCAGGCAGCACGCAGTTTCGGATGCGGATTTCAGCGCCTACCGGCATGCGAGTAGAGGCTCTGGAAAAACGAGTTTTGCGCACGTTGGAAATAGTCAAAGAACTGGCCGGCAAAGAGAACGTTGAAAAAACACTTGGCTATGCTGGTCAGCAGCCGCCATTCTTCGTTATCAGTTCCGCATTCTTGTGGACGAGTGGACCGCACCAGGCTGTGATGGATGTTCAGTTGAAGGAAGACTCAAAAATAAACATGTCTGACTTCAAAGAGAAATTGAGGCAGCGACTTTCCAAAGATATTCCGGACACCAAGTTCTCCTTTGAGCCTGGCGACCTCGTCAGTCAGATTATGAACCTTGGTTCGCCGACACCAATTACGGTGCAGGTGACCGGACACAATATTATTGCGGACAAAGTTTTCGCAGGAAAGATTTTGAAAGAGATGCAGAAGATTCCTGAGTTGCGGGATCTTCAATGGGGTCAAGCACTGGACTATCCGTCTGTGCAAATTGATATTGACAGAGAACTCGCCGGTCAGCTCGGTGTAACG
>DTSE01000335.1 GCA_012965515.1 Candidatus Melainabacteria bacterium | reverse complement strand
TCGCCTCTACAAGTGCTTATGGATGTCGACGCCAATATCCGCTGTAGGGGCGGCATTCTTGCCGCCCGTGCGTTGCTGGCGTATCAGAAAACGGGCGCGAGCAACGCGCCGCCACGCTTAAAAGTTAATCGGTTGTTGGATTTCCAGACCGTCGGAAGAGGCGACGAGGCGCTTACCTTCAACGTTTAAGTAGACCTTGTGCTCGCCGACGACCGATGCGACTGTTCTCTTCAATTGTTCCATGCGGGTTTCCATCGAGGCGCCCCCACCACTGGCAGCAAACCGCCTGGACAAATCAATCTCGTAGTCATCGTCTAGAGCTCTCACGCCCAAGAGAATCGTGCCCTTAGGAATCTCTGTAGCCAGTCCCTGTGTCTCTTCTTCTCCAGTCGGTCCGTGGAGAAGTTCAGTCAAAGCCGCCTCCAGCTTGTCTTTGCCGGATAGTTTGCGGGTGACTTTGACCAGCTCGAGGTTCTCAGAGCCCGGTTTTACAAACCAAACTTCGGCTGTATTGCCAACCAGTTCTGCCTGAACAGCCCTCTCGGCTTGATTTTGCTGGGGAACGGCGGAACCGGTCAATATCTTGCGCTCTGCACAACCTGTAAGCAGGATGGCCGAGCAGGCAAAGCTGCAAACTGCAATCTGGACCAGTCTTGTCGTGCACGTTCTGATAGCCATCGATTCCTCTTTCTTAGTGGAGCTAATACACTTTAGCGGGTCTTGGGCCCAACTTCGGCAATTCCGGAAGATTTTGTTGAAGAGGTTGGTGCGCCAGCCAGTTGCGGATTTTTCGGGGCAAGTATCAGGCGTCCCTCACTGGTGAGCCCGCCCTGGTTTATGTCGAGTGTGGTCAACCGAAACGCATGGTCACGCCGATCCATTCTTCTCAAATCAATGAGCGGATTGAGCAACTCTTCGGCGAAGTTCGCGAACTTCTCCGGCTCGATAATGTCGCTGCTTTCCACCTTCAAATCTGCAATTTCAACCCTGTCATCGCCTTTCAGTCTCAGCTTGCCTGTGATCTTCAGCGGTACGCCGGTTGAATCATCAGCGCCCTCCGCCTTCAGCAGAGCATCAATGCAAACGTTATCCTCCACAATATCTACCTTTGGATTCACAACCTGCAATTGCTGTGCACCCAATCCAGGTAGATCCAGGTTCAAGCCGCGGAGCGACTTTGAGACCTTCTCGCTTTTCAACGCGCTGGTTATTTCATCTTTCGTCAGTGCTGCTTTCACATTGACCAGAACCGGCGTCTTCAATTGAATGTGCCGCTTGTCGTGCAAATCGAGCCACACAGGCTGGTTTGTAGAAGCACTGACTTGACCGATATTAACGCCTTTGATGTTTGATCCCTTGAGTGAGCAATCAACACCTTTGACCTTACCGGCAAGTAAATCGGTAAAACTGTAGAGTTTCACTTTTACTTTTACATCTCCACCAATTTTCTTTTTGAGCACCATTCTTGCTGTTTGCCCAGCCACAACCGAACCCAAAAGGTTAAGTCCAGTAACCGTTTGTAGGGTTCTTGAAACCTTGCCGGCGACCTTAAATGGTGGCGGGGTATCGGTTTTGGCCGCATCGGATTTGGTGGCACTAGATCCAGCAGTTTCAGTTTTTGCGGCTTCTGCCTTTGCACTAGAATTGGTGGCATCCAAAGTTTCCGCAGATTGCGAAGCGAGCGGGCAGGCGGAAAACACAAAGCACGTTGCCGACAGAGCCGAGCTCAGTAGTTTCAATCTTCCGTTTTTCATTTGCCTAATTCCTCCCACCAGAAGGGAGTTTTCTCCTTCGCCAGTGACACACTGTTTATTGTTATCGTGCCTTTTGTTTCACTACCCGGTGCCGCGGCCGGATACAGTACAAGTTGCTTGATGCGACTACCGGGCGGCAATTCGCAAAGTTTGAGATCATAGCTGCTCGTGTGTGTTCCTGTAGTACCAGGCAGCGGAATGCTAATAGTCAGCACCTTGCCGACTTCCGGCACTATGCTCACCTTGAGAGAACGCCCGAACATCCAAGGAGCATTCATTGAAACGAGCAGATGAGTGAAATCGCCGACTGGAATGGATTTTTTTGGAGTGAAGTACATCGCCAGGTAATCAGAGCAGCCTTTCTCTACACCTCGAATGTCAGTTGGCATCGCAACTTTCAACGGCTCCCGGCGCCACTCTGCCGAAGTTAGAGAGGGAAGTTCAAGCGTGCCTTGTGGATCGAATTCCTTTCCAAACTCAGCATTCAAATCAGTGTTGCGTGGTCGCCACAGAACGCTTTCCGAGCTCAAACGTTCAGCCACCGCCTTGTTTTCTTCCTTGCTGCGCTTGGGCAGTTTCACGTCAATTGTCGGATACCTGAACACCGAGATATCATCATCCGCGCCTTTGCCACCATTGGCAGTGAACACCAAAGTAACAGTCTTTCCTTTGAAACGCAAAAGATCGATCTCAATCGGAAGCCACTGTCCGGCTTTCGTTGCATGCACTTCTTGCAGAAGCTCTTTGTTCGGGGCAGAGCCCGGAGCATTTTCCACAAATGCAAATATTTGTCCGCTGACACCATCAGTGATGACGGGCTTCAATCGTTTGTTCGGAGAGCCAATGGTAAGGGCACTTTTGAAGAACGCGGCGCGTACATCAGCGGGCAGCGCCACCGTCCAACTGACGGAGTTTGGAGCATGTACATATATATTGGCGTGTTCGTAGTGGGACCAAGGCACGGTATGGTCGGCGGTTTGGTCTTCAATGAAACGCACCGGTGGCACTTTGGCTGAATTGAACACTCTTACGCGTGACAAAATAAAATCGCCTTGCAACGTCCAAGTTTGATCCGGTGCAAAAGCAGACAATTGGTGCCTTTCGAGAGGCAAAGCTAAGTCAGTGACGTTCTTCGGTCTTCCGTCACCCCATTGAAAAAGGGTTCCTTCTATATAGGATGGCGCTTCTCTAAAATTTCGCAAACCAGCTTCTGAAGCAGGAGAACGAGTATTGAGATAGACGTGCTTGTCCTTCCAAGACCGATTCGAAAGTCCATAGATAACTGGAATGACAACGAGGCAGAGCAGGCAGGCAACCTTGAAAAAATCCCCTAAGCTCCGCGCAACATAAGGCTTGACGTGCCCAGCAGTGGTCTCATCACTTTGAAGTGCGGAGATAAGTAAGCCAAACAATCCAATCCAGAAGTAGATCGCAAAGGTCGTATACCAGGGGCAGACATACCAGCGAACGCAGCTGAGCATCGCATCAGAAGCCAATCCATACGCGCACAAACCAAGCGAGGTCTTCACCGGCAAAGAGAAGTTTTTTGTTCTCAGATTTGCAGCAATGGCAATGACGAACATGATCAAACCGGCAACACCTGCGAACTCCGACATCGGCAGTCTGCCGACTTGCAAGCCTATTTGATTGGCGAATGGACGTCCAAGCATGTTGATGAAGAACAAAACATCAAACGGATGACGGCAATAATCAAGGACTGCAGGTCTGACTGCATGGAAATATAAGTAGGGCGCCATCGAAACGACAGCACCGCCCAGCCACGCGAAATAGACATTCCGCTCTTTCAGCCTGTAACCGAAAAGCACCAGTGCCACAAGCAAAGCAGCCCAGCAAGCAGGCACATTGCCCATCGAAGCGGCAGAACCAACGCCGCCCGCCAGCATCAATAACACGCCGCGCCAATCTTTAAAACGAATCACGCCCCACAAAGCAATGGTGAAGCCCAAAGTGCACAGACCGACCGGAAAAGATGCCTGTCCGAAGAAATGCACCGAGGCTTGCGTCATGGAAAAGACGAGCGCTAGAATTCCGCCCAAAATGAGCAGACGCCATTCTTTCTTGTATCCATGCGCGAGTAGGTCCCATAGCAGCACTGTCTTTACGATGTTGAGACCGACACCCATAAACAGCTCTGCTCGCGCATTCCAGTCAAAAAGGTAGGCGGCAATAAGGTGAAAAACAACAGGCAGTGCTACGAAGTGCTGACCGACTTTGAAGCTAGTAAGAAAGTTGGAGGCTGAAATTTGCCCCCCAAATGCTCGATTAATAGCAGGTACGACATCCAAATAATCGTTTGAGATGTTATTGCCGCCGACAGTGAGGATTATCTGGCAAACGCGAACAACCGCCACGACGCCGCACAAAAACGACAACACGCCGAGCAGCAGCACAAAGTTTGGCTTAACCCCACGACGGGGCGGGTTCAACGTCTCGGCGTTCGGTTCTTGGAGGGAGGTCGATTGCATGGTCAGAAGGTGCTCGAAATCAGCTGGACTTTACATCGTTCAAGTCCCGATTGCATGAGCCAGACTTGATAAGCAAGATTTTCAAGGACATAGCCCAGTCGGGTGACGCCTCAAAATCCCAGCCCTATATAATTTTGAAAGCGACTTAAAAATCGCTAATGTCGCCAAGCGGCCGTTACCATCCAACCAGACTTTGGAAGAAGGCGAGCACATCGCAATGGCGGAATAGGAAACCAACAAAACCTTGTTAATGCGTTTGGGTTGAATTGGGTTTGAAAAGGTACAGGAACATGTCGCACTCATCAAATAATCAGCATCGGACGTATGATTTCCGACTCGCTCGAAGCGCTAGCGGCAATACGCTGGCTCTGATCGCGGGAGTCGGTTTTATCCTCATAATCATTCTTCTGTTTGCTCTGGGCTATACCAGATTGGTCGGCAGCAGCCAGGAACAGCGGACCGCTATCGAAGCCGCTTCACTCGCCGCCGCGAAAGAACTTGGAAGAATCGTCATTAACGACCCGAATTTCGGCTATATCTCTCTTTCTGATGCGGCTCCAGTCGGCAAAGCGACTGCGGCAGGCGATAACTATTTCATGCCTGTATATGGCGTAAACACCTTGATGGGGACGATCAGATTGGATCTCATCATTGCTGACGCCCTGGGTAACAGTGCGATGAAGAACCTGGCCATTCGCGATCTTAATAATCTGAAGACCGCGAACAACGCTCTTATTGCAGAACTAAAAGCATCCCTCAACGGAACCGGAACAGCCAAAGACCTTGATGGTCAGCCGGTCAACCCATATGCCGCTGCTGAAAACGCATACAAACAAAACCAGGTCAGATTGACTGGCGGCTCTTCATATGTCGCCGGTTCGATGAAACTGACACTGGGCTGCATAGACGGCACAATGCAGACCAACATCCCTGTTCCTAAGCCGAGCAGCTACTCGCATGTGAGTGGCAATCAAGCTCAAAACAACTGCTACATGTCGGGTATCAACGTTCCTTACGACGGTCAAGACTTTGTCTTCGCCGCCGTCAGTGACAGCCTCAAACTCGTTGATCCTCGCAAGTTCCAAGATACTTCCTCGAGCGTACCTTATCAGATGCTTTCAGTAGTGAAAGCAGAGGCGGATCAGAAGACAGTTGAGCAAGGAAGCAAAACAACCAGCGTCGTGCACGCAGTAGGTTGCGCAGCTCCGGCCAGCGTTTACGACCCGAAACCAGCTCCAGGTACTCTCACATTCAGCTTCCCTGATGGTATGCCTCCTGAGATTACGAATGTCAATTCGATGCTCATTCTTCCAGGAATGAACGGCATTCCGGTCACTCTGCAAAAGTCGGACAACGGCGATTATCCTGAGCCAGGAGCCAACTTAGTGCCCATGACCTACAACGGCGGCGGCTCGCCTGATGGCAGCTCGATCATCGCCGGCAGCATGTACGACTGGATGAAACATGTCGGCGCTAGACTCGATGCGGGTCAAGCAGTCGCATTGCTCACCGAGCCGTTAAACAACTCCGGAGTCCCGAGCCTGCATATATTCTCAATCAAAGCTAACGGTTCGATCCAGTACGACAGCACAATTTCACTTGAACAAAACCCCTACTGGGTCGCTAGTGAAAACCAGCTGTACGCTATTGGTCAAGACGTCTTGAAGAGTTCAGACACGTTTGACTACGACGTGCATGTCAGAGACTACACGTACCAGCCTGGCACCATTAATGGTGGTAAACATGGTGGCGAACCTCTAGTCAACTCAGCTGTTGTGGTTCCGATCGTAAGCAAAAACACGACAGAAGTCGGCAGCCGTGTCCTCAAAATTGCATCTTCCGGCAAGAGCGGCACATTCGCAGCTGGAGATTGCGGAGGTTCTGGCGACGGTGCTACAAGCTGGGTTAACATCGGCGGACCACCCCCCGGACCACCCAACAAGGTCACAATCGGCGGCATCTCATACAAGATCTGGCCAAACGCAACAATAACCGCCCTCGGCAGAAACGACTTCGGATTGCTTGATCCAGCCCGCTCGCTGATTCAATTCCTGATCGGACCGGCCGGCGGCATGATGAGACAAACGTATCTTCAAAACGGAGCAGCAGTCGACATCAGATTTAGACAAGCCGTCGATCTCACTCCGGTCGGAATTCCGAAGAAATTCTATCCGAACAAGAAGAACGATCTGACCGACTAGATTTGACTACCGACAGTCAACAAGCAGGGCCCACTTTCCACGGTGCGCCCTGTTTTTATTAGGGTCCGTCACCCGATGGGGCGATTACACTCTGTGTACAGTTAAATACAATGTACTTGCCTTTATAAGGCCTCATACTTACCAGTTAGACAACATCGCACAGAAGCAGACCAAGTTTCGCACCAACCTTGGAATTCAGGCATTCTCGACTTACCGTCTGGAAACGAGCAATGAAATCAACATCCAAATCCGCGCACTTCACCCACACTTCCTCCGGAAACACTCTGGCTCTGATTGCGGCAATTTCAGCGGGCATTTTGATTCTTATCCTGCTGTTTGCACTTAGCTACACCCGTCTCGTTGGAAGCAGCCAGGAGCAGCGCACCGCTGTTGAAGCAGCAGCATTAGCCGCGGCGAAGGATGTATCGCGCATCGTCATTAACGACCCAAATTTCGGCTACGTCTCCATGTCGGACGCGGCGCCAATCGGGAAGGCGACAGCTGCCGGCGACAACTATTTTATGCCGGTAAACGGCATCAACACTCTGATGGGAACAATCAGACTTGATTTGATCATTGCCGACTCGCTCGGGAATCTACCGATGAAAGCGCTTGCGAAGCGCGATTTGGCAAACCTCAAACTGGCTAAGGAAAATCTGAGCAATGAAATTCGACAAGCGCTCACCGGCGCAGGAAGCTCGAAAGACATTGATGGCAACCCGGTAAATCCTTACACTTCTGCTGAGGCTGCCTACAATCAAAACCTCGTCCGAATGTCAGGAAACGCCAGCTACGTGCCAAACTCGATGAAGCTTACGCTGGGCTCCATCAGTGCTCCGATGCAGACGAACGTTCCCACGCCCAAGCCGGTATCTTATGCCAATGTCGATGATGACCAGGCGATGAACGGCTTTTACATGTCCGGCATCAACATTCCGTACGATGGAGAAGACTTTGTTTTCGCTGCTGTTGGCGACAGCTTGAAGCTCGTAGACCCCAGAAAATTCACGGAAAGTCTAGGCGGCGTCCCATACCAAATGCACTCCGTCATCAAAGCAGAGGCAGACCAGAAAATTCAAGATCAAGCCGACAAATCATTCCGCACTGTTCATGCGCAAACCTGCGCTGCAACCGCTAGCGTTTACGATCCCAAGCCGGCTCCTGGAAGTTTGACGATAAGTTTCCCAGACCAGATGCCGCCTGAAATTTCGAGCATTAGTACGATTTTGAGTTTGCCCAATATGAACGGTCCCGGCCCGATCGATATAAAGAAGTCGATCAATGGAGACTTTCCAGAGCCAGGCTCCTCGCTCGTTCCTACCCCGTGGAGCGGCGGAGGCACTCCCAATGGCAGCACCGTTGTCTCAGGAGGATATTATGACTGGCTTAGAAGAAGTGGTGCGCGTATCAATGCAGACCAGGCTGTAAAACTGCTCACAGAGCCACTCACAAACACTGGTGTTCCTTCGCTTCACATCTTCTCAGTAAAACCTGACGGAACAATCCAATACAACTATGACCCCACACTTGATACCGCTCCTTATTGGGTCGCAAGTGAAAATCAATTGTACGGTGTTGCTTTAGACGCACTGGGAAGTACTAACGGCAACGCTTACGATGTACATATCAGAGACTACGGATATCAACCAGGCACCATCAATGGTGGCAAGCACGGGGGTGAGCCTCTAAAGAATGCGCAAGTAGTTGTTCCAATTGCGATGCTACACCCTGGTCAAACCATTGCCACAGTGGCAAGTAGACGACTCGAGATAGCCTCGAATGGAATGTCGGGCACTATATTCGGTGGCGACTGTGGTGGTGGCGGCGACGGTGCAACATGGAACTGGATCGGCAACCCGCCTCCCGGACCTCCTACAAAAGTCACCATTAACGGCGTCAACTACAAGATCTGGCCGAACGCAACCGGCGGAGCAGCTGGTCTAGTCAGGAATGACTTCGGACTTCCGGGCGGATTGCCTCTTGTACAGTTCCTCCTGGGACCGGCTGCTGGACTAGATCGACCAACGTATTTGCAAAATGGTGCGGCTGTGGACATCAGATTCAGACATGCGATCCCCTTCGTCGATCCGGTCGATGGCTCCAACAAGAAAGGCTACAAGACCAAGAAAAACGATCCCGACGACTAGACATCGCAGTGGTGCTTGGCGGTTTGTAGCGGCTCATTGCATGCGCCATTAGCGTGGGGACGCGTTGCACGCGCCCACTATTGGATTGCCGGCAGCTTTCCGCCTTTCTTCTGTAGGGGCGATGCCATGCATCGCCCCTACGGGTTGGAAGCTGGCTTGGAAGCTGGCTTCGAATCAGGCTTTTCATCCGGCTTAGCGTCTTGCTTTCGATTCTTAGAATACTTCTCGACTAGAGTTCGAAGCAGGCGTTCTTCTTCTGCACGCTGTTTCTTCAAAGCTGGCGAAAGGTGCTCGTATTCAAGTTCTGCATCAGAAACCTTCGATTCGACTTTGGAAGCAGCATGGTCTTTCATCGTCATTCTGTCGTATAACCCAGATGTGATGTTTGCCTTGTCGACTGTTTCTTCGCGATATCGACGCGCAATGTCCTGATAGACATTTGTCAATGCACTTTTAATGGTCGCTTCAAAATCGGCACCGTGCGCGACAATTTCCTTTCCAATAACGTTAGTCGCGGCGTCCCGGGCCACCGCATCAGCTTGCTTATAGGCGTCGATGCAAATGGCAGCATGCCCTTTCTCGTGCGCAACAACATCTTCCGTTGCTTTCTCAGGAAGCCACATCGTAATTTCAAGCTTGAGTGGGATCTTCACTTTAGTGATCTTGAGAACGACGTTCTCTCCATCGGCAGCTCTCTCTCGTTTAACAAGATCCCAGCTAAGCTCGGGACTACATCCGAAATCCCAGTGAGTATTAGCGCACTCATTGTGCTCAGGAGTATTAGCTTCTGGAGGTCGTGCTCCCTTGTCAAAATACTCAGTTTTTATAACAGGCGGCTGCTTCTCGATTAAGACCGGGCTCTGAGAACAGCCGGTC
>DTSE01000334.1:50877-59939 GCA_012965515.1 Candidatus Melainabacteria bacterium | reverse complement strand
CGCGATTGCCGGAAGATGTGTTCCAAAAACTGGCAAAAGATGAGAGTGTCGAAGTTCGCGAAAGTCTGTGCGAAAACCCGAACGCTCCCGACGCCATTCTCGAACAGCTAGCGAAGGACGAAAGTGAAGATGTGCGACTTGCGATTGCTGCAGTGTCCACTATTCCACTTCACCTTCTCAAAGGTCTGGCAGAAGACGACAACATGTACGTCGCCGGTGCCGCGAAAAAGACACTCGAAGAAATCGAAGCCAAGTCAGACACGAAATGACGCTTATATAGGGTTGCATTGGCAGCTGCAAAAGCTAACACTATATGCGGTGGCACAGATTCTTTAGAAGGAAACGATTCTGCCAGCGCATGTTGTGAAGCATAGTCTGCAACTGATTCTTCGCATCATGGAAGGGGCGATGCCATGCATCGCCCGGGCGACGCATGGGCGTCGCCTCTACAGGCTTCTGGATTGCCCCCTGCGCAGGCCAAACACTTACTTCAAAAGCATTTTCTCCGGAACGGCTACGTTCATCCGAGAGACAAGGCCAAGCTTGTTCATCAACAGGATGACAAGCCACGATGGGTCTAGCTCGTGCGAACGCAAACCCGTCTTCGCTGATCCAGGACTGGCATGGTGATTGTTGTGCCACCCTTCCCCAAGTGCCAATACTGCCACCCACCAAATATTGACACTATCGTCCCTGGTGGCAAAGGTTTTGTATCCAAGCCTGGGAATGTGACAGAGAACATTCAGCATAAGCGGAACCTGAAAAACAGCGAATCCAGCTAAAAGACTAGCTAGAGCAGGCACCCATCCAAAACAGAGAAGAATTACAAGGCGAAATCCCAAGCAAATTGCGACAGTCAGAAGGTGAGCCCGGTGCCAAGAGCCGCCCTGCTCCAGAAAACGATAAACAGGATCATTGAACAAATCTTTAGCATGAACAGCCGGGTCAATATGGCTTTGGTATCCGCGCTTCAGAAGCCAGCCGACATGTGCGTTGAAGAGACCATACTTTGGCGAATGAGGATCAAGCTCCGTGTCGTCATGACGATGGTGTGCACGATGAATAGTTGCCCACCACATCGGAGACCCTTCGAAAGCCAGGTAACCTGAGAGCACAAAGAAATACTCAATAGCCTTGGGGCAGCTAAAGGAGCGATGAGACAAAAGGCGATGTAAACCGATGGTGACGCCCAGAGTGTGCCAAATATAGAACAGCACAAACAGTGCCAGGAACTCGAACATGTCGCGCCCGCCTAATGAAATAGGTGCTGGAGCCTGGCTTTCGCGAAGCCCCAAACCGAATGTATAGTCTAATCAGCCCACGGAGCGGTTTTCGCCGCCCCGCGAGACGGATGCAGCTTACCGATTACAAATTGTAGTCATACAACTACAATACCATAGAGAGCCGGGCGGGCGCCAGTTGCAATAAACGTCCCGTTATCCGGTCAGGCGCGCAAATACTCTCGAAATCTGCGCTATTCGGTTGGGCAGAATTGTGATTGTATGTCACAATGAATGTATAGCGGCTTTGGATTTGCCGCCACCGTCCTTGCACAGCTGCACAGTTAGGAATGCTCGCTGGTTAACCAAATCCTTGATCCTCGGCACTTGAGGAATGATAGGGCACCCAGAGCATGTTTTTGCTGCAACTTTATTTGATACTGCGGCATTTATTCATTTCAGCCAATTGAGTTGTCTTTATCGAACTAAAAGCGCCTGCGTCACAGAGACAGCGCATGAACATTCTTATCGTGGAAGAAAACCTGGAGGAAGCGCAAGCGCTTTGCGCGATGTTGCATCAGCGTGGATTCGAATCAAACCATGCGCTAACAGTCGAGCAAGCACTGATTTCGCTGGGTCGAACAAAAATCGATGCCATTCTGCTGAACGCTTATCCTCGTCATTGCGGAGCCGGTGTTGATGCTTTCTATCGTATTCAAACAAATTCCGCCGGCATTCCGATAGTTGTCTTTATACCAGAAAACGACCAATAGCTAGCACTCCGACTGGTCAAAGACGGTGCCCAGGATTGCCTTCTCAAAGGTGTTGCCAGCGATGATTCCGTCGCCCGATGTTTGCAATATGCGGTGGAAAGAAATCGGGTCGAAGTGGCTTTACGCAACGGAGAGGAGCGGCTAAAAGTCATCCTGGAAAATTCATATGATGCATTCATCTCGATGGATGCAAAACGGCTCATAACAGATTGGAATAGACAAGCGGAAAAAACATTTGGATGGAGCAAAACAGAGGCTTTAGGTCAGAAACTCTCATTTATCGTGCCTCAGCACTTGCGAAGACAATACCTGCGCGATATTGAAGAGTTCTTCTCCACCAATGATGGACACTTGCTCAAAACCAGCAAAGAGCTTGTGGCCAGACACAAGAACGGTACAGAGTTTCCAATAGAGCTAACAATTTTTCGTGTCAAAGAAGATGCGCACTATATTTTCTGCACCTTCGTCAGAGATATTTCTGAGCAAAAAAGATCCAGCCACGCGCTCGAATTGCTTATCCAGGAGAGGACGCGCAAGCTGGTCATAAGCAATGAAGAACTGCACCAGTTTGCGAAAATCGCTGCGCACGATCTTCAAGAGCCACTGAGAACAATTCAGGGCTTCGCAAAATTGTTGAGCGAAAATTGTCGAGAAAAATTGGACAGCGACGGCAAGGAATTTATTGAATACATTCTCGATGGTGTAAATCGCATGCAGGTCTTAATTCAGTCCGTGCTTGCGCATTCGCAGATACCGACGGAATCTTCCTTGCACTCAGTAACAGACTGCAATTTGATTTTTGAGGAAGTGATGAGAAATCTCAGCGCATCATTTTCTGAGTCTTTAGCCAGCGTCGAGGTAGGCACATTGCCTAACGTGGCTGTCGAACGAACTCAAGTAATTCAACTGTTTCAAAATCTGCTGAGCAACTCAATAAAGTATCGAGGCGATTCGCCTCTGCAGATTTCTATAAAAGCAGAGGCAAATGCCAACGAGTGGCTATTCTCCTTTGCCGACAATGGAATCGGAATCGATCCGAAGTACGCCGGGGAAGTCTTCGATATGTTCTCTCGTCTCAACGGAAAGGTGAAATATCCAGGAGCAGGAGTGGGTCTTGCTATTTGCAAGAAAATCGTGACCACGCACGGCGGAAACATTTGGGTTGATTCAAAACTAGGGCAAGGATCAATTTTCTTGTTTACTTTGCCAGCTGTAAGTAAAGGTAGGAAGACAAAAATGACAAATACAATTGAAATACTCTTGGCTGAAGATACCCCGTCAGACGTAAGACTGACACAAGAAGCCTTGAAGCATTCGACTTTCAAATACAATCTCGTCACCAAGAGTGATGGTGTTGAAGCAATCGAGTATTTGAAGGAATTACAAAATGCCGGGGAAAAACTGCCGGACATCATGCTTTTAGATCTGAATATGCCGCGCATGAACGGGCACGAAGTCCTTGCCGAACTAAGCAAAGACATGGTCCTTCGTGAAATTCCAGTCGTACTGCTGACAGTGTCGGAGCGAGAAGAAGACATCATGGAAGCATTGCACTCCAAGATGAACTATTACATTGCAAAGCCGGTAACCGGCGAAAAACTTTCGACACTGGTCAATGCGATCCATCAACTGCAACACACTGAACAGTCCGGAAAGCGCACTTATTCAAACGAGGAATCTCACATAAGGCTTGTTCTCGCGGGCAATCCGCATACCTCCGAAATCGCGTTGAGGAAGTTGTCCGATGATCCCAGCGATCGTGTGCGCAGCCGGGTTGCAGAAAATACCAGGCTTCCGCTCGAGATCTTTCTCAAATTAGTCACAGATCCCAGTGTCGAGGTACGCATAAGCGTCGGAGAAAATCCTATGGCTCCGGATGAGATTCTTGAACTTCTCTCGAAAGACTCGAGTGAAGATGTGCGGCTAGCTATCGCATCGATTTCGACAATTCCTCTTCATCTTCTGAAAGCGCTGGCAGCAGACGACAACATGTATGTAGCCGGTGCAGCGAAAAAGACACTTGAGGAAGTCGAGGCAAAGGTAGCAATGAGAAAACCTAGCTAGCTGAGATTAGCTTTCTCGTACAATGTTGGAAGCCATACCATTCTCCTCGACCGTGCTTAGATCTTGCGTCGAAAGTAAAACCGTTTCCAAATCCATACCGCAAAGATATACCAAACCCATAGCGCTGCATACATTCGATCAAAATTTAAAAGAGAGAAGCTTGCGGAATTGTTTACCTTTTGGCTGTTTTGTTTAAGAATAGCTACTGACGATTTGCGACTGGCGCAAACATTTGCAGGATAAGCACTATGAAGGTCGTTTTGGCTGAAAAACCCTCTGTTGCACGCGACATTGCGAATGTCGTGGGAGCGGGCACGAAACGCAACGGGTATTTCGAAGGCAACGACTACGCAGTCACATATGCATATGGTCACCTTGTAACTATCGCCGAGCCGGAGGAGATGAACCCGGCATGGGGTGGTCCGTGGCGCATGGCTCAATTGCCGATGATTCCGGACAACTGGAAATACAAGGTAGTTGATAAAACAGTTTCGCAATTCAATGTCATCAAGAATCTGTTTTCAGATCCCAAAGTTAGCTCGATCATCTGCGCAACAGACGCGGGGAGGGAAGGTGAACACATCTTCCGTTTGATCTACAAGCTATCAGGCAGCAAAAAACCTGTTGAGCGACTTTGGATTAGTTCTCTCACCGCAGATGCAATTAAGGATGGACTCGCGAATCTCAAATCATCAGAGGAGTTCGACAATCTTGCTCATTCTGCGACGGCACGGGCGCACGCAGACTGGGTCGTGGGGCTGAATTTCACGCGCGCGTATACAGCTATGAATAGACAGCTGTGCACTATCGGTAGGGTGCAAACACCAACGCTTGCATTGATAGTGGATCGCCAGATTGCCATTGAAAGTTTCAAGGAAAAACAATTCTTTGAAATCGTCGTCAGTTTTGCGCCGGGATTTTTAGCACGCTATATAACTCCGACTGAAGAACCACAAACACGGCTGCACGATCAAGCGGCGGCTCAAGCCATTATCGACACGATCAAACCGGAAAAGCACGGCTTGGTCCAATCGGTCGTGACAGCCGAGAAGAAAAATAAACCACCCGCTCTCTATGATTTGCTGACGCTGCAGAAGGAAGCAAACAAACGCTTCGGATACACGGCGCAGGAAACATTGGACATCGCACAAAATCTGTATGAGGAACACAAACTCATCTCATACCCTCGTACAGAATCACGCCATCTTTCAACCGACATGGTGGCAGAGCTGCCCCGTGTTCTGTCGACCGTTTTGAAATCGCCAACCACGTCGCAAGTTGCGAAGGACGCGCTCGAGAAGGAAGGAATGGTGCCTGGCAAAATCACAGCCGCTCTAATTCGCCCGAAGCTCAGCAAAGCGTATGTTGACGATGCGAAGCTCACAGATCACCACGCTATCATACCGACATACAACACGCCGACTGCAAATTTACCTGATCGCCAGCGCAACATATACTCACTTGTTGCGATGCGATTCTTGAGCATTTTCATGCCTGCGGAAGTTCGCGACGAGACGACAGTAATTCTCACAATCGGCGAACATAATTTCCGCGCCAAAGGTTTTGTCATAAAGGATCCGGGCTGGACTGCGCTCGAACCAAAGAAAGACAAGGATGGCGAGGGAGACAAAGAGGAAAAAGGAAAAGCGAAAGGCAAGAAAAAGAGCGACGGCGACAAAGACAAGGACAACGCTGAAGATGCTCAGCAGCTGCCACCACTGGCGAAAGGGCAGCAAGTAGAAAAACAAAAGGAAGAGCTGAAGAAAGGCAAAACAAGTGCTCCCAAACCGTACGATGACGGTACGTTGCTGACAGCAATGAAAAATGCCGGGCAGGAAATTGACGACGAAGACCTTGCCTCGTACATGAAACAGAAGGGCTTGGGTACGCCGGCAACTCGCGCTGCGATTATCGAACGCCTTTTGAAATCGAGTTATATCGAACGTCAGAAGAAATATTTGATACCGACTGAGAAGGGTCGCGCTCTAATTCAACAAGTGCACCAGGATCTTAAGGACGTCGCCCTCACTGCATCTTGGGAGCAAGGTCTCGCTGATATGCAAGACGGCAAAATGCAACTCGACTCTTTTGAAAGTGATATAGCAGGATTTGTTTCGCGACTGCTGCCTGATGTCGCCAGCCAGACCGCATCACTTCCTTCTGTTCCGCGAGAAGGCGAAGTTAGTTTTGGCACTTGCCCGCAATGTCAACTTGGATTCGTGCGTCAAACACCAAAGGGCGCTGGTTGCAACAGATGGAAAGAAGGCTGCAACTTCTCGATCTGGCGTGACATCTACGGCAAAGAACTTACCGATACGCATATCAAGGAACTGGTCGAGAAGCGTATCACCAAAGAAATCAAAGGTTTCAAGAAAAAAGACGGCAGCGGCAAATATGACTCGCGCCTCGTGCTTACTGAAGACTTCAAAGTCAGATTGGAGATAATGGCTGGAGCACCAGGTGAAAACGGTGGCGGATTGGGAGCGTGCCCACAGTGCAAAGAAGGCACAGTGCGCTTGAATCAGAAAGCCGCCGGTTGCAGCAGATGGAGAGAAGGCTGCAAGTTCACCATCTGGAAAGAAGCGTTCGGCAAAGAACTATCCGAAGAAGAGATCAAATCGATTATAAAAAGAGGCACGACAGATCTGATTCAAGGATTCAAAAAGAAATCCGGCAATGGCACGTACAACGCGCGCCTTGTATTGAATGAAGAGTTCAAGGTGCGCCTGGAATTCGATAACACCGTTGCAACTGCAGAGCTTGCCGGAAAGACAAACGGCAACGGCGGCAATGGAACCGGCGCGCATGCGAACGGAAGCGATCGCGGTCACAGCGACAACTGAAACACCGCAAAAACAGAGCGCAGCCGGTCATTTCATGCGCCCCGGGCGCCCACGTGCACGGGTCCCGAAGATCGTATATATTGGGATTGGGCTGAAAGGGGATTTCATGAAAAAATTAGCCAAGTTCTTGCTCGCCGGGGCCGTATTCGCCTTCGCCAGCGGAGCTGACGCAAAGTCGCCTCCGGTTGGCGCTTCGGCAAACACAAGCCTGAAGACCGCCTATTTCGGTGCGGGTTGCTTTTGGAAAGTCCAATATGTTTTCAGCAAGGCGCCGGGAGTCGTGAAAACAAAAGTCGGATATTCTGGTGGAACGATTGCAAATCCGACCTACGAGCAAGTTTGCAGCCACTCGACGAAACATGTTGAGACTGTGCAAGTTGAGTACGATCCAAAGAAAACAACCTTTCGAAAACTGCTGGAAGTTTTCTGGTCGCACCATGATCCAACGACATTGAATCGGCAAGGACCGGATGTCGGCGACCAATATAGATCGGTCGTCTTTTACACCGATGAAAAGCAAAAGGAAGAGGCACTTCAGCTGAAGAAGGAGCTCAATGACGCGCATCGCTTTTCGCGCCCGATCGTTACTGCAATCGAACCAGCCGGCAAGTTTTACGATGCCGAGGACTATCATCAAGACTATTTCAAGAAGCACGGGCAAACGTGTGAGTAGTAGTCCATAGAGTGTTGTCGACGGCCGTGGCGAGGGCGATGTATCATCGCCTGGTTCCGTGCCCTCGTTTGGCTGCCCAAAAACAACCCAGGCGGCTGTTATGCCCTTGTCACACTTGTGTCATTATCAATAGTCTTAATACTCACAAACTTCCATAAGACTTACCAGACATTCGGCACCCCTCACGTCGCACACGATGTGCACCACTAAAACAGGAGTGGTTCGAGCATGAACGTAGATCCCCATTCCGGCGTCCCAGTTTCTACAGACATGAGTTTTGTTGCGCCAAAGTCCATGTACGGGCAAAACGAATTGCTTCTGCAGCAAGCAATCGCGTATCGCTACACGACCGCATTCGCGGAACTGAACAGGTACGCATGGGACCTGCAACAAAAAACCTATTTCGGGTGCTTCGAGGCGATCTCGGTGACGAAACTGGACAGAGGCGGAATGCTCATCAAAGGCATGCTCTCTAATGGACAAGAACGTCTACTATTCCGAACAGATGGGCAAGGCCGCTCGAATGGATTCAAATACGATGAACAGGGCGAACTGATCTGCGCAATTAGCGCTGTCACCAAGGACATAATTCCGTCACTGGTGGACACGGCTACGCCGGAACTTGTCATCAAGAAAAGCCGAGAAAACTCCAGTGCACCGTGGCAAGAACATGGATGGAAGCGACACGGCTATGATTGGAAAGAATTCCCGACACACTTGAGTAAAGCCTCATTTGAAGTGCTAGCAGACGGCTCTGTTCTCGAACACTGCCCACCTCTGATGCAGTTCTTCAAACCGAAGACGCTTTACTCTATTTCTGTTTCGTAAAGCCCAAAGCACCCGAAGCTCAGCTTCAATGAAAAACTGCCGGAAATGGTTTATAACAGTCGTTGCACGCATAACTGGCGCGTGAAGGCAATCATTCATTCGGCGGAGAAAATCATGAGTCTAGAGCGTTGGACGTCCGTTGACGAATACTATGCAAAACTTTTGATGCCTCCAGATGCGGTGCTCAACGCTGCACTAGAGAGAAGTAACGCAGCCGAATTGCCGGCGATAAATGTGACGGCAAATCAAGGCAAAATGCTCATGATTTTTGCTCAAATGCAAAAGGCACATCGCATTCTGGAAATTGGCACACTGGGCGGCTATAGCACAATCTGGCTGGCGAGGGCATTGCCTGCCGGCGGCAGATTGATAACGCTTGAGTATGAACAAAAGCACGCTGATGTCGCACGCGAGAATATCAAGCACGCTGGTCTGTCAGACAAAGTGGAGGTCAGAGTGGGCTCTGCTCACGATACGCTTCCTGTGTTGGTCAAGGAAGGCGTCCAACCATTTGATCTAGTCTTCATTGATGCAGACAAGCCCGGGTACCCGGAATACTTCAAATGGTCGATGAAACTCTCGCGACCAGGAACCATAATCATCGCTGACAACGTCGTGCGCGATGGTGAGGTAGTAAACCCCAACAGTGAAGACGAACGCG
>DTSE01000334.1:0-50839 GCA_012965515.1 Candidatus Melainabacteria bacterium | reverse complement strand
AGGAAAAACGCTTCAATGCCACAGCAATCCAGACAGTCGGTGCCAAAGGATACGATGGATTTATAATAGGCACGGTCACGGAATAAGATTCTTCCACCTTGGCCTCTGAGCATTTATACTTATAGCTCGGCAACCGAGTGCGTTTCCAAGAGAACAGGCGCGGTGTTCAGCACAAAACCAGCTCTCATAGTAGCTGTGGCTGTGGGTCTTTTTTCCGCAGCCGAAGTTTTTGCCGTGCCGCCTTCCAAGGTTCAAGCAAAGCCAACTGCAATCGCAATTCAAGGTAGAAGCGCTACTTTCGGACCATACTCAATGAAAGTTGGCGATGGGCTGAATATCAGAGCGAAATTCGGATTCACGATTTGGGACAAAAACAAACCTAATGAAGTGAATATGTTGAACTCCGAAAATCACGTTTACTATCGAGACACTGCGGAAGGCTGGCTTAAGTGGAATAGGCGAGGAGTGCCGGTCATCGACATCACATCTGTAGAACTGGTCGATAAACCGACTGTCTCGGGACTGCCGTGCAATCACTACATCGGATACCAGATGCTGCAAAAGCAAAAGGTAAAAGTCGCCGACTTTGTGTGTTTGCAAAAGGCACCATGCGATCAAAAAGTCGTGGAATTTTGGTGCAAGCATTTCCTCTTGCCACCGAAGTGTGGCTTTCCGATCGCTGTCAAACAGCGCGTTCTCAACTCCATGGAGTTTGTGTTGGTAACGGCGACGATTCGGGAGATTCCGGCGTCAACCGTTTCGTTTGCAGTTCCAAAAGACTACAAGCGAACCGAAGATAAAGCTTCGCTATATTTTGCAGATTTAGGTGGTGGCATGAGCAAGTCCGACCTGGAAAGTTTCTTCCAGCAACCGCTCAAATGATAAGGAATCCCATGAAAACGAATGCTGTCCGCTTGTTGGACAATCTCAAAATCGAATACGAGTTGAGAGAGTACGAAGTAGATCCGGACGATTTAACAGCAGAAACCGTTGCGAAGAAGATCGATTTTCCAATCGATCAGGTGTTCAAAACACTGGTTGTACGCGGCGATAAAACTGGTGTCTGCCTGGGCGTTGTGCCTGGAAGTATGAGCCTGGATCTGAAGTCACTGGCAAAACTCAGCGGCAACTCGGACATAAAAGTAGTGCCTCTGAAAGAAGTCGAGGGACTTACCGGGTATATTCGCGGTGGCGTCACCGCACTTGCATGCAAGAAGCCTTATCCCGTGTACGCAGATGAAACCATTACTTTATACGATAAGGTCTCTATTTCCGCAGGCGTTCGCGGCACGCAGATCTTGATCTCGCCGAATGATTACATCAAAGCAGTCAATGCCACCATTGGCGATATCTGCAAGTCTGACAGTTAGTTTTTCATGGCAAGAGAGGAATTTGGAGCCCAATGATAGTTGACTTTGACAAAGCGTCACCGGAAGCCTTCTATAAGATCTTGATCGGAAGCGTGCTTCCTCGTCCTATCGCCTGGGTTTCGACGATCAATCGAGAAGGTGTCCCTAACCTCGCACCATTTTCGTTTTTCACCGTCGCCAGTTCGAATCCACCGGTGCTGTGCTTTGCGCCGGCACTAAAGTTCGACGTCTTCGAAGGAACATCAAAAGGAAAACCGAAAGACACGCTGAAGAACATTCAGGACACCGGCGAATTCGTCGTCAACATAGTAAGTCAGGAACTAGCAGAAAAGATGAACCAAAGCAGCGGCAGTTATCCGCCCGGAGTCAATGAATTCGAAAAGGTCGGACTAACCACAGCACCGTCTTCCCGCATTGCGCCGCCGAGGGTTGCAGAATCACTGATCAACTTCGAGTGCAAGCTTCATCAGGTGATTTCTTTCGGCGAGCATCCGGGAGCAGGAAATCTAGTACTTGGCCGCATTCAATGCGCGCATTTGCATGAGTCGGTTTACAAAAATGGACGGGTAGATCTTGATGTATTGCATCCGATTGGGCGCCTAGCTGGAATGGAGTACTGTGAGGTCAAAGACCGTTTTGTGATGGTTAGACCGGAAGTTTAGGTAACCGTTTCCGATCGTGGATTCCGTTGTACGTTTTGTTGATTGGCGAAGGCAGAGTTATGAGTGATTACGTAGAAAAAATTGCAACAGAGCTTAAGCTGGAAAACTCAAAGGTTCGGGCAACCATTGGACTTCTCGCTGAAGGTGCGACGATTCCCTTCATCGCCCGGTATCGAAAGGAAGTCACCGGCAGCTTGGACGAGGTTGTGATTGCGCAAATTCGAGATCGCCAGGCGCAGCTTGAAGAGTTGGACAAACGCAGACAATCGATTCTTGATTCGCTGACAGAGAGAAGTTTGCTGACCGACGAACTGAAAGCGAAGATAGAAAGAGCGCTCACGCTCACAGAGCTGGAAGATATTTATCTTCCCTATCGACCAAAACGTAAGACACGCGCCTCTGCTGCGCGAGAAAAGGGGCTAGAGCCTCTTGCCAAAGAAGTTTTCGCAGGCAGCTCAAAAGACCCGGTGACCGAAGCAGTTCGATTCGTAGACGCCGAGAAGGGAGTGTCCTCTGCTGAAGACGCACTTGCCGGGGCAAGAGACATCATTGCCGAATGGATTTCAGAAGATGAACATGCACGCAAGGAAATGCGAAAGTTTTGGTTTGCGCGCAGTTCGTTTGCATCTTCGATGGTCAAAGGGAAAGAAACTGAAGGCGCGAAGTTCAAAGACTATTTTGATTGGAACGAAAACGTCACATCTATTCCATCGCACAGAATCCTCGCGATGCTGCGCGGGGAAACAGAAGGGTTTCTCAAACTCAAAATCAATCCTCCGGAAGAAGAAGCGCAGCAAATGCTGGAACGTCGCTTTGTGAAGGGACGCAATCCGAGCTGGGAGCAGTGCCGACTGGCAGCGCAAGATTCATACAAACGCTTGCTCGCTCCAGCTATGGAAACAGAACTGAGAGCAGAGCTGAAAGCAAAAGCTGACGAAGGTGCTATCGATGTATTCGTCCGCAATGTGAGAGAACTGCTCATGGCACCTCCGCTGGGACAGAAAGCAGTGCTGGCCGTTGACCCGGGCTTTCGCACGGGGTGCAAAGTGGTTTGCTTGGATCGACAAGGCACACTCTTACACAATGACGTGATTTACCCGCTCTTCGAAGGCAACAATCAGTCGCAAGCCTCCAAAGCAGAGCAAAAGGTTTTAGAACTGATCAAGAAGTTCGACATTGAGGCCATCGCGCTAGGCAACGGCACAGCAAGCAGGGAGACGGAGTCTTTCTTGCGCGGAATTGATTACAAACGCGCCGGTCTGCCCAGCATACCGATAGTGGTGGTCAATGAAAGCGGTGCCTCGATTTATTCGGCTTCTGAAATTGCTCGTGAAGAATTTGGCAATTACGACATCACCGTTCGTGGCGCGGTATCAATCGGGCGCCGATTGATGGACCCCCTTGCAGAACTTGTAAAAATCGATCCCAAATCAATCGGTGTCGGGCAGTATCAGCACGACGTCGACCAAACAGCACTGCAACGTAGTCTCGATGATACAGTCATCAGTTGCGTGAATGCTGTAGGGGTGGAGCTGAACACAGCAAGCAAACAGTTGCTTTCGTACGTTTCCGGGCTCGGTCCGCAAATCGCTGCCAACATTGTCAAATACAGAGAAGAAAATGGCGCCTTCGCCAGCCGCGCACAATTAAAGAAGGTTCCCCGATTGGGACCGAAAGCATTCGAGCAATGCGCAGGCTTCCTGCGCATACGCGGAGCAAAAAATCCCCTGGACAGCAGTGCGGTTCACCCCGAGAGATATGAACTCGTAGAGCGCATGGCAAAAGATGCGGGCTTTAGCGTAGCTGATCTCGTCAACAACGAAGCGAATTCTGCCAAAATCGAGGTCAATAAATACGTCGACAAAGAAGTCGGTTTGCCGACTTTGAAAGACATTTTGAAAGAGTTGGAAAAGCCTGGAAGAGATCCGCGCTCACAACTCGAGCCCGTAAAATTCGCAGAAGGAATTCACAATATTGACGACCTCAGAGAAGGAATGCGGCTGCCTGGCATTGTTACGAACGTCACTGCCTTCGGTGCATTCGTCGATGTCGGCGTTCACCAAGACGGTCTTGTGCACGTAAGCGAAATGGCGGACAAATTCATTAAAGACCCATCCACCTTCGTCAAGGTCAATCAGCAGGTCAGTGTTGTTGTTATGCAAGTGGATAAAGAGAGAAAACGTATCTCATTGAGCATGAAAAGAAAGTAGTCGGGTCAGTTGAATTCTTTATCTGAATTTAGCCAGAATCCTCTTCACAACCGGGTTTTATATTGCTAGACTGGTAAGTATGATGGCAACGTTTGGGAATAACTTTTGAACAGTAGACCCGCACAAAATTCCAGTAGTCGGACGTCCGAAGAGGGCAGGGACAATGTCACTCGACTCTCGGAAAAACGCGAGAAAATTCTCGAAGGCGCGTTGCGGGTTTTTCTTGCTCAAGGATATTCAGCAAGCATGGACGCAATCGCCGCAGAAGCCGGCGTCGCCAAACAAACGGTTTATAGCCATTTCAAAGATAAGCACAGTTTGTTCAGCGCGCTAATCGATCGCTTACTCGATCATTTTGTGTCCGCGGGGATGACAGCAGATATTCTAAGTCTGGATGCGCCGAGTTTCATTCGAAAAATTGCACACATAACGCTGTCTCGAATGGACGACTGGGAGTATGTTTCCCTACTCCGGCTCATCATCGGCGAATCCGGAAGATTTCCCGAACTGTCCGAACTCTACGTCTCGCACATGGTAAAGCCAGGCATTCAAAAATTGGCTGACTACTTGCGGGCAAATCAACAAGTTCGATTCTCGGATCCCGAAGCAACTGCACGCATCATCCATGGTGCCCTTATCAATTTCGTAATTTTGCAAGAAGTAATGCACGGAAAACATGCAATGCCCATGTCCCGCGAAAGGCTGATTAATTCTGTCGTTGACATGGTTTTGTTTGCGGGCGAGCAAGGCAAGCAATCGAGCTAGTTTGAAAAACTAGTTGTATGGTTTACGCGAGAGCGGCAGCTTGAACTTCTGTCCTCACACCTAACTGACGAAAGAAAACAAGTTCGCGGTTGTTACCACGAACTTGTAGTCGCATCGATCACACTTTTTATCGCGCCTGATTCAGCGCATCATTCAAACCCCTTGAGACAAATAGACCAGCGTGTTGCACCCCTGCGAACCCGCTGGCCTATCTGCTGTCTCATGGAGACTTTCCTGTCTAGCTGCTGTGCGAATGTCCTGAGAAACGTGAATGTCTGACCAGCTTGGCCAATTTGTAGATTGTGTAACCACAGCCACCCGCAAGGGCGCCAGCCAGTACCGCGACACCCATGCAATTGTTGCAGTCAATTGCGTAGAACGAGGTGACGGCAGTAAAAGGAATTAGAAACGAAAGAGTGTAATAAGAACTAGAACACGTCTTTTTAGCTTGGGTAGCTGAGTTACATCTTTGGGGAGATGGAGGTGCCTCGTGCGAGGGTACCGATGAACGTGGGCTGGATTGCTGGCAAACAGATTGGTGGGCTGGGTCGAGTACTGTCTGGTTCATCGGTATTACCTCGCCGGTGCATACATTCATACTAGCCAGTCCAGTCTAGTTTGTCAACCCCTAATTTTCAAAGACGCAAATCAACCCATATCACCTTAGCAGATCGGGCTTTTGGGTGTTTCTGCAAGAGGATCACAAACCTAGACTCTACAGTCTAGTTTCATCTCGAATTCTCATATAGGGGTCCACCTGCTGGGCAATTCGAGACTTTCGAAAAGCCTCTAAGCCAGTCCAGGAATTTATCTTGCTAAACCGGGAACCTTATATAGGAACAACGTCCAGTTCAAACTACGTTCGAGCTCGTGCCATAAGAAGTCCCGCGAAACTCTGCAACTAGTTCGCCCTTCTGGTTCTTCACAGATACGTCGTAAACCCCTGTGCGACCACTGAGTGAAACTTCGCGAGCAGTTGCGGTCAATATGTCACCGACCTTCGCTGCGGCAACAAAATTGATTGTGCAGTTTAGTGCAACCGTCTTTCTATTTCGTGAATTGCATGCGAAAGCAAATGCGGAATCAGCAAGCGAGAAAGTGAAGCCGCCATGCAAGATGTCCAATCCGTTGAGCATATCGTCACGGACAGTCATAGACAAGACGGCAACACCTTCGTCGACACTTTCGATCTTTATGCCGAGATGTTTACTGGCGCGATCATGCTGGAGCATGAAATCAGCTACTTGTTTTGCTGTTTCGCCAGCGGTTCTCTCAGATGCCATTGAGCGCCCTACACAGGTCAGTTCTTCGCTGCATATGATACCCCCTTGAGAAGAACAGGCTTGAGATATGGAACTGCTTTGGCTAACCACTCTTGCAAGTAGAGGTCATCTGCCTTGCATAACTCAGAAAAATAAGGCACAGCCAATTCTTGTTCAACACAATACTCTACTAGCGTTTTGTGCAGTCCCCAATTCAATAACGGCGGTTCTTCAAGCAGAGAGAGCAGCGATTCGACTGACGAGTGTGCTTCCATTTTGATCAACTCTTGGACGGCAGTGCGCTTCCTTGCTATGCGCCTCTCATTCAACGCAATATCCACAAGCAGGTCCTCCAAGCCCGCTCTTGGAGCGTGAACAACAAACGCAGCCAACAAATCGGCTGCCAACTCGCCTGTTGAATTTATGTGCTGATAGACATTGAATAGTGTTTGTGCAACTGCCTTACTAGGAGACGTTCGCTTGAGCTGATATGCAGCATTGCGCTTAACACCACTACATGCATCATGCAAGAAAATCTCCAGTACGTCATTGCGATCCCAGCTAGCAAGAGCACAGCAACCAAACTCTCGTATGTGATGATCTTGATGCTCCCTAAAATATACAGACATTCTCTCCATGTCGAACTGAGTGAACTCATTCCACTTACACTCAATTCTCCATCGTTGTTTGTTGTTCCAGCAGCCATCCGCATCATCAAAAAGAGAGATAACTTCCTGTGCCGTGCAAAGTACGGTCTTCTCTCTCGGAGGGTGTTTCGGGGTTACAACTCGTTCATCCGTTGCGTTAACCTCCTCATTCTCCTTTCTAAACGACAATAGTTCTTCAATCGGCTTTAGCCAAGTCAAAAGAAAAGGTTGATGTTCTCTAGGAAGTCTCCCAAATGCAGCCTCGAACCATTCCTTTTGGTCAGTTATTGCAGATTGTAGATCCTCTCGCATAGAATCCCGAACAGAATTCTGAAGTGCAACCATACTCAAAAATGACTTCTGGGAGCTGAACCATCTGAGTGTGTCCAGCGCATCACTTGCAACTTCATCATCTGGATCGTTCAACAACTTTATCAATCCATCCTCGGCGAGGACCGGTTCATCCCAACAGAGATTTCGTGCCGCAATGCCTCGAATTTCCGCATTTTCGTGCTCAAGTGCTTTTATCAGAAGTTGTTTATACTCAGGTTCCTCAAACCCAAATTCAATACCTGCAATTGCATCTCGATGGAATTCATGTTGTGGATCTTGTGCAATTGGAATGATAATGTCAGCTTCAGACGTTCGTGCTTCCAGCAACGCATGCTTCATCAGAAGCTTGTCTCCAGAGTTCCACCACCCACGGCGATCAGCCTCACAGCGAGCAATGCAGCCATGCTGTAAAACCTCACCTGCTGCTTCTCGAATGTGATACGGAAGATCTCTGTCCTCTAACATTTCGATTAAGGGTTCGATTGATCGAGGATCATCCAAACCCGCTATGGTTTTGCACACCTCCTCTAAGTCATCTCCAGACTGGCTATTTCTTATTGTGTCTATTAGCCTGAAGGTCCATGAGCGATCAAGCTTCTGTCTAATTTCTTCATGTGGAATCATGTTTGTCTCCTTTGACAAAACAAATATTGTGAATTCAAATTTTTCTCGTCGCAAAGCGAAGGCGCATGCAATGCGCCACCACGCTTCGCTGATTACGTGATCGCAATCGCACGGAGGCCGGGCGATGCATGGCATCGCCCCTACGGCTTCGCGATAGTGAATGCAACAGCGTTCGCGGTAAAACATAGGCGCATGCAATGCGCCACCACGCTTCGCTGATTACGTGATCGCAATCGCGCGGAGGCCGGGCGATGCATGGCATCGCCCCTACGCTATCTAAAAGTAGTGATCTCGGTTGATGCCGTCAAAAGCGGCCGCTGGAAATGCAGCAGCCCTTGAAACCGGCGACCTGAACCGCACGGACACAAATCCTTACGGCCGAGTTTCTCTACAAGTTCTTTATCACCATGAACAATACGTCGTCCACGCTTCACCCGTGACTCAGACGGGAACCCGCGTCGTCGCTTGCTGGACGATTCAAAAGGAGTAAAACTTTTCTCTAAAGTTTGGCATTGTCCTATCCTCTCATTTGATGGGAGAGACGTCGTTCAACCATCATATCAAATCGGCGAAACGACAGAATCGCATTCTAATGGAACTTGTTTCGCAACGCAAATGAAAAATCTGATTCCAATGACTTACAATCAAGCCGTCGCTTCCAAAACACCAGACACACCGTGGCATTACCATGAAAGCAAAACCAAGCCTCAAATCAATATTGGTACTATCAACTTTTCTAGCGACTGCAGCTACCGCCGCACAAGCGCACCAACATGGCGACGGTTCAAACACATCATCGAAAAAAGGTCATGCCCAGGGATACCATCGAAAGTTCAATGACGCAAAACATTGGGTCAAGGTGTTCGACGATCCCGCACGCGACAAGTGGCAATTGCCGAGCAAAGTCGTTGAAGCGCTACAGGTTAAGCCGAAGGAAGTAGTTGCAGACATCGGTGCCGGCACAGGATATTTTTCATTTCGAATTGCGAAGGCTCAACCTGAATCGAAGATCTACGCAGCCGATGTCGAGAAAGACATGCTTACTTTTCTTGCAGAGGAATCCAAAAGACAGAATTGCACGAATGTAATTCCGTTCGAAATCTCAACAACAAAACCGGAGCTACCGGAGAAAGCAGATCTTGCGCTAATAGTCGACACGTTTCACCACATCGACGATCGCGTTCGGTATTTCAAAGTTCTCCAGTCATCACTAACACCGGATTGCAGGCTCGTGATCATCGACTTCACAGAGAAGTCTCCAGTCGGACCGCCGCAAGATCACAGAATAGAAAAGGAAGAGGTGATTGCGGAACTCAAAGAGTCCGGATTTACTCTTTCAAACGAGAAAGAGTTTTTGCCATATCAGTACTTCCTGGAGTTTCGCAAAGCAAAGAAGTAACGCTATGCTAGCGCTTTCCAGTAAAGCTCAAGGACAGAAAGAACAACTAGACCGGCGAGGACAACTACGCACGTTTTTTATCGCTATCAGTTCTCGAAAAAATGAAATTGATTACCGATAGTCTTTTCTTTGCGTACGCTTTTCCTGCCTGCTCAATCGCATCCGTCATCTCCATAGAATCAGGATCGTAGTTGTAAAAAGAAGGGTTCTGATCTTCTTTGATAATCCCGTTTCGAACAAAGTCCGTAAGCGCAGTTTCGATGACACGAGGATTTGAATAGAGCTGTGATGCAATCTCAGAAGCAGACAATGGATGGCTCTTCTCTTTCATGAAGAGAATGAGTTCTAACTGCCAGACAGACTGAATGTGATCTCTAAGAAATTTCTGTGCTGCCGGTGTTATCTCAACTCCGAGAGATTCCTCGTTGTCCATACAGATACCTCAAGCGGACAGACCTTGCCCAACGGTTGCCGCTATCATTACTATACGCTTGAAATCGAAAACTAACCTCACCCGAAACACTCACGCGGGAGCATTCTTGGGTAACGCGGTAAAATTCCTGCGGCCTGAATTTAGTGTAAATCACGAGTTTTTCGTCTATCTTTCAAAAAGACGGAATATCGCACAGAGATTAACTCTCGCAACTGATGATGATCAGGCGGGTGCTTTGGAGCATGGTAACAGAACGGTAAACTTTGAGCCCACACCGAGCTCGCTTTCGCAGCTGATGCTTCCCTGGTGCGCTTCGACAATCTGCCTGCACAAGTAAAGGCCTAGTCCGGAACCAAGCGTAAAGCGGCGGCCTGTCGCACCTTGAGTGAATGGTTGAAATAGATTTGATTGTACTTCCGGCTCGATACCAGCACCAAAGTCTTCAACAACCAATTTGAAATAGTGCGCGTTCGATGAAAGATTGATTCGCACCTCGCCACCATGGCTGGTGAACTTTATTGCATTGTCCAAGAGGTTCTGCAAAACGCGCCTGATCGCTAAACCATCGATTGAGACCGTACACGGGTCAGACGGACTATTCAGGATGAGTTTGATATTGCGCGACTCGGCTTGCATTTGCATATCGCCAACACAATCAAGCACCAATGTGCCTAAGTCCAAACTCTCAATCGTCAGAATTTGCAGGTTCTGATCTTCTCGATAAAAGTCGAGAAGAGATTGCAAGAGAGAAAGAATCTTCTTGTTACTGGCGAGGATCTGCGAAATGAGATCGGCTTGCTTTTCATTCAGTTTGCCGATTTTTTCGGAGATCAAAACTTCCAAAATCAAATTAGATCCGACCAGCGGTGATTTCAAATCGTGCGTAATTGCAGCAGCGAATGACTCTCGCTCTTCCAAAAGGGTCTTCTGATTATGCACATCAGTACATGTGCCGAACCATTTGACGATCTCACCTTCTTCATTCTTTACCGGCAGAGCGCGCCCGATGTGCCATCGATAAACACCGTCATGGCGACGGATTCGATACTCTGTCTCATATCCCTCGCCGGAATCTACTGCAGATTTCCAACGCACCAGACAACGCGGTAAATCGTCCTCGTGAATAGCCTTCTGCCATTCCCAGCCAGTCGAATCAACCTGCCCAGTGTAGTTGTACCAGCGCTGATTGAAGTAATCAGTATAGCCGCTAGGGTCGGCAGTCCAGACCAAGTGCGGAATGGACTCGGCAAGGAGCTTGAAATAGGTACTGGTTGCTACGAGATTGTCTGAAAACTTCACGGATTACCCACGATCCAGCGAAAGAGCTCTCTATCACTGCTCTTCGCGATGGAACAATCTGTTGACAAGCCGGGGTTCCGGGATGACCGAGGGAATCCAGTTCCTTTATAGAGCAAAACATTGAAAGTTACCACGGGGTTAAGCTTAAAGTGCCGAAAACGGGACTAAATGTGGCTTATGAAAACCTCCTGGTGGAGGATTAACCAACTGGTTTCGCTAGTGGGATACTAAACTTGTGAGATTGGCTAACTGAGGATACTCAAATGCGGACCCTGGTATTGGGAGCCGGCGCGACCGGCGGCTATTTTGGCGGCAGGCTACTAGAGACAGGAGCCGATGTGACATTCCTTTTGCGCCCCCAAAGAGCTAAGGATTTGCGCGAACGCGGGCTTAGCATCAAGAGCAAATACGGCGATAGTCATCTCAAAAATTTGAAGATAATCGAGAAAGCGACAGAGCCATTCGACCTGATCATTCTGTCGTGCAAAGCTTACGATCTTAAAAGTGCATTGGACGCAATCAGTGGAGCTGTCGGAGAGAACACTGCAGTGCTTCCCTTGCTCAATGGAATGCGACATTTTGAGGAACTCAAATCGCGCTTCGGCGCCGAACGTGTAATAGGCGGATTCTGCATAATCGCCGCGACGATGGATGCGGATGGAAACATCGCACATCTCAACGACATGCACACAATCAAGTTCGGAGAGCTTGACGGCAAGCCGAGTGAGCGAATTAGCCAAATCGAAAAGATGTTCGAGCCGGCCAATTGCACATCAAAAGCGAGCGAAACAATTCTTGCAGACATCTGGGAAAAGTGGGTGATGATCTCGTCTTTGGCGGCGCTAACAACCCTGATGCGAGCCAATGTCGGGGAGGTTGCTCGCTCACCGGGAGGTCCGCAAATTGCAACAAAGCTCTTCGATGAGTGCGTTTCTGTTGCGCGAGCCCACGGATGCAACCCGCCCGACAGCTTCATCAAAAATATGAGCGGCCGATTGTCGGACCCGACATCCACTCTGGCTGCGTCGATGTGCAGAGATGTTGAACGCGGCAACAACGTGGAAGCAGATCAAATCATCGGCGATTTGATCGACAAAGCGCGCGAGAAAAATATCGAGGTTCCGATTCTCGAAATTGCATACTGCAATGTGAAAGCCTATGAGCAAAGACGCGCAGCGGCAACACCGGAAGCGACGGCAGTTAAATAACGCGAACCCGTCTTATCTGCGCCCGCGACGGAAGCGGCGAGCTGGAAGGACCTTACGTACAGCAGGCGCAGCACCAGCAGTTCCTGTTGATTCGAGTGTACGGCCAACAACTTTCTCGATATCACGCACGAGATGGCGCTGTTCTTCCGAAATGAATGAAACTGCTGTTCCACATTTTCCGGCGCGTCCAGTACGACCAATTCTGTGCACGTAATCTTCCGGAGTGTCCGGCAAGTCGTAATTCACAACATGGCTAATGGTCGGGATATCCAACCCTCGTGCCGCCACATCAGTCGCAACCAATACTGCAATTTCGCCGGTACGGAATTTCTTCAAAGCGCGCTCGCGCTGAGACTGAGACAAATCGCCGTGAATCTCTTCAGCGACAACTTTCGCGTCTTGCAGGCGGTCGCTTACCCAGCCGGCTTTGCGCTTTGTGCGAGTAAAGACAAGCACTGCTTCCGCACCGAAATCACTAAGGAGTTTCAACAAGAGTGCATCTTTATTGAACTCGGTCACGTGAACAAACTGTTGATCGACACTTGCAGCGTCGACACGCTCGGTGTTCACCTTAACGATGATTGGATCTTCAGAAAACTCGTGCGCAAGTCTGCCAATGCGATCATCGATTGTGGCAGAGAACATCAGCGTTTGACGCTCTTTGTTCACCTTCGAGATAATCCGCCGAACTTGCGGCATAAAGCCGAGATCTAAAAGTCTGTCGGCTTCGTCGAGAACAAGCATCTCAACATAGCTCAGGTCCACAGCCTTGCGTTCGATGTAGTCGTTCAACCTTCCGGGAGTGGCAACAATAATGTCGACATTGCCTCGCAATGAACGCAATTGTTGATCCATTCCTGCGCCACCGTATAAGGTGACAACTTTCAGTTTGAGATTCTTGCTGAAAAGTTTGAACTGCGAACTTACTTGTAATGCCAGTTCGCGAGTAGGCACCAAGACTAGCGCCCTGGGTTTGTCGCTCGGTTCCTGCAAACATTCAACAATCGGCAAACCAAAGGCCGCCGTCTTTCCCGAGCCCGTTTCGGCCGAGGCAAGAAGATTGTTTCCGTCCAGAATTAAACCTATAGTCCGTCTTTGAATGGTCGTTGGTTCGCTAATTCCCGCTTCCTGCAGGGCAGCCAAAACCGGCTTGGACAAGCCAAGCTCCGCAAATTTCTGCAATGTCAGTCTTCCTTTGTTTTCAAACTTGTTGTTTCAGTGGCAAATCTGCCATCTGGTTCCGAATTGCCGCGCTTCTTGCGCTGTACGAATAATTTCAATATTTCGTTCGTTCATAGCCAAATGGGCTAATTTATCGTCATGGCATTTATGAGCCGCTGGAGGCCTCACCCGCCAAGATTAACTGAAGTATGCCATAAAAACGCCCGAATGTCAAAACTGGCGGGCGCTTTCGTTACTTCAGCATGGAAATTCACGGGTTAGGAACCTTTCAAAGCCTTACTGGTCGTCCTATTACACGGAGTTAAGACTGTAACGCGGGCGTGGAAAAGAAATAGAGGAGGCGGGTATGCCTAGAGGAAGCAAGGAAAAGTACACAGCCAAGCAAAAGCGAATGGCTGAGCACATCGCGGATGGCTACGAGGATAAAGGCGTCGGCGAGAAGGAAGCAAAAGCCAGGGCTTGGGCGACAGTAAATAAAGACACTGGCGGAGGAGAGAAAGGGGGCAGCGGCGCCAAGACGTCTGAAGCGGAAAAGAAATCACGCCGCAAATCTTCTGCGAAGAGGGCGGTCGCTACAAAAAAACGACGTGGAACCAATACAGGCAGCAAAAAAGCGGCGAATCAATCCGCACCTAAGAGAACTAGAAAAGCAACGACGAAAAAGTCTACGGCAAAGAAAACAACAAGCAGAAGCACATCTCGCAAGGCTGCATGATTTTCTACCGGTTCCACAGAAACTCAGAGGGAAGGCAGAAACTGCCTTCCCTCTTTCCCGTGCGCGTTTAACCTTCAATAATTAGGCTGCTCTGGAACCATCTCTCAAGTGCCGGAGAGCGAGGTCCCAGGCGCGAACCGTACCTTCCGCCCATGAGTTTCCGAGCGGGGATTCCAACTCAAATCTGAGAGCAGAAGCCAATTCGCGTTCGCGTCCCACCCATTCCGGAGTTTTTGCCAAAGCTTGAACGAAGTCCTGAATTTCTGTGTGATCCCGCAGGCGGGTGATCGCGTAAGTTCTCCAATTCGCACCATGTCCGGCTGTTTGAGCTTCACTGCGCAATGCGGATAGCAAATCATCGCCGGTTTGCGGCATGAAACGTCCACCACGACCATCCATCCAAGCGCTAGTTCTCGGACCGTCGAAATCAGCGCGCGCCAGTCTTTGCACCGGCCCGAGGTCAGAAGGATCGACACCGCTTTCGGTCAGAACCGTTCGCAATCTAGCCAGCTCAGCTTCCCAGGCGCCTTCAGTTCCATGCATGACTCTGTTGCCGGCAAAAACCTTGTGATTGAGATACTCAAAGATTTGCCTGGGTGTATGACGTTCTGCCAAAGCACCTACGAAGGCGCGAATGTCCTGACCGTCGCGAAGATTTCGGATGGCAAATTGCTCGTACGAATAAGGATAACCAGCCGCTACGGCTTCTTCTTGCAACCTCGCCAGCAATGCTTGCCCCTCAAGCCTGCGCGCCGCATCAAACCCGGCCGAGGCGCTCGTTCCGACGTTACCGTCGTATGTTCTAGGCGCCTGCGCCACCGTATCATCTATTGCACTCGAAGCCCGAGCGGCTAAGTCATCAACAACCGTGAATTCAGCATCGATAACTCCACCGCGGGTTCCGTTTGCCAGCAATCTGGTTTCAGCGCTTTCAATTGCACTTGGCATAACACTTGTCTCAATCGCGGCGACACTACCTGAGCGCATCGCACTCATAGCTGCGGCACCTGCACTTCCGGCCAATGCACCGACGCCAACTTCGAGCATCACACCGCCGCCGGCTTGCACTGTTTCATGCGCTCTGGCGACTTCGTATGCAGAATGTCCATCCGGGTTCGCAACTACACCGCAATCGCTAATGAAATCGCCGACCGCCTCTACAGGATTGTGACCGTTTAACACGCCGATGCCGATTGCAGCGACACCGATGGCCGCACCACCAATCAAAACTGCCGGTGTGGATATCACTGCCAGAGCACCGACTGCAGCGCTTATTGCGATATTGCCGAGCAATCTGTCAGGATGATGGACTGCTTCATTTGCTGCGCCTTGCAACAAATCTGCCCCGATTCGCATCGCACCGCTGATGATACCATCGTGACGACCTTCACTATCGAATAGTTGGATGCCCGGAAGATCCGAATCACTTGAGTTGGACTTATCCTTTTTTTGCTTTTCGACGAGGAAATCTTGCCTGGAATCGCCATATACTTCTTGAGCAAATCGATTATCAGCTCTGTTGTCGCTATAGGGTTGGACAGCAACCGCTTCGAACGCTTCGTAGGTCATAGTAAAGTCCTCAATCAAGAACAAAAGCGAGGCTTAGTCACTGGCAGGTGACTATTGCCGCAGGTGAGACACGGGAATTTTTTTGACACTGCACGGGGAGCCAAAAGGCTTACCGGTACCGACATGGGGGACCTGTCTGCCGGGTTTCTACAGAGTAATTGCAGGTTGTGACTAGTGGGGAACAGACTTGAAACAAAACCGTGACAGAAACCAAGCGCCGGGAAGCTCGGCTGGCAGAGAACCTGGAGCAAAACCTGCAACCCCGTACAGGGCTTGGTTAAATGAATTACCCGTTTTCGGGAATTCACGGAAGGGTTAGCAGGGCAATAGAATGATAGAACGGCAAAAAGCGGAGTAGCACACCGCTCTGCCAGTCCACGGACGAAGAGAGGATTTTATGGTCAATTTGACCTGGAAAAGCGCAGGCGTCACCGATGTGGGGCTTAAACGCAAGGACAACCAGGACAACTATTACATAAGCGATGATGGAAGATGTCTGGTCGTATGTGACGGCGTGGGCGGCGAAACTGGTGGAGCCCTCGCCAGCCGGCTGGCAGTGGAAACCGTAGAGACTCTCTGGCTGTCCGAAAACCCAGATTTATCCGACCTGAGCTCGGTTGAAGCCTGGATGCGACGCGCTGTTGCCGAAGCCAACACGTCTGTGAAACAAGCGGCTGACGCCAGCGATGATAAGAAAACCATGGGCACGACGATAGTAATGGCGGTGTTTGGCGAGGAAGGCGTCTTGCATATCGCCCATGCCGGCGATTCGCGAACAACTCTTGTTCGCGACGGAAAGGCCGATGTCCTGACGGTAGACCACTCGGTAGTGATGGAGATGCACCTGCGCGGGCAATTGACGCTCGAGCAATGCGCGGTAAATCCCTACAGAAACTTGATCACGAGATGTCTTGGTCACGAGGAAAACGTCGAAGTCGACTATTCGACGAAACAGTTGCAAGACAAAGACTGGATCGTGCTCTGCACCGACGGACTTTCAGAAGTAGTAAAGCCGGATGAACTGGGACCAACCGTCAGCAATCACTCAGAGCCAAACGAAGCGTGCGCAGAATTGCTGCAAATGGTGTTGGACAGGAACGCACCGGACAACGTGACAATCATTGCCGTTGAATACACGGAAGTCGAAGCTCAAGTGCCGACGACAGCAGATACAAAGTAGACTTCTCCTGATAATACCGTAAACTGATAAGCGGACCTGATGGGTGCGCTGGCTGGCAATGCCATGAGTAAAAAGCAGAACAAATCAAAAATCAAAATCCTGCTCGTCGAAGATCACGAAGCAACGCTCAAGGGACTGCGCAGCGAACTGTCAGCCGAAGCGGATTTCGAAGTGGTTGGCATTGCCACCACAAGTGAAGAAGGATTGAACATCGCAAGGAACTTGCATCCTAATATTGTTCTTCTCGATTTGCATTTACCTGATTCGGAAGGTCCGAAATCTCTCACAGAATCTTACTGTGCGCTCAAAGATACGCGGGTCATCATCTTTTCAGGAGATGCGCGTGCGGCGATCCTGCAGATCGTTCTTCAAACCGGTGTGTCCGGATATCTTTTGAAGTCAGAACCAATCGCAAAAGTTGCAGACGCGATCAGGCAAGTTGCATCAGGCAACGTGCCTGTCATCTCCGCCGAGCTCGATAACTCGCACCATCCCAAAGTGACAGGCGCAGAGCAGCATTTGCTAACCCTGCTTGCGCGCGGAATGAAGTATCAAGAAATTGGAGAAAAGCGCTTTACCTCGCCGGAGACTGTTCGCAAGCAAGTCGACGCACTGCTCGATAAACTCGGCGTGGAAAGCAGAGAAGCACTCATTGCCTGGGCCGTCGACAACGGTTATGGCAAATTGGATCCCGCACCATGAGCAAATTGGAAAGCAAACAACGCGAAGAAGCGTCAGAAGTGCTGTTGAATTCTCTGCAAGAATTTTTCACTCTCCTGGGCAAGCGCTACAACTCAACAGTTCAAGACGAACTTCTGAAGATGACCGTGCAGCGTTTGACCGTTGCCGATGGTGTGGAAAACGCACCCAAGCGCCTGGTGGTGGCAACCTCGCAATGGGCGCTCAGCATGCGAGGCCGCACCGGTCTTGTCGAAGCATTCATTTTGCCGGCAACCGAATTGATGAATCTTCCAAGCAGCGAATTGCCATCGCGCGCAAAACTCACTTTGAGAGTGCATGACGGCGGCTCCGGTGCCTGGATGGTAAACGATGTCATCGTCACCGGTGACGAAATGAATGCACTGATGCGCGGTTTGTTCAAGGACGTCGTCGGACGCACACGCCACGACTTCGATGACATGCCGGAGCCGATGCGATTGATTGCGGGTGGGCAAAGTTTTGCAGGAACAGTCAGATCTCTTGTTGCAGAAAAACATGCGCTGGTGCAAAAGATCGTTGACCAACAAGAAGCAATTCAAAACAATCTCGCCCGCGATCTCCACGACGTAGTACTTGGCAATGTAATGCTGCTCAGAAGATCTGTATCCGGCGGCAACCCATTGTCAACAGAGGAGGCAGTTTCCGTTCTCGACGAAATTGCAAAGAGATTGCGCGACGTCTGCCAGGAGCTGTCGCCGCGCGATCTGAAAGACTGCGGATTGCGTCCGATGATCGAGGAGCTTTGCAGCAGTTTATCCACAAGAGTCGGCTGCAGAACTCATTTTGTTTGTCCACCGGACCTGCCAGATTTCCCACAGGAAGTGGCACTCCACATCTACCGCATCGCGCAGGAGTGTTTCAACAACATCGCCAAACACGCATCCGCCTCTGAAGTCAACCTCTCCATAGAGCTTTTGCAGAATGTCTTCACCATGACTATTGCCGACAACGGTGTCGGATACGACACAGAAAGACCTGCAGCCCGGACACGAGCAGGCGGAAGCGGTGCCAGCATCATACGCGAAAGAGCAGAATTGATTGCTTGCATTTACCCGGCTCGTGTATGGTTCGATTCACAACAGGGCAAAGGCGCCAAGCTCACGCTCGAAGTCATGGTCGCCGGCGGACAGGGCGAAAAAAAAGCCGAATAAGCGCAAATCTCAGGAACTCTTTCAACCAACTTGCGATAATGGCGGCAGCTCGTCTGCCTCAGCATCCGCGCTGTTATCTTAAAATTCTCTGACGGAGATTGAAGGAGTTTGACTTTGGTGCAAGGACTGCTGCTCACGCTTGGCGTCGTTGTCGTGTCCGTTTTTGGTTTGCTCATCGCAAGAAGATGGCTGGATAAGTACCATCCAGAACTGAAAACACAACACGACATCACAGATCCATACTCACAATTCGTGGCAATGCTTTTTGCTGTTTTGCTGGGCTTCATGGTGGCAGATTCGATGCAGCGCTTTGGCGAAGCTAGAGCAACCGTACAGCAGGAAGCGTCATCGCTCGGCAATGTTTTCCGGCTTGCAGAGGGGCTTCCGAAAGCAAACGAAAATAGGTTGCGCGACCTTTGCGCGCTCTATGCAAAGGAAGTCATTGAAGATGAATGGCCAATGCTCTCGTTGCACAAAGACAGTCCAAAAGCGTGGATCATTTACAGGCAACTGTGGAACACCTGCATGACTTACGAACCAACCACGCAGCGCCAGAGCAACAGCCAACAAGCGCTGATGGAGGCAATGGAAGATCTGGGCAACAGCAGAAGAATGAGAGTCGAAGCACTGCATGCCGGTTTACCGACGGTATTATGGGCGGTGCTCTTCATTGGAGGCGCTGCGACGATTGTCTTCACATATTTCTTCGCCGCGGACAACCTAAAAATTCAAATCATCATGGTCTCCATGGTCAGCCTTGTGATCTGCCTAAACCTGTTTCTGCTTGCTTCTTACGACGATCCATTCAACGGAGACGTACGCGTCACTCCGGCAGCATTTCAGACACAGCTCAACTTGTTTAAGCTAGAACGCGATATCGAGTCGCATGCCATAAAAATACCTGATCTGAACTAGCAGTCGACCGAAAATACATTACTGTTCGATGGCGCTCAACAAGTCCAGAATGTCGCTACTTCAATAACGGTCGAATATTCTCGACCGGGCGACCAAGAACGGCTCTGTCTCCGCGCTCCAGAATAGGACGTTGAATCAGCTCAGGATGCTTCACCATCAATGCGATGATTTCCTTATCGCTCAATTCCGCTTTGGCTAATCCAAGTTCTTTATACGTTGCTTCGCTCGTACGCAAAAGCTCGCGCGCCGGAATTCCCATCTTCTTCAGCAAGTCCGTCAACTTCGCCTGCGAGAGCGGTTTGACGTAGTAGTTGATCTTCTCGTAGTCGGCGCCGGCTTCTCTCAAGATTTTGTCGACTTCGCGGCATTTACTGCAAGTCGGCTTTTCATAGACAGTGATTTTTTCTTTCATGAGGAAACCTCACCAGGTGCACGAGGTCATCATGTTATCACTTGAGCAGAATCGTTCACTCGACGTTCACCTATTTTTGTCAATATGAAACAAAATCATTCGGTGCAATATGCCAAGAAAAAAGCACACAGGCGCAAGTCGAACCACAACGCCCAATCTGGGTCTGGTGTGTATCTCGTACAGTGATGAAATTCGCTATCGCACAATCACACGAACACGCTACTTGAGCTTGAACGACGCAGATCGAAAACGTGCACTGGAGAGTATCTTTTCCGACAATCTGGAAACGTTTCGCAGAGCGCTCGAATTCTGCCATGCGCGGGAGATCAAACTTTACCGCATGCCTTCATCGATCTTTCCATTTGCCGATACAGCGGACGGGCTAACTCTCCTGAAGACGTTCCAGGCAAAACTTGCAGAACTCGGAGAAATCGCCAAAAGCCTTGAAATACGCATTGTTGCGCATCCCGACCAATTTGTCGTTCTGAGCTCCGACTCGCAAGCGACCATCGACAACAGTATTACCGTCCTGCAGATGCACGCAGACATCTTCGACATGATGGGTCTGTCCAGAAGCCCCTACAACGCCATCATCATCCACGGCGGCAAGCGCGGAAACGAGAAAATTCTCAAACGCACTATCAATGGGCTTTCCGATGCAATTCGCAGCCGTTTGACCCTCGAGAATGATGAAATTTCATACTCGTCTAACACAATTTTTGCAGTCTGTTGCGAGACTGGCCTGCGTATGATTTTCGACGCTCACCACCACCTGATCATGGAAAAATGCCGAGACTACACGGACCCGAAGATTCGGGAAGCCATGGAGGCCGCGCGCACAACATGGCACCCGCATGAGGATTGGCAGCTTGTCCATATTTCAAATGGTACGACCGGTCTCCACGACAGAAGGCACAGTGATTTCATTGAAAGTATGCCTGAGTGCTTTGCAGAAGTGGGCTGGATTGAAGTCGAGGCGCGCGGAAAGGAAGCGGCAATCGAGAAGATTCGCGCGTTCTGGCCGCCCGCAAAAGGAGCCTGCCAAGCTTGAACCGCGTACAAACCTATCCTTGCGCAGGTTCACAGCTCGTTCACACAGTGAATATACGATAACCAGGGAAACTCTTACTTAGGAGATTGACTCAGTGAGTTGTGTAGTAGCCGACTTACTGTCGCGCTCGCGAAATTCGCTTTGGCATGTTATTCGGTCACTTGATTCAGATTATTTTCCTGAAGGCGCGGACACTGTTCGAGCTCGGGCGAAGACCGTAGAACTTTCCAGATGTCTGCCTTTCGTCGCGCTACATGCAGCATGCCTGGCGGCATTCTGGGTGAAGCCCAGCGCGTTTACGCTCGCCGTCGCATTTGCGTTGTATTGGGTGCGAATGTTCGCCATCACAGGCTTCTATCACCGATACTTCTCCCATCGCACTTTCTCAACGTCAAGGACCATGCAGTTCATCTTTGCTCTCTGGGGAGCAACTGCCGGGCAGCGCGGACCACTGTGGTGGGCGGCACATCATAGATTGCACCACAGAGAGTCAGACAAGGAGAATGACGTACACTCACCGGTCCAACGTGGATTTCTCTGGTCGCATATTGGATGGATTACGTCTAGCGCCAACATTCCCACTGACTACAAAGCCATTCCGGATCTGACAAGGTATCCGGAGCTGGTTCTAGTAAACAGACTTGACTGGGTACCGCCGTTTCTCTTGGCTCTGACACTGCTCGCGCTGGGAGAGGCGCTCAGGGTGGCGGCACCACAACTAGGCACATCGGGACCGCAGCTGCTGGTCTGGGGCTTTTTCGTCAGCACTGTTGTGCTTTTCCACGGCACATGCTGCATAAACTCGGTCGGACATATTTTCGGCAGTCAGAGATTCAGAACCAATGACGCAAGTAAAAACAATTTCGCCCTGGCGCTGATCACACTTGGCGAAGGCTGGCACAATAACCATCACCGCTTTCAAGGAGCGGCTCGACAGGGCATCTACTGGTGGGAAATCGACGTGACCTATTACCTCCTGTCCGGCATGGAGAAATTAGGTCTAGTTTCCGATCTGCATAAACACCCGGCAGATTTGAAATTGTTACTGGACAAGCAGCACCGCCAATCACCAACAAAAGAGGATCTACGGAAAGAAATTCCTCAGGAGACGAAGTTGTGAAGCAACTTGCGATAGTGGGAACTGGAATTGCGGGACTTGGTTGCGCCCACCTGCTGCATAAAGATTATGACCTGACAATTTTTGAGCAAAACGCATATGTGGGTGGACACACCAATACTATCGATGCAACAGAAGATGGAAAAGCGATTCCCATAGACACGGGCTTCATGGTCTTCAATCATGAAACGTATCCAAACCTCACGAGACTGTTTCGGGAACTGAAAGTAGATACGATTCCCACAGATATGTCTTTTAGCGTTCAAAGCCGGTCGCGAAATATAGAGTGGTGCGGTTCGAGCTTAAATCAGATATTCGGGCAGAGAAAAAACATTCTGTCCCCTCGCTTCTGGAGGCTGATGTTGGATCTCAATCGCTTCAACACACAAGCCGAAGAAGATGTGGATAACGCAAGTCTGCAGTCAATGAGTGTTGCCGAATACGCGAAGTATCGTTCATTTTGCGAAGATCTATTGAATCTCTACTTAGTGCCCATGGCTTCCGCGATTTGGTCAATGCCGCCAAATGCAACGAAAAACTTTCCCATTACGGTCTTGCTCAGATTTTTTCACAACCACAGATTCAACAGTGGACTGAACGGGCACTTGCGATGGTTCACAGTGAAAAATGGTGCGCGAGAGTATGTAAAGAAAATGATTCTACCGTTCTCGGATCGGATCATATTGAATGCGCCCGTAAATCGAGTGGTGCGTAACTCCAAGTCCGCTTCGGTCTTCACCCCGCATGGAGAGGCAGAATTCGATCATGTCATTCTCGCATCGCACGCAGATGAATCACTAAAGATCCTGGAGCGGCCGACAAGACTGGAAATCGAACTACTGAGAGAATTCTCGTATCAATGCAATGACGCAACCGTTCACACCGATACATCGGTAATGCCAAAGACAAAACGATGCTGGGCTGCCTGGAATTATCGATTTGGAGAAATTACAGACGAAGATGCCCCACCAACGACTCACTACTGGATGAATCGCCTGCAAGGGGTTTCTCAGAAACGGAATTACTTTGTGTCACTGAATTCTGATTCAATCATAGATCCAGCAAAAATAATCAAACGAATCAAGTACAAACACCCGAGCTACACGCATGATTCTATTGCGGCTCAAGCAAGATTACAGGAGCTGAACGCACAAGGGGATAGACAAATTCTTTTCTGCGGCAGCTACTTTCGATATGGCTTTCACGAAGATGCCTTCACATCAGCATTGACTTTGTGCAATCAATTGAAACGCGAGGTCCTTCAATCTTGCTGAATAAATCTTGCGACAAACTTCGTTCTTGCATCTACAAGTTAGACGTAGTGCACCAACGTCTGCATCCGCAAAAACATAGATTTAAATACGCCCTTTTCATGTTCATGCTCGACCTGGACGAGTCGGCAGAAATCAACAGTCGCCTCAAACTTGCAAAAGTGAATCGCCAAGCTTTGTACCGATTTGACGACAGAGATCACTTTGATCTCAATACATCGCCAACGCGTGAGAAGCTCATCGCCTTTCTCTCCAGAGAAGGAATTACGCAAGAGATTGGACGAATACTGTTGCTGACAAACTTTCGATTTCTCGGATATGTTTTCAATCCGGTATCAATTTACTTCGTCCACGACAAATCAGACGCTCCGATGCTTGCCGTAGCAGAGGTCGGCAACACCTTTCTGGAACGCAAACCATTTCTCTTACCGATTAGTTTCGACCAGCAGACCGGCAAGACAAAATTCATTCTTTCCGCGCCTAAACACTTCTACGTCTCACCATTCAGCAGAGTAGACGACACATTTGAATTCAAAGTCGATATTCCTGGAGAGTTTTTAGAAGTCAACATCAACACGAAGGCTGGAAGCCCAAATAAATCGATGGAAACACAGAGTTCACAGCCATTGGCTGCAGGGCAAACATTGGTAGCCAGCAGCATGAAGGGCAGCAAAATTGAACTAACAGACCGAAACATCACCAGCTGCACACTGAGTTATCCATTCGTCACCATCGGAATAATCGGACTAATTCACTTTCATGCCTTACTTCTTTGGCTAAAAAAAGTACCGTTTTTCACGAAGGAAGAAAATCCACATTCACAAACCGGTGTCCTCAATCCCCACCGATCACTACAAGACACCGATAGCAAGACTGAGAAATCAGAGGAAACTCTCGACGTGCATGCGTACAAAGGAGCAACACAATGACCTTCGCTCTTGAGGCCAACAAAACTATCGCGCAGCCGACCAAAAGGCAGAAAATGAGTCGTGACTTGGTGCTTTCTGCTCTAAGCAGCATGCAGCAAGGGCGACTGGAAATAAAGTGTGCCGACGGATTGGAAGTCAAAATCGGAGAGCCAGACGATCGCTTCTGCGCCAAGATCTTCGTCAACAATCTCTCTTTCTTCGAAAAATGCCTCATGTACAGCCACATAGGTTTCGCGGAATCATACATGGACGGCGACTGGGATACACCAGACATCAAAGCGGTTGTTTCTTGGTTTGTCTTGAACCTCGACGATTCAGCAGTCTTCGAAGGTTCATCAAGAAAGAAATTGTTCATGAACTCTCTCGGGTGGCTCAACCGAGGAATGCATCTGCTGCGCGACAACTCAATTGCTGGAAGCAAGAAAAACATCTGCGAGCATTACGATTTGAGCAATGAGTTGTTTGCTTTGTTCTTGGATCCGACTATGACATATTCGAGTGCAAAGTTTACTCGCCCGGAAATGTCACTTGAAGAAGCCCAGCTGGAAAAAATAGACTCGATCTGCAAAAAGTTGAAATTGGTCAGTACGGACCACCTTCTCGAAATTGGCAGTGGCTGGGGAACACTCTGCATTCACGCGGCTCAAAAATACGGCTGCAGAGTAACCACGATAACGATTTCCGAACAGCAATTCGAATATACAAGAAGAAGAGTTGAAGAATCCGGGCTCTCATCACAGATTGAAATTCAAATGTGCGACTACAGATACGTGGAAGGGATATACGACAAAATTGTCTCCGTCGAGATGATCGAAGCAGTCGGTGACAAATACATGGAGACTTTCTTCTCCACCATCGATCGCCTTCTAAAACCGCATGGATTACTGGGTTTGCAAATGATCACCTGCCCGGACAGTCGATATAAAATTCTGCGCGACAATGTCGACTTCATTCAGAAATACATCTTTCCAGGCTCTCTACTTCCATCAATCGGACGTGTCACAGAAGCACTAAATCGTACAAGCACCCTCAACCTTTTCGAACTGGAAGATATTGGGCTGAGCTACGCAAAAACGCTCGACATCTGGCACGAAAGTTTCAACCGAAAACTCGACGATGTTAAAGCCCTTGGTTTCGACGAACGCTTCATTAGGAAGTGGAACTATTACCTCAAGTACTGCAGTGCCGCCTTTGCAATGCGAAACATCTCGGCAGTGCAAGCGATCTATTCAAGACCAAATAATCTCACTCTTGCTGAGTAAAACAAATGACACTTTCAGAGCTGGCGATCATAGAATTGATACTGCTTGGAGCAGTATCCTCAGCCTTGACTGTGCTGTTCTTGTTTAGCAAGAGAATCAGAAATGCTGGCATTGTCGACATATTTTGGGCCGCAAGTTACGGCATAATCTCGATCGTTTTTGCCGCCGTGTGCCCAGGGCTGTTTGAAAGAAAAGTCTTGTTGTTGATCGCTGTTTTGCCCTGGAGCTTCAGACTGACTTATTATTTGCTCAAGCGATTTCTCAAGGAACATCCCCATGAAGACACACGTTACGCGGCATTGCGCAGGGAGTGGGGTAACCGTGCAGATGTAATGCTGTATCTGGTCTTTCTTTTCCAGGGAGCCCTGATCACGGTTTTATCTCCTCCATTCGTAATTATTGCAGCCGATGACCATCCGAGTCTGAGATTGCTCGAAATTTTCGGCGCTGTAATTTGCATTATTGGAACGGTTGGTGAGTCGATTGCAGATGAGCAATTGCGCAGGTTCAAGACGGTTTCCTCCAATAAAGGAAAAGTGTGCTCCACTGGACTATGGAATTACAGCCGCCATCCGAACTACTTCTTCGAGTTCGTCGTCTGGGTGGGGATAGCGATTATTGCTGCCCCCGCACCGCTCGGAGTCTACACGGTCTATTGCCCGCTGCTCATGCTCTATTTCCTGACGCAAATGACCGGCATCAAAATTTCCGAAGCCCAGTCTTTGAAATCACGAGGCGAGGAATATCTTCGCTATCAGCAAACAACTAGTGCGTTTTTCCCCTGGCTCAAGAAAAGTCAGGGAACACCAGGACGGAGATAAGACCAATGCCGAGTGATTGGATATATAAAGCACTTGCCACAGACCTCGTGCCGGAATGGGTTATTCGCGCAGGCATTCGCAATATGCTCGCCGAGAAATTGCGCACCGAGGCAAAAGCAACGACTGCGCTGCAGCGCCAATGCATAATGGACTTCGTCCAAGATTTGAAAGCCAGCCCCATTGCAATTCATACAGACGCAGCCAATCGCCAGCACTATGAAGTGCCCGCGCGATTTTTCCAAGCAGTGCTGGGACCGCGTCTGAAATACAGCTCCGCACTTTGGCTTGCGAACACTGACGACCTTGCACAGGCAGAGCTCAACATGCTGGAGATATACTGCCAGAGAGCCGATCTGAGAGATGGACAAACCATCATGGAACTTGGTTGCGGTTGGGGTTCTCTCACTCTTTTTCTTGCAGAAAAGTATCGACACTCAAATATCGTGGCAGTTTCAAACTCCCACTCGCAGAAAGAATTCATAGACAATGAAGTAAAACTTCGAGGATTGGATAATGTCACGGTAGTCACAGCAAACATAGCAAACTACGATACGGAGAGAGAATTCGACAGAGTCATTTCAATCGAAATGTTCGAGCATTTGAAAAACTATCAGGCCATGCTCGCTAAGGTCAGCCGCTGGTTGCGTCCAGACGGCAAACTGTTTATACACATCTTCACCCATAAGCATTTTGCATATCATTATGAAGACAAAGATGGAACAGATTGGCTGACGCGCAATTTCTTCGAAGGCGGAACAATGCCCTCAGAAGACCTGCTCCTGTATTTTCAGGAGGATGTTCGCATCGTTGATCAGTGGTCGATACCGGGCACACATTATCAAAAGACGGCAGAAGCCTGGCTTGAGAGGATGAAAAACAAGCGCCCGGAAGTGCTCGAAATAATGGCGGAAACTTATGGCAGCGGCAATGCCGTCAAATGGTGGGCATTTTGGAAGCTATTCTTCCTGGCATGTGCAGAGCTTTGGGGCTACAGAAACGGTTCAGAATGGACAGTGTCTCACTATTTGTTTGAACGCCAAAAACTGAGTAGAAATATCGACCGAGGTAGCTCGCGGTATCATATGATAGAGAAACGCATGGGCTAACAGAAGCCCCCGTTAGATTTGCACCCCTATTGTCGAAACCCAACAATAAATAGGTGGTACAGGCTAAGCTATGCGAAAGCTATTTTTCTGGAATTGTGAGGAAGCCAGGAACCGAGGCAATAAAATGCCCGTCCAAAGTCCTGGCATGAAGACCTCGAGATTAGCGCAAAACCTGCAAACACTGATGCTATTCATCGCATTGGTCGTCTCTCAGTTTGCCGGACAGCCTACGCAATCAAGCATCGGCCGTGATTCGCTGCAATTGATTACTGCAGGCAACTCCCAAATCTATTTCAATGTCGGCAATGGTCCGCTTTCCGTTAGTAAAGCAGATCTCGCCAGCTACGTTCGAGACGCAGCCAGAGCTGTTACTGCATACTACGGTACATTTCCGGTGCACAAGACGGTGATAAATTTCGTCCCGAGTGACGACGATGGTATCGGGCTGGGCACCTCGACTTACAACGATGACGAAGACTACGGCGTAGTCACGATTAACATCGGAGAGAACACAACCAGGCGCAATCTGAGAAGCAGTTGGACGCTCACACATGAGCTTATGCACCTGGGCTTCCCGGTTGTAAGCCACAACAAACGCTGGCTGTCTGAGGGCATCGCGACTTATGTGGAGCCAATCGGCAGAATGCGCATTGGCAATCTGTCTCCGGAGGAAGTATGGGGAGACTTACTGACTAACCTGCCCAAGGGACTGCCGAGACAAGGAGAAGGCGGACTGCGTTCCGCTCGTAGTTTCGACCGAATCTATTGGGGCGGCGCACTCTACTGCTTGCTAGCAGATGTTGAGATTCGACAACGTACAAACAACCGCGCAGGGCTAGAAGACGCCTTGCGATCGATTGCCAAACAAGGTGGTACGGCAGCCTCAAATTGGGACGCAGAGGAAGCTGTTGCAGCCGGTGACAAGGGATTGGGACTGAATGTTCTGCAGCCACTGTATACAAGAATGGGCGAGCAGCCAATCAGCATTGATGTCCCAACCTACATGCGCAAGCTAGGAGTAGTCAAATCGGGCGAAACAGTCACATTCGACGACCGTGCGCCACTTGCCGCAATTCGCCGTGCAATTGACGGCGACGAATGATTCATCATTCGCAACCTTTTAACAAAGTCAGACTCGATCGGTCTAGTATTGACACGATCAAACCCGGATAAGAAGGTCTCCTTGAAAAAAAGGAGGTGACAAAGGGTGAGTGACCTGATCTTTGCGCGAGCCCAGATGGGCTTCTCTTTGGCATTCCACATCATTTTTGCCGTGGCCGGCATCGCGCTGCCCCTCATGATGGTGATCGCCGAAGCACTCTGGTTGAAAACCGGCGACGAGATATACAAAACGATCACGAAGCGCTGGGCGCGTGGCACGGCTGTTCTATTTGCCGTGGGCGCAGTATCAGGAACAGTACTATCCTTCGAGCTAGGGCTTTTGTGGCCGGAGTTTATGAAATGGGCAGGCTCGATCATCGGTCTGCCTTTCGCTTTAGAAGGATATGCATTTTTTACAGAGGCGATTTTTCTCGGCATCTATCTGTACGGCTGGGACAAAGTCAGCAAACCAATGCATTTGCTGTCAGGATGCATCGTCGCACTGAGCGGGGCATTATCAGCGGTTTTTGTCGTCATCGCCAATGCTTGGATGAACGCGCCTGTAGGGTTCAAGTTGGTGGGAAATCTCCCAACTGAGATTGATCCGCTCAAGGCGATGACCAGTCCTGCCGCATTCCCTCAAGTTCTCCACATGCTAATTGCAGCTTATGCTGCAATTGGATTGCTCGCGGCCGGTGTGCATGCATTCATGCTTTTGCGTGATAGGCAAAACGTTTTTCACAGACGCGCATTGGGCATTTGCCTCGCACTCGGCTGCACAATGGCACTGGCTGAGCCACTGAGCGGAGACATTCTCGCGCAAATGGTGGCACACACACAGCCTATTAAGCTAGCAGCATTAGAAGGTCAGTTTGACACTATGCGCGGTGCCCCACTGCGAATTGGTGGATTGCCGAATGTTGAGACGAAACAAACTCCATACTCTATAGAAATTCCAAAGATGCTGAGCATGCTCGCATTTCACGATCTCGATGCAGAAGTAAAAGGGCTCAATGATTTTCCTCGCGATGTTTGGCCGCCCGTCCTGCTCGTGCACTTGAACTTTCAAATCATGGTGGCATGCGGAGTGATCATGGGAGTGGTTTCACTCTGGGCCGCCGCTTTATATGCGAAGACGAAAAGATTGCCTGATTCAACGGCATTTCTGAAGGCAGTGATTTGCATTAGCCCTCTCGGTCTGATTGCGATCGAATCAGGCTGGATGGTTACAGAACTCGGCAGACAGCCGTGGGTAGTTCACGGTGTCCTCCGCACAAGTCACGCCGTCACACCGATGCCCGGACTCTGGCTGCCGTTCACGACATTCCTCTTCGTGTACATGGCGCTAGCGGTCATTGTCGTCGCTTTGTTAATCAGAGAATTTTCACGCAGCAAAGATGTTGTAGCGGGGGTTCAGCACACAAGTCCAGCAAGTAAATTGCAGTCAGCGGAAACTCGTCCGGAGAGCGATCATGATTGACGCAGCGCTCTACCTCGCAATCATCATGTTGATTTCTCTCAATATCTATGCCCTCTTAGGCGGTGCCGATTATGGTGGTGGAGTTTGGGATCTGTTTGCTGTAGGCAAGCGAGCCAAGGAGCAGCGCGAGCTGATTGCAGGCGCAATTGGACCAATTTGGGAAGCAAATCATGTTTGGCTGATATTGGTAGTCGTAATTTTGTTCTCTGCATTTCCGGCAGCATTTTCATTGTTGTCAATTTCCCTGCATGTTCCGCTCACTTTGCTCCTTCTAGGAATCATTGCCAGAGGAACAGCATTTACTTTCCGCAAATATGACAGCCATAAAGACCATGTACAAAGGCGCTGGGGAAGAATCTTCGCCATGGCCAGTTTGATCACACCCGTGCTGCTCGGAATTGTAGTTGGAGCAATTTCGCAGGGAAAAGTCTCCGCCGACATTGCCGGCAAAACATTCTCGCAAGTATATATAGATCCATGGTGCACACCGTTTTGCTTTGCAGTCGGCGGGTTTGCGCTGGTGCTTTTCTCCTTTCTGGCTGCGGTCTACTCGACTGTCTACGCACCTACTGAAGAGTTGAAAACAGACTTCCAGCGGCGCGCCCTCGGCGCACAGGTTGCATGTGCAATTCTTGCTTTGTTGGTTTTCATCCTTGCGGAACATTCCGCACCAGGTCTAAAAGACTCACTAGCACACAGCTCTTGGAGTTTACTTTTGCAAGGTGCAACTGCGGCTTGCGCAATCTCATCGTCGATTGCGCTGTTCAAGCGCAAGTTTCATGCAGCTCGCTTTTTTGCAGCGGGACAAGTGACCTTGATACTTTGGGGGTGGGGTCTTGCACAGTATCCATACATGATTCGTCCCGACATGACCATCAACAATGCACAAGGCGCAGCATCTACGCAGACTTTGCTACTGGCTGCAATTGCATCGGGAGCGTTGTTGCTATTTCCTTCCTTCTACTTCCTACTGAAAGTCTTCAAGCACAAGATAGACCAACCGATCAATAAGTAGATTCGACATTTGGTTCTCAGGCAGGCAATAAGGTCAAGAGACAAAGTTGAGGACTTTCTCGCAACCGATATGGCGCCGACGTTTTGCCGGCTCACAACTAAAAGAGCGGCATATCTGCCGGCTCATAACTAAAAGAGCGGCATAGCTGCCGCTCTTTGATCTAATCTTCAGGTCAGTTCAACATCTATGGTCCGCTGCTGCTGTAGCTTCTTGTGCGTCCGCGATGAGACAACTGCTGCAAGAGGAGTGCATTGGCGAGCTGATTGTTGTTGTTCTTCCGTCCGCCACCGCTGCAGCAAATTGCAATCGGAATTGCAATTGCGCATGCAACGCCAGCAAGAACCAATCCGGTCACAATTACTTTGGTTGCAGTACTGTGTTCGCCCGAAGACTTGGTGGTCTTGGTGGGCTTAACAGCAACCGGCTTTCCGGCTGTTGGGGTGAAGGACATCTTCGGGTTGGCGCCGGTCGTGCAAGTAAAGTTGTACACGCGGGCAGAGTGAATAGAAGCAACCGAACTCATCGGGATTTCTTGTCCGCCGCAACGAAGAGCTTCGTTCGTCACGTTCGAAACAGGTCCGTTTACGCGGCTTCCGTCGGTGAGTTCAACGTAGTCACTGTTGCTCTGAGCATCAATCTGAGAGAGTTTTGGTCCATTGTCGAAATAGGCTTGACCGCGAACGGTGTTACCCGATACCGACGTCTTAAATGTGTTGCCACTCAATTGAGTAACATTGCCGCTGCTTGATGCAGTAGCGATGGTGATTGCGGTGCCAGCCATCACAGCAAGTCCGCCTGCCAGAAGCAACGAACCTACTTTGTTGACAGGCGCTTCGCCTTTGGGACCACCGGCTGCGTCATAGCTCACATCGGCCATGGCAACGGGGCAAACAGTCATTTGAAAAGCGAATAATACGCTTAAGAAGAGAGCTAGAAATCTCACTGGTCAACTCCAGACTTTGAGACAGGTTTTTGGGGGGGGACTCCAGGTTGCTCTAATTATTGGTGACAGTACCTATTGAGTCAAACGCTATACCCCGCTTGACATTGGAAATTGCCGGAGATTTTACAAGCGAGCCCTTCAAACTTTTCGCCAGCGAGCAGGGAAAATAAGACACGCAAGCTTTTCAAGTGCCCTGAATAGCAAAAATGGTTAATCTGTGAGATAACCCCTAATAAGGCGGTCGACCCTGTAGATGCTATAGAGTTTTCAAGCATCGCGCGTCGACTGAAGGGCAGGCGACCGAAGACAGGCATCTTAAAAATGCCGAGGCGACGTTTAGGGTCAGGCGGAATTGGAAATGACGATCAAACGAATCAGTAAACCCTCTGCGGCAGCGACATTTATGGCTGCGCTGGCAATTTCAATGACTTTTCCGATCAGTGCGCAAGCTGGATCTCCGGCGGGTCTTGATCAATTGAATGCCCCGGCACTATCCGTTGCGCAACTGGGAATTCCAATTACCACCCCGCCTGTAGTGGCACCGAAGCCAGTCGAAATGGCACAGATTCAAACGTTGCGTCAGGCGGTCAAGTCAGGCAAAGCGTCAATGAAAGTTAGAGGCGACGGCGTCACCACTTCGTCTGTGCGGCTGCAAGTAACCAACAAAACCAACGCCCCGTTGAAGGTAGTCATTCCGGCCAACGAAATTTTGAAACCGAACGTAAGCGGTGTTCAAAACATGATGGTCATTGCCGACGTATTCATGACCATCCCAGTTGGTCAAACAACCATCGCTAAGATACCGACGGTCTGCGCATCCGTGAAGACCGTTCCACCACCACCAGCCGATGGCGTTGAATTTACCGCAGGCAACTACGAAGATCCGGCCGTTTGGAAACAATTGTCCGGTATCATCGCGGCTTCTAAAGAAATCGAAAAGAATGGTGGATACAAAGGTCTGCCTGTAGCAGGCTCCGCGAAAGAACAGATCTCGCAATTAGCTGTATGGCGCTTACTCGGTTTGAAATCAGGAGCGCCCGAACATCAAGTCACCCCGCAAACCATCCAACAAGACTTGATTAATGCAGTTTCCGAAGCAGTCAAAAAAAATCCCGCCATGCTTGGTCAACTTGGTGGCGGATACTCGATAGATTCGAAAACCGGCAACTTGCTTGTTGCGGACTCTCAAAGGAAAAAGCTCGATGAGCGTTGCAACGCGATTTTTGATGCCGTCGATTTGACGATTAGACGTTCGACGGATCCAAAGCTTCAGAAAGTTGCATCACTGCCCTCCGATTCCACTTGGGATACATACGTAAATGTGGGAGAGCGTGCCTTTGATGACGGCAACTTTATCGAAGCAGAAGAGATGCTCGGGCAAGCTCTCACTGAAGCGGAAGCGTTTGGCGAAGCAGACCCCAGACTCACGCGCAGCATCACCAGTTTGGGAAAAACATACCTAGACCTTAGCTGGTACGAAAAAGCAGAGCCGCTCTTCAAACGTGCATTAACCCTGAGATTGAAAGTGCAGGGCCCAAATTCTCCGGAAGTAGCAGAGGTCGACAATTGCATGGGCATGCTCAAACAGCAGCAAGCTCTCTATGGTGCAGCCGAAGAATTCTTCAAAAAGGCTTTGGCGATCCTAGATCAAGCAGCGAATGCTTCCAGTAAAACACTAGCGGAAGTCTTGAGCAACATTGGCAAGAATTTCTATCTTCAAGAAAATGGAGAGGCCGCAATTGAACCGCTCAAACGCGCGATGGCAATCATGCTTCTCAATGCGCAGCAGGGCGTAGAGAAAGGTCAATCGGTTCAACTCACTCCGGAAGTAGCGGAAGTAGAGACAAACCTGGCTTGCGCATATCTTCAAATTGGTAAACCGCTAGAAGCCGCAACGCTTCTACAAAAGGCTCTAGCAATTGATATCAAGGCTCTTGGTGAAGATCATCCTTTTGTCGCGAAGATAATCGACAATCTTGCCATGGCTTCGCAAAAACAGGGACAGAATGAACAAGCGGAATTGTTCAAGAAACAAGCGCAGTCCATTCGTGAGAAAACACTCGGCAAAGATCACGAAATCATCGCGGCACTGCCTTTGGGCACGGATTCTCTGACAAGAATCAGAAATCACGTCGAAGGCGCAAAGAGCATGGCCGAAAATATGGAAAGCGTTAAAGCCAGCGCTCGCACCTTATCTGGTGACAGCATGGACAAAGAGCGGGTGAATCGTCCAATCAAGGACAAATGGGCTCTCGTAATCGGAATCAGTAAATTCGCCGACTCCTCCATCAATTTGAAATATGCGGCTAAAGATGCGCAAGACTTCAGAAACTATCTCGTCAAAGAAGCCAAGTTTGCGCCCGACCACGTGCGGCTCTTACTGGACGAGCAAGCCACTAGAGAAAACATTCTCGCCAATCTGGGTGATAAATGGTTGCCTCGCGTAGCCAATCCGGATGATCTCGTCTTGATTTACGTGTCCAGCCATGGCAGCCCTTCAAAGGTCGACGTCAATGGCGCGAACTATCTGGTCGCGCACAACACTGACAAAAACAGCCTCTATGCGACCGGCGTCTCCATGCAAGAATTGGTGAAAATGATCAAGGACCGTGTGCACTCCGACCGCATAGTGCTCATGATGGACGCCTGCCACTCAGGAGCTGCAAACACTGCAGGAAAGGGCATTTTTCGCATCGGTAATTACAGTGCTGATGAACTCGCACAAGGCAGCGGTCAGTTGGTTATCTGCTCCAGTGAACCGACTCAAACTTCATGGGAGTCCAAACGTTATCAAAATGGTGTCTTCACACACTACTTGTTGGAAGGCTTGAGACAAAACGGTGGCATGAGCAAACTCGGTGAAGCCTTCAAACATATGTCAGACAAAGTCCAAGAAGAAGTCTTGCGAGATCGCGGAGAATTACAACGACCACTTTTGAAGAGCAAGTGGGTAGGCGACGACCTAATACTCGGCATTCAGCCGGCAGCACCGCGCCAGGGTCTGGAAGAAGACCAACCTAAAGCACAGCTCATCACTCCTGCGCCCACCAGTACGGTAGCCGGTGGTGCCGGAAAAGGGACTGCCGCGAACAAAATAACTGGCGCCGGTAAATCGACCGCCCCAGCCAAGGCGCCACCAAAGGCGGTGACAGGCGGGAAGTCAGCCGTCAAGAAGTAACGAAGGAAGAGTCCGGAGAGCCTGCTTCCAGTTGTCACTTGAAGGCCTACTTCGGAGTAACCAAAAACAAATCCGTTCTGCCAAGCTTATCGTGCTCGATTACTTTATAGTTGTTCTGCAAGTGTTTCATAAACACCTGGTATACCGTCCAAGCTAAAATCCAATTTTCGGGCGCCTCTCTGAGAACAAACCAGGTGCGCCCGGTAACTTTATTCAGCCCCGGCATATCAAGCCGAACATCAAGGATATCCGTATTGTCTTTATTGAGAACGTGATATGCAGTGACGTCGTGGGTCTTGTTATTGCCCCGATAGTAATAGTTGAAGAGATACTGCGAGTGATAATTCCAAACGACAACATTGTCGCCTGGTTGCTCGTGCTCCATGATGAATTTGGAAATTTGTCTCCAGTCTTCCGACACCGGATGAGTGTAGAGGTGCGACAGATTCATCAACATAATTATTGAATAGAGAACTGCTGTGAGCACACACAGGAAACGGAGCTTTACCTGTTTCCAGATCTCTATCCAGCCGGCAGCCAGAATAATGAAAGTAAAGGGCGCTGCAAACATCAGGTAGCGCGTTATCACAAATGAGGCAGTAAATTGAGACGCGCCCCAGGCAAGAACAATCGGAACCACGGCCCAGCCTGTGCACCAAATAAGCCACCGTTGATTCAAGGCAGGAATGAATGAAAGTCCGATGAGAAACAGCACTACAAGCGAATAAATGCTCGCAAGCAATCCGCCCTCCACGGGACCGCTGCATTCTTGAATCGGCAGAGCGGTGCTTGTGAAATTGACCAGCATCATCAGAGCATCTGCAATCTGTGGGGTCGGTAATCCATATCTCCATTCATCATAAGAACTGCTTGCAGTCAGTTGCGGCATTTTCCAGGCGAAACACAGATACAAGGCCAGCACAACAGCAAAACTAACGAACACAATAGGAATCTGTTTGTTCTTCCGTTCCTTCAATAAAGAAAGAAAGATATCGACGCCCAACAAAACTGCCGTTAAGGGAAGAGTCCAAACCATTAAGGTTCTGATTCCAGCCCACATAAAGACAAAGCTCTTTCTCTCGGTCTGAAAACCTTTGATTAATGCAATCCCGCCTAGCAGCGCAAAAAAACTGCCCAGAGTGTACATTCGGACGAGCTGAGAATAATGGACTTCCATCGGCGAAAGCGCCATTAAAACTGCAGACACAAGACCAACTTTTTTGCCCGCCACCAATTGGGCAAGGTAATAGGTAAGCGCGATATTGACTGTGCCGAAGATTACCGAGAATAGCCGTAACCATTCCTCGCTGGTACCGACATTCATCCACAAATTAAGCAGAAAAAAATAGACCGGACGAATGGAATCAAAGGCGATTAATTCAGGGTCGCCTTTTCCGTTAGCAACGAGAATGCTGTAGATTTCATCCCCGAAAAGACCATAAGTCCCCAATTCATTCAGTCTAAGAAACAACCCAACTGCAACTATCGCCAGTAGGATGTACAAAGACAGCGTAGTAAGCTTTTCTGGACGTTGAGAGAAGATTGCCGACCAAAAGTGTTTGTCCGAATCGCGTCCGTTTTTTTCGAGATCTTGCTCTGTCAACTGAAACGCCCCGGCAACTTCTGCTGCCGACTATAGTAATTTTTCTGACAGGCCGCAACATGTATTCCTTAAAGTACGCAGAGAGAGCAGTTGGATCCGGCTGCTCTCTCTTACGAAGTGATTATTTGATACTGGTCAAAACTTAGACAGGCGGCCCTCTTTCCTCGGCCAGTCGAAGTTTTAAGGTTGAAAAACTCTTGATCATCAAGTAGCTCCGAGAGTGATACGTGATTGTGTCTACTGAGTTTTACTGTGCAAATGCAGACCAAAGTTAACCCACCGCGATGGATATAGCGGCGGTATATAGGGTTAAGCGACCCACGCAGGTCTCACTTGCATTCTTCAACTAAACCACGGCGATCAACCGTTGTCAAGCATTTCTAAAAGTGCCACCCATTGCGGGTTTCAAGCCAGACGCTCACAGGCTGGCACTTTCAGGACATTTGGCATATTGACACCATATACGGTGCCAAATTCTCGAGTATATCGAAGATGGAGTTATCGAACCCTTATCGCACAGCAACAGGAAGTGGATTTCTCTCTACAAACTGACGTTGGTGCCAATAAGGATAAGCAGGTGTCGGCTCGCTGACAGCATCAAGACGTGCCATTTGATCTTCACTCAAGTGCCAGCCGACAGCGCCCAAGTTTTGCTTCAACTGTTCTTCATTACGCGCGCCAATTACAACATTGGATACAGATGGTCTCTGCAACAGCCAATTGAGTGCAATCTGAGGAACTGTCTTTCCTGTCTCTTTGGCAATCTCATCTAGAACGTCAACAACATCATAGAGATAATCATTGTTGACCGGTGGACCAAAATCAGCAGTCTTGTGCAAGCGGCTGACTTCAGGCAGCGGCGCATTTCTGCGAATCTTCCCTGTCAGACGTCCCCAACCAAGTGGGCTCCAAACCATCGTTCCTACTTGCTGATCGAGCGCAAGCGGCATCAGTTCCCACTCAAACTCCCTGCCAATCAACGAATAATAAGCCTGATGAGAGACATAACGAGACCAGCCATATTTCTCAGATACATTGAGCGACTTCATCAAATGCCAACCAGAGAAATTCGAGCAGCCGATGTAGCGGACCTTTCCGCTTTGCACCAAAGTTTCCAGCGTGGATAAAACTTCCTCGACGGGCGTAAGCGCATCAAAGCCATGCATATGATAGAGATCGATGTAGTCAGTGCAGAGACGTTTCAAACTAGCGTCACATGCTTTGATCAAGTGATGACGCGATGAGCCGAGATCGTTAGGACCTTCGTCCATTCTGAACGTCGCTTTGGTCGAAATGAGCAAGCGATCGCGCTTACCTTTAATCGCTTGTCCAAGAATTTCTTCTGATGCGCCTCGCGAATAGATATCTGCAGTATCGAAAAAATTCACGCCGGCATCGAGGCAAAAATCGACAATGCGAGTCGCCTCTTTCACATCGGTGGTGCCCCACGCATTGAAAAGCTCCGTATTGCCGCCGAATGTAGCAGCGCCAAAACTCAGCACAGGTACTTTCAATCCGGAACGTCCAAGTTGTCTGAATTCCATTTTCGTAACCTCTTCGTGTTGTGAATTTTCGGGTGCTATCTTTCGATCATTGCCATGCGGCGTGGTTCATATCTCTCACCAGATGTTCTTTGAGCGAGAGTATCGAGAGCTTCCAAGTCTTCATTCTCGAGTTTCAGCGAGAAAGAAGCAGAGTTTTCTTCAAGATATTTGACTCGCTTGGTTCCTGGAATCGGGATGATGTCTGTTCCCGCCATCAGCAGCCAGGCAATCGCAACTTGCGCAGGCGTGGCGCCATGCTTAACGGCAACCTTTTTCACCAATTCTACGAGCTCCAAGTTCTTGGCAAAGTTGGCACCCTGATAGCGCGGGTCGCTGCGGCGGTAGTCGTCCTCGGGAATATCGTCAAACGATTTGATCTCGCCAGTCAAAAATCCTCGTCCAACGGGAGAGTAAGCAACGATGCCAATTCCGAGCTCTCGAGCACAAGGAATGATTCGCTCCTCCAATCCTCTCTCCCACAATGAGTACTCAGATTGAAGAGCAGAGATTTGAAATTCTTTGCACGCACGTTTCAACGTTTCCGGTCCGGCCTCTGACAATCCGAGATAGCGAATTTTTCCCGCTTCAACTAACTCCGACATTGCACCGACTGTTTCTTCTATCGGAATTTTTGGATCAACTCTATGCTGATAAAAGAGGTCAATGTGGTCGATTCCCAATCGCTGTAATGATTCATCGGCAACTTCTTTGACGCGCTTGGGATGACTGTTGGTTCCGGTAATAACACCGTTTTCGACCTTGAAACCGAATTTGGTGGCAACGATCGCTTTCTCTCGCCGCCCCTTCAACGCTCTGCCAACAAGCTCCTCATTTGTGTACGGACCATATATTTCCGCAGTGTCGAGGAAGTTGACGCCAATGTCGAGCGCGCGATGAATGGTGCGAATTCCTTCTGCTTCATCAGGTGTGCCGTACGCCCAGCTCATGCTCATGCAGCCCAAACCAACGGCGGAAACCTTTAGCCCAGCGTTACCGAGGTTTCTGTATTCCATGTGATTTCCTCCGAGCCAAATGCAAATCAGGCGCCACGGACGCGGCAGCTATTTAAGGAGAATGATTATCCCCCAAATCACAATTCAATAGATGAACGACCAAACGATGAAAAACCGAAAGCTCGTTGTATCAATAATGCAAAACTTTGCTATCACAATTAGACCAGTCGTCTAGCTCTTTGTCAACCCGCGGAGATGTTATCTTTACTTGGTTATCTGCTGAGGTTAATGTCTGTTTGCGGTCAAACCGTTCATACAAGCGCGGTATATCTATCGCCTGTATCGCAACAATTCTGTCGTCGACTCTTCTTTGCACTCCCCAGTGGGCATTCGCGGATGAAGCACTCGACATTTATGCGAAGATGCCTAATTCAGCAGCATCGAAGAATTTAATTGCCGACGCAGGCTCCGGTGTCGATGACAGAAACCAGTTCAAGCTCTCTGCCGATTCGCTGGATTTGATCGGGCGTCTAAATCTGCAACCAAAATTCGATCGCTATAAAGCTCTCTCTGAGCAATTGGCAGGGTATCGCGGGCAGCCGCCATCAATTGAAAAACTGGCACTACACCAAGATGTAGGCGATGCACGTCACGAACTGGCGCAAACAATTTTGAAATTGAACTTGGAAGTAGACTACGTTTTGGCGGTGATCGACGGCGAACAGAATAAGTTCAACGAGGTCCTCACGGAGATGGTAGCCAAGCGCGACAAAAGTGTTTGGTTGTCCACTGTTCTCAGCCAGTGGAGCAACGGAATCCTCTGGGCAACATCATCCAGTTTCAGTATCGGCACTGCCTACAATCCACAGATGGCGATACCTGAAGGTATCATCGGTATTCTTGCTGGTGTTATCCCCACTGCATTGGCGCTGCGTTCACTTCGCCAAATGAATGGCGAGAAGCGAGAGCTGCTAGGCTATCCCAACATGCTTGCGCCCGTTTTTGAACGCGGTCATGACGAAGAAGCGTTTTATCCCACAAGCGTCTGGAATTGGCTCAATCAAGTCCCGGCAAAGTCGAAAGAAGCAAAGACGCGACGCCAGATGTTAATTGACAAATGGAAAAAGTCGAATTACGTTTGGGATGAGAAGAAAGCAAATGCCGAAGTTCATTTGGCTGCGCTTACAGGCACGCTCGGGAAAAAGCGAGAAATGACCATCGCGCTTTTGCAAAACCGGCAAGCAATGCTCACGGACCTGCGCACTGAGGTTGTACAACTCAAACGCGCGTTGTTGGAACTTATCAATTCCGTGGATTAACGTATAGACGACGCGTTTGTCTGGCGCCGATCAGATATGATCGACTCCTATGACAGCAAACCGGCAGGCTGACAATGACCGACGAGCAACCAGCTCCAAACAATCAATTACAAAAATCAGAATCGGGCTTGTTTGAATCGAAATCAGCAAGTTCTGAAAATACTGAAGGCGCTTCGAAAGCAAAAACACTTTTGCAAAAGGCGCCAGTAACTGCTGCGCTGTTCGCCGCGAACATGATTGTGTTCATTATGTTAGTAGTGACCACCAATTTGCGTTCAATGCTTGATCCCTCGGAGCAAACATTGATCAACTGGAGCGCCAATTATGGACCGCTCACTCTTGGTGGAGAGCCCTGGAGAATCCTCAGCAATACCTTCTTGCACGCAAGCGTATTTCACCTGGCGGTCAATCTATATGTGCTATTCAATCTTGGCCCGTTCGCCGAAGAGCTTTTGGGCAGCCGAAGAATGTTCGCACTCTATATGCTCTCGGGCGTCACGGGTTCTCTATCGAGTTTGATCTGGAATCCTTTTCAAATCAGCGCGGGGGCGTCGGGCGCGCTGTTCGGTTTGTTCGGATGCTTCGTCGAACAATCAGTTCTAGGAAGTGGATTCACTCTCAAGGAAATTCTGCGCCCGGCTCGTGTGATGCTAATGATTGCAGTGGTACTCAGTTGCGTTTACGGCGCGTTTATTCCAGGCGTAGACAATGCCGCGCACCTGGGCGGATTCTTGGCAGGAACATTGCTATCGCATTTTTTCAGACAAGATTTGAAGAGTGTTTGGAACAAGAGAGATTCTGCGGTAGTAGGAGTTTCACTGACTGCATTGATACTCGGAACCAGTGCCGAATACTTTAGTGTGCGTTCTAATCCCCAATTCTTAGCGATGCTGGATTATCAAAATGCATTACCATTGCTGAAACAGAAGAAGTATCAAGAAGCCCTTACTTACCTGAACGCAGCAGCAAACCGCTACAAGAGCGTCGACATTTTTCTCAAGAGAGCAAATGCATTGTGCAAGCTGGGGCGCTTTGATGATGCGCTCGATGACTGCAATAGCGCCATCGATGTTGAACCGGATATTGCCGATGGATACCTTGGGCGCGGATACGTTCATCACTGCCAAAACAACGAAGGAATGGCGATTGAAGACATAAACAAAGCGCTGGAAATCAATAACAAGAATCCAGTTGCATACAACAATCGTGCCTGGTCGTATGCATCGCTCGGTAGCTGGCAAACAGCTATCGATGATTGCAACAAGGCATTGGCAATCGCACCCGACCTGGCAATCGCGTTGGATACGCGCGGGTTGTGCTATCTGCAGATAGGAGAACATCAGAAAGCGGCTGACGATCTGACGAAAGCCATGAAAGTCGCTCCGGAAGATGGAGCCGCCTATTTCCACCGCGCACTTGTAAACGAGCGCCTGGGCAAAGACAAAGAAGCAGCAGCCGATCGTTTCGAAGCGCAAAGATTGAAATACGAGCCAGAGTCTTGGGAGACTAGCCTCAACGCAGAAGGCGCACAGCATTAAGGTTAAACCGCGTTGTCAGGCAGCCCCAACCCTTGCGCAGCGAGTTAGAATAGCCCCTAACCTGGGCGGCTGGTGCCGTTCTTGTCGAGCAGGCGACACGCAAATAGTTCGCCATACCTCATTCGAGCGAGGAGATATCACTCATGCAGAAGAAGTGGATTCCAGAAGGACAACATGTGCTGACCCCTTACTTGATCGTCAAGGACGCAGTGAAATTCGTCGAATTCGTAGAGAAGACTTTCGACGGCAGCACCACAGAATGTTTTAGAGATGGCGACAAAATCGCGCACGCAGAAATCAAAATAGGCGATTCGAAATTGATGCTCGGTGAAGCATGCGAAGAATACAAAGCAATGCCGGCAGGAATTTATATCTATGTTGAAGACACTGATGCCACCTATCATCGCGCCTTGAAAAACGGTGCAACATGTGTGCGCAAGCCAGCCGATCAATTCTACGGTGATCGTTCCGGCGGCGTGCAAGATGCATGGGGCAACTTCTGGTGGATCGCAACCCACAAAGAGACAATCAGCCACCAAGAGTTGCAGAAGCGCATTGATGCAATGAAAAAAGAGCCGGCGCTGAAGAAATAGAAGCGCGGACAGAGCGAGCGAGTTCGACAAGCGTAGAGCTAGTTCGATTAACCCAAATCGATCTCCATCACGGTGACAGGGTTTCCGTGACAAACGTCTTCGCCTGTTTCTTTCCAGCCCAGCTTCAAATACCAGTTCGGAAGCGTTTCTTCGTAAGTCAGAAGAAATATTTTCTCGTATCCGAGCTCTTTGGCTTTACGCTCAATTTCCTTCACCAGCTTCGCGCCGATGCCGAGGCGACGCACCGACGGATCCACATATACGCTTCCAAGCCACGGACCAATGTCTGGTCTGATTCCATCGTTCGAACGAAGCGACGCCATTCCGAGCGGTAAACCATCTTGATTTAGATACAAGACAGTCAGTGGTATTTTGCCGAGATTGCAATGTTCTGTGAAACTTTCAATTCGCTTCGTAAAAGTGTAAGCGCGATTGTACTTGCCCCATGTTTTGAAAGCCCACCATGCGCAAAGCCCGACAAGCTGTTTTACTTCACCGAGATAAACGAAATTCGACGTGCCATTTGCTGTTTGAGGACAGACTTTCACCTTTAACATTTCACTGGGCGTCATCTCAGCTTGAGCTGACGGCCCAATAGATGCGCAAACATCTGTTTCTGCCATACGCTGCCTCACACAAAAGAGAAGGGAATCCATCGTCACTCTGAACTTCTTTTGTGACAAGCTCTGGTCTTAAAGATTAAACGCACAGATGCGCCGGAGGTGAAGGGATAGAGAGACAGGGAAAACCCTATTGGAAACCCACGCCAAAAGTTCTAGTCTTTGGCGGATGCTCTTTTAGTAGTTCGCCAGGACAAAAACAGAATATGAAACCGAGCCCTAGGCCCGCACGGCTGTGCGCAGGTCGCGCCTCTGCTTGGAGTTGCGCAGGAATCCCTTTTCTCTTTTTAGTTCTATGCTCTTCACTTATTTGGACAACGGATTCAGCTGCCGCACCATCAGGCAGACGACTCCAAGGCGCAGCTAGCGCACCAGATCGACTGCTGCAAAGTCCAACAGACAATTACGTCGCCGGCATGGAATTCATCGAATCATGGCAGTGCAAACGCATGCCTCTAAAGGTTTACTACAAGCCAGCCAACGATATTCCCGGATTCGACCCGCAGTACATTGAAGAGTTCAAGTCCGCGTGCGAAGACTGGACTAAAGCAACCGAAGGACGAATCAGATTTCAGACAGTAGAGCAGGCGGAAGGTGCAGACCTGGAAGTGAGCTGGACGACTGTACTTTCGCCGGATCTGGAACATTCAATGGCACTCGGTGCAACTTGGCCCGAAACCGTCGACGGAGAAGGAATCGACCACGCACGTATCGCAATTCTCACCACGTTAGACAAACGACACGTCAGCCCGAAAGCAATGAGATGGGCGGCAATGCACGAACTCGGTCATGCCCTCGGTCTAGGACACAGTGTCAGGCGAGGAGACGTGATGTACAAAAACGTCTGCATCCTGAGCGAAAAGAAAGGCGGCGACAAAGAGATAGTGCCAGATTGCCCTAGCATTTCTCTAACATCTCGCGACGCCACGACCATGAATGTCGTCTATGCCGCGAAGAAGATAATTGACGGCATCAGAGCCAAAGGACTCGACAAACGCAACACGTGCCATGAGCTATGCAGAGCCGCAGCGAATTGTATGACCAACGGAGACAGCGCTTCCGCCATCATTGTTTTGAACGAGATTCTTCGGTTAGACAAAACATACAGTGTCGCGTCGGAGAATTTGATGGCCGCGTACTACAACTGCGGCGCCGCCCTGTATAACAATCACCACAATGCCGAAGCACGCCAGGTGCTGGAACGAGCGATAGAACTCGGAAAACGCTGCGGTGACCAAAACAGCCTAAATGCCATCGTGGCCGTGTATCGAAACTGCCGGTAAGAATAAGAACTCAGTCTTTCTTCGTTCCAACTAGTTTCTCATCGGCACCAGCAGTGATGCCAATCTGATTTTGGGCGCGCAGTTCGTGCAAAGTTTCACTCATCATCTTGAACGCGTCGTCTTTCATTTTGCCGGGTTTGCCTTCGTAGTCCGCCGGCATCATGGGCGGTAATACGCGAGCACGAATGGTCTGGCACATTTTGACTACGTTGCGGTTCTTCGGAAAGACTTCATAGGTTCCATAAATCACAATTGGAACGACAGGCACACCAAGTTCTAACGACAAGTTGAAAGAGCCTGCACGAAATGGAAGCAATTCCCCGTTTTCCGTACGCGTGCCTTCCGGGAACATCATGACCGAAGCGTCCATCTTGAGCCAGTTTTTGCAAACCGCCATCATCTCTTTGATTGACGCAAGATTGCCACGGCGAATTTTCACATATTGGTTAAGATACATATTCCAACCAATCAGCGGAATTTTGAAAATCGTTTCTTTTGAGACGAACTTGAAACAGCGGAATAGCGAATAGCAAACAAGGATATCGAAATAGGAAGAGTGATTTCCAATGATGATGTATGTCTTGTTCGGATCGATATGCTCGGCGCCTTCGATCTTGAAGCGCCAGAAAGGATTTATGTATAGATAGTGCGCGCCCCAAACACAGGAGGCTATGTGCACAATGCGTCGTCGCTTATCGAAGGGGAAAGTGAGCAGAGTGACGATGGCAGTTAGCGTGTTGAAAAAAATCGATGAGAGGATGAAGTACGTCAAGAATGCGATCGAGTAAATCTTGTCGATTGCATTGACGGTTACGTTCACGCTTCCGCTTGCGTTGCTTGAGGTTTCTGCTACTTGCAATTTTTTATCCTGACCTATCTATTCTAAACCAAACGCCTCATGAGCCTTATCGCTTCGCTTCTTTTGCTAAAAGTTCAATATCGGAGTTCTTCAACACTCTAACCGTATGTCCCCATTCGATATCGCGCTCCAGAAGACTGTCGCACAGAAGCAGCTTGTTGATAGAACGCTCGATGTTATTGCAAATTCGATCAAGTGGCAGGTCTTCTTCCGCCGTGCCGAATGGATGTTCCTTCTCCTCCGCCACAATCTCGAGCCCGAGAACCATATACGCGCCGATGAGGACAACAGGCACCATCCACATTCCAAATTCAGGAGCAAGTGCAAACGCAACAAAAAGCAGATAGGTGACGATGATGTGGAGAATAATGCTCTTATGTGATTCGGTAATTGGTGACGTAGCGATGCGTTCGCACGAACCGAGCACATCGAGCAGTGCGCGTGCATGAGGATCGATCACGTTGAACATCATGTCATTGAGCCTGCCTTCGCGACGCTTCTGATCGAGAACGGCATAAATTTCTTCAACAATGAGCATCGGGTGCTCGCTCACCGGATTGTCGCATTCCGGCGCTCTTGAATGAGTTGCATCAAGCAAGCGCAGATGATCTTTCATTCCGTAGGCAAAACGAATCAAGAGCTTCGCGAAAACTTCGCGCTCTTGCAAATTCGGGCGGACAAATTCGTAGTATTTGATAGAAAGGTTGCGCAGGTCATTGACCAGTTGCCCCCAAGCGCGCCGCCCTTCCCACCAGCGATCATAGGCACTATTGGTGCGGAAAACGAGCAACATGGAAAGAATCACACCGGCAAAGAGACTGGCGTTCGCCTCCATTACTCTTTTGCCTTCAATCAGGTGCGGCGCAACGATTGCAATAACGGACGAAATCGCGGCAATCACCACCAAATACCATTGCAGCTTTTTAGCGACAGAAAAATTGAAAAGTCCCTGAAGAATTCCTTGTATATCTCGGTTTTGCGTTGCCATAGATGTGTTTCGAGCCTAAGTATCCTGCTAAGCCACGGGCTGCTGAAAGGATCATATCTAATTCACCCTCTCGACAACAAGCGACTGCAAAGCTACATGCTTAACGAAGACTTAGATTTGAGGCGGAACAGCATAATTTTGTGCGCGTCAGTCTACTAGGAAATCGCCGAATTTCGCCCTTTTCGAAGAAAAAATTGGCTGAATCTCGCGAGAGGATGTCTTTGTTACGGCTTCACTGCTACGATCTTGTGGGGTCCTGAGCACAAAGGCACTTGTCAGGATATTAAAAGTCTTGGGCTCCCATCTGGAAACATGACCACCTCAATGCGGACGAACAACTTCATACTGACGGCGGTAACCCTGGCCCTGCTTGGCACTCCGCAAACAGGAAGAGCGGCCGATTCAGAAGCGGGAAACAGCAATCCCAGCTCAAATCAGACGCCGGCGCTATCTAGCCCGTCTCTATTGAAATCCCGCGTGAATCCGCTTCTGCTGAAAGCCCAGACGCCGCAACCGATTCGAAGCGGTAATACCGGAGTCGATCCGGCGATCCAGAACTCTCAAAGCGCTCCATATCTAAATAAGGTGCAAACGGACCCGGCCTTACAGAAGACCCTGACAGATCCGGTCGCCCAAGCGCAGCAAGATATTCCGAGCCCCCCGACTCCGCCCCCGACGGGTTTTCTTACTAATCCACCGCCCGGCACAAAGCTCGAGGACTTGTATCCCAGCCCAGTTCCGCGCGCCCCCTACAGCGGTGGCACGCAAGATCCGCAACTCAAGGGTCCAGACCTGGAGAGGGCACGCGAAGTTTCACTCGACCCGGTTCCAATGTCGCAGCTTTTGCCTATTGGGAAGAACAAGCTGCCCGCGATACGGCTAGAGGCGACATATAACGAGATCGTTCCACTCAAGGACTGCCTCAACTACGCGCTCTACAACAGCCTTCCCATCCGCATTTCCGACGCCGGTTTCGACTCTCAAAAATATTTGTTTGTCAGTTCGCTCGGACAGTTCTTGCCTGACTTCACGCAGACTTTCAGATACCAACAAGTCGACAGCCAAAGACCACCGATTACGAACACCTTCACAGACTCAACCACCGTCAGGTTTCCGGTGTTTCAGGGAGGCGGTGTCTTCTACAACGCACTGGTCAATTTGAATCGAACCAAGGCTGCGAAAAGCAGTTATAAAGCCACTATAAATGACACACTTCTGGAAGTTTATCGTCGATACAACGAACTGATTCTCAATCACGTTCTGTTGCAAATCCGCGTCAAATCAGTAGAACTGTCACGCGCTCAGCTATCTCTGAACGAACAATTGAAAGAAGCGGGCGTCGGCACAAACTTTGCCATCTATCAGTCGCGCACACAGTTAGCGCTCGACAAACAAGCGTTGCTGCAGCAGGAAGTGTTGGTCCGCCAGTCCGCAATTCAATTGGCTGTGGCGATGAACGCAAACATCCAATCGAATATCTATCCTGATGAATTGCGCGCAGTGGAAGCGCGACTCGTCGATCAGGAGTGGCAGATCAATCAATTAGTGGCTGTAGCGGCGAAGCGTCGTCCGGAATTGAAACAGTTTGACGAGCTACGAATTGCCGCCCGACGTCAGGTTCAGGTTGCCGCCTCGCCGCTCTACCCGACCTTCCAGTTCTTTGTTTCGAAAACACACAGCACAGTCAACAGCAATGGAGGTGGCGCTGGAAACAACGCTGGTCTTTCGGGTTCAACCGTCATCATTCCAACCGGCGGCGGCGGTGGCGGCATCGGCATCAGCGGCAACGGCGGCCGATCCTTTAGTGGCGGCTTCGACTTGAGCTGGAACCTTGACGGTATGGGGGTCGTAGACGCCGGTCGGACTCTGTCTGCAAAAGCTCTAGCACGCCAGGCTATGCTCCAATCAAATCAGCAACTGCTCACCGTGCTGCAAGAGATACACAATTCGTACCTCAATATGCTCACAGCCTCCGAGCAAGTAGACGTCGCCGGAGAAGCGGTCTTTTCATCCAGCGAGCAGCTGCGTTTGGCAAACCTCCGCCTGCGCTACGGTCAGGGCATTAACTTGGAACTTATCCAAGCGCAAAGGGATTACATCAACTCACTGACCCTGCAGGCGCAGGCAATCATCAACTACAACATTTCCCAAGCACAGCTTCTTCGAGATACAGGTATGATTTCCGTAGGCGCGCTCACCGCGACTAGACCTCCGAAAATAAGTTCCGCGGGGACTTTGCAGTACTAGAATAGGGAGGAACATGTTTTTCGGGCATGCGTCGATTTAATCATTACTGTTTACATCTATGAATTGGTTGCAACAGCTCTTGAATCCTAAAGAAGCAGCACGCGAAGCAAGTCGCGAAACATCAAGTATAGCTATAAGCACAAAGCCGGAAGGCATCAAGAGAAGACGCGGCAAGAAACGCATCATAATCACTGCGTTCGTGTTTGTTGCTGCAGCCGCTGCCGGCGCCTACTTTTTGACGCAAGGACCGAAGGTCAATAAAGAGTGGAAGAAGGACGCAACACAGGTAAAGCGAGGCACCGCGACTCTCAAAGTGATCGCCACCGGTTTGATCAAACCGGTTCGCGAAGTGAAGATCAGTCCGAAACAGACTGGGCTTTTGAAAGAACTCTATGTAAATCAGGGCGACCGCGTCAAAAAAGGGCAGATCATCGCTTTGATGGACGACAGCAACTTAGCGGGGCAGATTGAAGCGGCGCGCGGCGCCTGGCTCTCGTCCGTCGACAACAGCAACAAGATGAAGAATGGAAACCGCCCGCAAGAAGTCTTACAAGCACGGTTCCAACAACAACGCGCCAGAGAAGGCGTACGCAACGCAGAGCATAACATCAGCAGACTGTCGGCTCAGATGGAAGCGCTCAAAGCGCAGCTCAAGCGAAACGAGCAGTTCGCAAAGGCACAAGCGTTTCTGGCGAAAAGCGGTGCGATATCCGAGCAAACCAGCATTGATGCTGAAACGGCAGCTTATGTAACTAGGGCGCAATTGCAAGCAGCAGAGCGTGAGCTCAACCAAGCGCGTGTCGCCAAGGCGCAAAGCCAGGCGGATAGTGAAGCTTTGGAGCAGCAGTATAAATTGATGCAGGCCGGCTTCCGAAAAGAAGACGTGGCTGCTGCTTATCACGCGTCTGAGCAGTCCAGGGGCAATCTGCAATATTTGGAAAGTCTTCGCAACGACACTCGAATCAAGGCACCGTTCGACGGCATTGTCACTCAAAAATACGCCGATATTGGCGCTATAGTCACGCCGACAACATCTGCTGCAACAACATCTGCAACTTCCAGCTCTATCGTCTCGCTGGCAGGCAGACTGGAAATGGTGGCACAAGTGTCGGAAGCAAATGTGCCGAAGATCCGCATAGGACAAGACGTTGAGATCGTAGCTACATCTTTTCCGGAAAGAACTTTCCATGGAAAAGTTACTCAAATTGCACCGGCTGCAATTGTGACTATGAACGTCACCACCTTCGAAGTGCACGCGCAAATCATCGACGATCCGGAGAACAAACTGCTTTCCGGCATGAACGTAAGCGCAGGATTTTTGGTCGGACAGCAAGACGATGCTCTAATGATCCCTGCAGTTTGTGTGGTATCACGCCGCGGAGACACCGGCGTATACATACCGGATAAGGACGGAAACCCAGAGTTCAAGAAGATTAAGACCGGCGCTGCCGTAGATAGGAATATCGTGGTTTTGGCCGGATTGAAAGAAGGCGACTACGTGTTCAAAGGTCTTTCCAAAGAACACCTCGAGAAAGAAGGTTATCTCGGTCGCGGTGGAGGCATGGGCGGTCCCGGCGGGATGGGTGGCAGAGGCGGAATGGGCAGAGGCGGCGGCGGTGGCATGATCCCACGCGGATTCGGACGCTAGGACGATGAGAGCACATTTCTTAGCCGCATACACTTTCGAAACTTTTTGAAATGGGCTTTAGAGAGCTAGTCAAAATAGCCTGGCAAGGCATCTTGAGCAACAAGCTGCGCAGCACCCTCACGGTACTGGGCATCGTTATCGGCATCGCCTCCGTCATCACTCTTATGGGAATTGGCGAAGGGGCAAAGAAGGAAGCAGAAAAACAAGTTCAATCCTTGGGCGTCAACCTTATATATGTACGTCCGGGCGCGGCCAGCAATGCCAGCATCTCTCAAGGGCAAGGTACAGCGCCAACCTTGACGTATGAAGATGCA
>DTSE01000333.1 GCA_012965515.1 Candidatus Melainabacteria bacterium | reverse complement strand
GCCGACTTTGAAATGGGCTCTCAAAGTAAAAGCGATAGTGATTTTGCTGGCTACCTTGGCTTTTCTTGGTTCAGCAATACTTTTCACCAATTTGGGCAGCGAATTTCTGCCTCACCTGGAAGAAGGAAATATTTGGCTTAGAGCCACGGTAAAGCCTGGTTCTGTCACCCTGCAAGAATCGGTGAAAGTGGCCAGAAAAATTCGAGAGCGAGTTCTTAAGTATCCGGAAGTCACACAGGTCCTCTCTCAAGAAGGCGGTCCCGACGATGGATCAGACCCAGCGAAATTTGCCGACCAGGAGTTTTACATCGGCTTGAAACCCTCTAAGGAATGGCGGCCGGAGTTCGGGGAGAATAAAGAGAAGCTGATTGCAAGTATGAAAAAGGAATTGGAAGAAATTCCGGGCGTCGGCTATTACTTCACTCAATACATTCAGACCACTGTCGATGAGGCGCTTTCCGGAGTACAGGGATCGCTTGTAGCGAAAATCTCTGGCCCGGATTTGTACGTACTGGAAGGGCTTGGACATAAGGTCGGCAGTGTCATGGATAAAACACCAGGCATCGTTGATGTAATCGTTGACCCGCTTGTCGGCCAGCCCCAATTCGCCATCGAAATCGACCGCGATGCTGCGGCGCGCTATCAATTGAATGTAGACGACTTGAAGCGCCTGGTCGAAACGGCTATCGCGGGAGCTTCCGCGACAAAGGTGATTGAAGGTGAACGCAAATACGATCTCATCGTTAGGCTCGCGCCGGAGCATCGCTCCACCGAAGAGTCTCTTGGCGAGATATTTGTCGACACGCCCAGCGGGCAGAAAGTGCCTCTGTCTCAATTCGCCAGCTTGAAAGAGATCTCCGGTGCCACTCAAATTTGGCGCGAACAAGGCTCTCGTCTGGCCACAATTCGGGCCAACGTACGCGGGCGTGATTTGGCCACAGCCGTAGAAGATGCGCAGGCAAGAGTGACCAAGGACGTTGCATTCCCATCCGGCTATCAGGTTTCTTGGAGCGGCGAGTTCCAGAGACAGAAGGAAGCATCGCACCAATTAGCGATTGTTGTTCCCGTCACTCTCGTCGTTATCATAACGATTCTCTACTTGTCGTGCGGGACATTCAGAGGCGCAATGGTGATGTTTTCCGTCGTGCCGTTGGCTGCTATCGGCGCTATCCTCGCCATGTACGCAACCGGCACATATTTCTCCATATCCGCAGGCGTGGGCTTTATTGCCTTGTTCGGACTGGCGGTAAAGAACGGAATTCTGCTTGTATCATTCGTTAATGAGCTGAGGCAGGAAGGTCTGCCGATTGAAGAGGCTGTCTATAAGGGCGCGCTTATCCGTATGAGACCAGTGTTGATGACCGCCGTTATCGCGGCCGCAGGGCTTTTACCGGCAGCACTTTCCAATGAGATCGGATCCCAGACTCAAAAACCTTTCGCTATAGTGATAATTGGCGGTCTGGTATCTTGTACTCTTCTGACACTCTATGTGTTGCCAGTTCTCTACATAAAATTCCAGCCTAGAGCCACAAGGCCAGGACAGATCGGCAGTTCAAAAAAGTCTGAACCCCAGCCGTCGCCCAAACCACCAAAAGAGGAAGGTAGACCTCAGTGAAAATCGAAAGTCCAAGATTTTCATTTCCAAAGCAAGCGGCAATCATGTCGACAGCGCTGGCTTTCAGTTTGCTTGGTTTGCCATTCATGCTTTCCGGATGCACGCATGATGCACAGAGTGCAATGGTTCAACAGCTGAAGTTGCCGCACAAAGGCGAAGTCGATATGGACGAAACCATACCATCGACCGGCTTCGTGACGATTCAACCGGAGCAGATGAAAGAGATTCATTTGACTACCGAAGTTGTTCGACAACACAAAATGGTCAAGGAGGTTTGCTTGACCGGGCAAGTAGAGCCGGATTCAAACATCACAACACCTGTGATTTCCCTGGTTCCGGGACGTATCGAGAAATGCTTTGTGCAACTGGGTGACGTTGTAAAAGAAGGGCAAAAGCTGGCCTTCATCAGAAGCGATGATATCGCGCAAATCGAAGCCGAGTTGTTGAAGAACGTACTCGACTTCGAAGCAGATATAGACCAGGCGCGCTTTCAGCTTGCCCTTTGCGAAAAAATCTACGGACGCCACAAACAGTTATTTAGCGAAGGAATCAGTGCCAGAGCCGATCTGGATACAGCTGAAAACGAGTATCAAAAAGCTCAAGTAGCGCTAGAAACTTTGAAAGACAAGCGAGAAGCGCTTATTACGACGGCTCGCGAAAGACTGCGGCTCTATGGGGTCGAAAAAGATGAACTCGATCGGGTCTTAGCAAAGAAAAAAATCGACGACGATTTCTACATGCTTGCTCCCCGCGACGGAATCATAACCGAAAGGAATGCAGACGTCGGGCAGCTTATTGACAACATGCACAATATTTTCATCGTCACAGACCTGAGACAGGTATGGCTCACAGCGCAGGCTTTTGAGAAGGACATCCACCTCATAAAAAAAGGCCAGAGCGTCGCCGTAACTGTCAATAGCTACCCAGACAAGGTTTTTCCCGGAAAAGTGGACTATACTGGCGTCATGCTCGACACCGCCTCACGCACGATGCCGGTGCGCGCTACAGTGCAAAATCCCCAGATTATTCTTAAGCCGGAGATGTTTGCAAACATGCGCGTTGAAATAGGCGAGACGCAAGCGCTTTCGATTCCATTTGAATCGGTGCGAAAAACAGGCGAAGCGACGGTAGCATATGTGGTGCTGGGAAATAATCGGTTCGAGGAAAGAAAGATAGAGGTAGGTAGGAAACTCGGTAGCAGCGTGGAAATATTGAAAGGTCTGCGTCCGGGCGAAACTGTGGTGGCACACGGAAGTTTGCAATTACAGGGACAAATGTTGAAGCAGTTATCCGAATGAGCTCAGGTTTTAACGCATCAGTGGCATCACGCTCCTACACGGGGCTGCAGCCTGCATCACAAAATACAAAATACGGCGACAAGGAGAAAGAGCCTGCGATGAAGCTCGTTACGGCTATTATCCAGCCCTTCATGATCGACAGGCTTGCACGCGCTCTTTTCAAAGCGCCAATCAGCGGCTACACAGTGACCGAATCACAAGGATCGGCAAAACCAGACATGTCCAATCCACAGTATCTGGTTCCACGCTCCAAAGTTGAAATCGTCATCAGGGAAGAGCATGTCGAGGAATTGATCAATATCATTCTCCACGCAGTCGGCACCCACCAGGACGGCGACGGATTGCTCTTCGTTTCCAATATCGATCAGGTTGTCGACATCGCTTCCGGAAAGCGCGGAGCAGACGCTCTCAAAATCTCGCAAGAGTAGTATCGGTTCTTTAGAAAATCACTGCTGAATGGCTCGCATACTGGTAGTCGAAGACGAAAAGGATCTCTCCAGGCTGATTGCCGACTGGCTCAAACGCGATCATCATCTTGTAGAGCAGGTATACGACGGCAAATCCGCACTTGAACAGATGACCGGAACCAGCTTTGACGTGGTTGTTTTAGACTGGATGTTGCCGGAAATGCAAGGCATTGAAGTCTGCCGCCGCTATCGCCAGAAGGGTGGAAACGCAGCAATAATCATGCTTACAGCCAGACAGTCTTTAGATGACAAAGCGGAAGGATTCGAGTCGGGCGCGGACGATTACTTGACGAAACCATTCCAACTCAAAGAATTGGCTATGAGAGTGAAGGCACTGCTCAGACGGTCTTCATCAGAGCACCACACAAAACTCTCTATTCGCAACATCGAATTGGACATTGAAAATCATCGCGTGTTGAAAGATGGCAAAGAAGTGCATCTGTTGCCTAAAGAGTTTCGTTTACTGGAATTTTTGCTGCGTCATCCTCAAAGAGTTTTCAGTGCAGACGAGATACTCGACAGTGTTTGGGAAATGGATTCAAACGCGCACCATGACACTGTGCGCGGGCATGTAACCAGGCTTAGAAAGAAGCTCGACAGTGATGGCGAGCCTTCCGTCATCGTCACAGTGCACGGCGTCGGATACAAATTAGGAACAGAAGATGCTTAACCAGATGCGGGTAAAGCTCGCGCTTTACTTTATGTGTCTGGTTCTTGTTTTGCACTTGGCTGGCGCCACCGCGTTTTATGTTTTATTTTCTGCAAGCCTGGTGCGCTCTAATGAAGCACTGCTAGCTGATCTTGTTTCCGAAATCAGACCATCTATAAAAGTAGAAGACGGTCGACCGACCTTGCAAGACTGGGCAAAACGAGCTGATGAAGCCAATTCAATAGTGACCGCCAGCATACAGGTGTTTGACACCAACAAAAAGCTGCTCGAAAAATACGGCAGCGACGGCATAGAACGGTTAGCCAGAGGACGATTGGAAGAGCGAGACCACCAAGGAAAGCGGACTGTCCGATCTCTCAACGAAAAAATCAATTCCGGTGGCAAGCTTTGCGGCTATCTGCAAGTTCAAGTTTCCACCAAGCAAAACGACCAGGCCAGTGAATTAGCAATCTACGCAACCATCGTCGCCATGCCGTTTCTTGGCGCACTTGTTGCCATCGCCGGATACTTATTCTCCGGATTAGCACTGAAACCGGCCGAACAAGCAATGCAATTGACACGACGTTTCGTCGCCGACGCCGGTCACGAACTGAATACACCCATCGCGATTATCGAAGCCAGCCTGGAGGCTCTAAGCGAAATTTTGCGCGAGAACAACGTCAAAGAAGATCTCACCGAGATCATTGCCAAAGCCAGCGCCAGAATGAGTGAACTTGCCTCAGATCTGATTTTTCTTGCCCGAGTGGAAAACCCGATTTCTCACTATGTAATGACTCCCGTCAGCGTGAAGAAGCTGCTGGAGGACGTGTGCGAGGACTTCACCAACCTCGCAAAAACACGAAACATCCACTTCAAGCTGGGCTCTGTCTCTGAACAGGAGATCATGGGCAACCTCGAATTCCTTAGAAGGATGGTAACAAACCTCGCTAGTAACGCACTTCGTTACACGGATGAGGGTGGCACCATTATTATTTGGTCAGAAGTCGAAGGTCGCAATCTAGCGATAAAAGTCAGTGATACGGGCATCGGCATTCCACAGGAGAGCATCAATCACGTCTTCGACCGCTTTTATCGCGTCGACAAAGCGAGGGCAAGAGCCGCCGGTGGTGCCGGTCTCGGCCTTTCAATCGTAAAAGCGGTAGTGGAATCGCACAAGGGAAATATCTCTGTAACAAGCGAAGTCGGGCGCGGCAGCACGTTCAAAGTGACTATTCCATTGGCTTAAATCTCAAGACCTAAGTGGGAATTCCACGACGGGAATTGGGTTTGATCACAAAACCGTCACATCGCGATCACAAGTTAACAACATACTATTGTTAGATTATCGATGAACCAAGCCAGGTACGGGCTTGCTCCTCCTGAAACTAATACCGAAGTGCAGAGCCACCAGAACCGGATGGCTTCCCTCAATTTGCATTGGAATCAATAAACATGGAACTCACAGTCACCAGAGTAACCCCCAAGGCCGCGTCTAATACCGAAAAACCGGAAAACGGAATAAAGGGTCTAAAGCACTGGAGGCACGACCTCGTTGCGGGAATGATTGTATCGCTCGTGTCGGTGCCTCTTTCCTTAGGTATTGCAATCGCCTCGGGTGCTCCACCTATCTGCGGACTGATCTCTGCCATCATCGCCGGACTAGTTTTTCCCCTCTTGGGCGGCGCCTACTGCACAATCAGTGGACCGGCAGCCGGTTTGGCTCCGGCAATCATGGCGTGCATCATGGTTCTCGGCAAAGGCAATATGGAGCAAGGCTACACGCTGGTTCTCGGTGTCATCACGATGGCGGGATGTCTACAGCTCCTCCTCAGCCATCTTAAAGCGGCGCGCTTCAGCGCAATGTTTCCGGTCATTGCCGTAGAAGCAATGCTTGCCTCCATAGGATTGATGATCATCGCCAAACAAATTCCGGCGCTGGTCGGACATAAAGGGCATGAGCACGAGTTCTTCGGACTGATGGCTGAAGCACCTTCAAACTTGATGCAATCGAACGCGACAGTGCTATTCATAGGCGTTGTTTGCTTGCTCATTCTATTTACCTTTCCAAAGCTTCTGGCGAAAACAAAACTGCGCATGATCCCGCCTCAGTTAATCGCAGTAACCGTAGGGGCGGTTCTCGGTCAGGTCATGAACATTGATCCAAAGTTCTTGATCAATATTCCGGCAGATCCGCTGAAGCACGGCATTGTAATGCCTAACTTTGTCGGACTCTTCTCAGATCCCAGCATGTGGTGGACTATTGCCGGCTGCGTTCTCACTCTTACCTTGATCGATGGTTTCGAATCACTCGCCACCATCATGGCCGTCGACAGAATCGATCCTTTTCATAGAAAGTCCAATCCGGACCGCACCCTCTTCGCAATGGGCATGTCCAACATCTGCTCCAGCTTGGCCGGTGGACTGACCATCATTCCAGGCGGCATCAAGAGCACAACAAACATCTTGTCCGGCGGCAAAACACTGTGGGCTAACTTTTACAACGCCGCATTCCTGATCTGCTATCTTTTGATCGCTCGCGAATACATCAATATGATTCCGCTTGCAGCACTGGCAGCGGTTCTCATCCATATCGGATACAAGCTTTGTGAACCAAAGAAATGGTTCTATGCAGCTTCGGTAGGCAAAGAACAACTCTTCCTTTTCGCCTCGACAATTGCCGTCACGCTGTATACAGACCTGCTCTGGGGCTTGATTTACGGCATGGCAGCAAAACTTATTCTGGCTTGGGTTTACTCACTTTCAAGCACACTGGAAAGACACCACGGTCACAGCCCTGTAACCGCAAGAACTCTCTGGGTGGAGTTTGTGAAACTGTTCCGCAACCCAGTGGCAATGCACGACACGCAAGACGGCGAGCACAAGATTCGCTTCAATGGCCCCGTCGTTTGCTTCAACGCACTGCATGTTCAAAAAGAACTCGACAAAATTCCCGCAGGCTGCAGAAAAGTAACACTCATCTTTGCGCCGTCTGTCGGCCTTGTCGATCACACCAGCGCTTCCAATATTCTGGCTTTCCAAGCCGAATGCCACAGACTTGGCAAATTGGAAGTGGAAATCTCCGGTCTGGAACTGCTTCGAATGCACTCGAAGGATGCAAGCTGCATGCGCCACGCCCACTGCAACGGCTGGCAGCACAGACGCCACGCATAGGCGCAGCCGTTATTGAAGGAACTGTTCTTGTAGGGGCGACATTTTTGCCGCCCGCCGGGCGACGCATGGCGTTGCCCCTACATCAGGCCTGTCGCAAAGGCAGCGCTGGCTGCATTTAAAGCAGAGCGCTAGATCGCCGACAGATTAGGAAATGTACCGGTCCAGTCTTTGGGCTGGGCTTCTTCCATCTTCAAACGATGAAACTCTATCAGGGCTTGCTCAATCGAAAGGACCTGATCGAGAGCCAGTTTGTATGTGTAGGCGGCGCGCTGAGCGATGACCAGCTGTTCATCGGAAATAAAGCCGCAGCGTTGCAACTTGGCGCGTTAATCGGTCGACGGTTCTCCGACATACCTCGCGAAATTTCTTTCTCATTAGATGCGAAAGACTCTGATGTTTGGGCCGGTCAATCACGTGCGATAAATCATCGCGACATTACTGACTTTTCAGGTTCACCACTCGATACAGTTTTCCAAATAACGAGCGTTAAAGAATCTGGAACATTCAAATATCAAGCGTTAGAATTTACATACGGTGAAGCATTGCCAGAGGATGAAGGTGGTGGGGACCCTGATATTGATTTAGTGATTTTAGGTGCTGACCAACAAGATATCAACTTACGAACTGTTTATAATAGTTTATTCCCTGCACCGGACGCATCTACACAAGTTAAGTTTATTATCGAAGGCGGTGTCAAAGTTGGAAGTACAAGCATATCGACTTTCGGTATGGTTACTGGAACGTGGCCAGCCGGCGCAATTGTCACACTGCAATTAAACTCAGGTGCGTTTGCAACTGGTAAAGGTGGTGATGCTACAACCGCTAACGGCGAAGACGGTGGTGATGCGATACGTTTAGATTATGATTTAACATTAATCAATAACGGTGTTATCGGTGGTGGTGGTGGTGCGGGTGCTTCAGATAATGTTGTCGCACTACCTGAGGTATATCTCGCCGGTGGTGGTGGCGGAGCTGGTTTTGTTTTCGGTACTGGTCAAACTTCAACAACAACCGACCCAATGTTATTAGCTTTACCGGGTGTTGACGGAACTCTTGAAACTGGTGGCGCAGGTGGTACGGTGTTCGGAGTTGCAACAGGTGGCGACGGTGCTGATTTGGGCCAAGCTGGTTCGAATAGTTCTTCGCACACTGGTGGTGCTGCAGGTATTGCCATTGATAAAAATGGTTTCACATTAACAGAAACAGTTACCGGCGATATTCGTGGTAGCATAATAGCATAAGGCTGAGTCATGAAACTATCGACCAAACAACAAGAGTTTACCAAGTGCGTCGGCATGTTAATCGCCTACGCTTATTTTAAAGGTTATGCTTTTACGTTTGGCGATGCGTTTCGTGACCGTCGGGCGTTTGGCGAATTTGGCCAAAAGAAACTTTATTCGGCAGCAAAAAGCGTTCATAAAATTCGCTTGGCCGTTGACTTGAATTTATTTGTCGACGGCGAATATATACGGGACGGTAAACATTCCGCATATGTCGAACTTGGCGAATATTGGGAATCGTTAAATGTAAACGCCAAATGGGGCGGACGGTTTAACGACGCGAATCATTTTAGTTTTCAACATTGGGGTGTTAAATAATATGAAAGAAAGTATTTACAATTATGTCGAGAAAATAAAAACGGGTAGTGGGGTAACGATAGGTTATCAAGTTATGAAAGATTACCATTATTTCAGTAAACGTTATCTGAAACATGTTGTCGTTCGTGCAACCGACAAACCTTACGACGGGGCTAGTGGTGCAATTGATATCGATAGTTTCGGCTGGTTAATACATGACGTCTTATGTCGCGAAGGCACATTCGAAGACGGGTCAATGTGTACAAATTGGCAAGCGTCTAAAGTATTAAGCGACATATTAAAGAGCGAAGGACGCTGGTTTAGAGGTCGAAGCTGGCTAGTTGCCACATGGTTATTCGGTGGCGGAAAAGCTCGCGAAAACGGCATGTATTAATAATTGTCAATTAATAGTACAATAGACCGGAATTATTTTTATTAATCATAAACAAGGAAAAACATATTATGAGTGCACCACGTAAAGACTTGCCGCCGCCACCTCCTCCGCCGCCGCCACCACCGGGCGAAACAGGTACATAAACAGGTAGATAAACGGGAACAGGTAGATAGTATATGAATATTGGTGTTGGATTAATATGGTTATTAGTAGTGGTATCGACAGTATTGTTAATAGCTACATCGTCGGGACTATTGACACATAAACCTAAAGTTTATGTGGTATCCTTATTTAGCAATGCTTCAATATTGGCATTATATTATCAT